>NZ_JBIXLP010000091.1:150462-270316 GCF_053543535.1 Providencia sp. AGC89
ATATTTGATAAAAAAAACAACTTATTAATAACTAAAGAGCTTCTTCCCCCTTCAAAACTCCCCCCCACTGCAAATAACCATATTCCAGAAACTGACTTATTACCTCGCTATTTTAATAAAACAAATAAATTTGACCTGACTATTAACCATAATGATGACCTAAAAAAGGCAACAGAAAACCCCATTTACTTTGATAAGTTAATTAAAATAAATGATAAAATAAACATAATATTCAATGACCCTTCCCCGCAGAAAACCTTTGTAATTAATAATAATACTGAATATAGCTATAAATACATCTCTATTTACAATGATTCAAATAAAACCGTAAAAATTGAATATGGTAATAAGCATACCTCACTGAAAAAAAACAACAGCCTTATTTTTATTTGTGATGGAAATGGCCGATGGCAAACAAAGAAGGATGTAGAAATATCTGAGTACTACCGGGTTACACCATCTTCTTTCGAATTTAAACTAAAAGGATTTACTCAATTACTCGCCCCCCGAAAAGAGGGCAGAACTGACACAAATAATTTAGACCAATATTTTAAAATTCACTCGAGTATAGAACTTGAATTAACAGATAATGATTGGGTTAAAAAAATTTACTTAATTAATAACAAGCAGCATAGTGGTAAAAAAATACTGTTTTCATCCAAAACTAAAAAACAAACGGAGATTAGCTTCAATAATAATATTGTCTCACTGAAAAAAGGTGAACAACGACTTCTCGTTTGTAACTTTGATGGCGTATGGGAAAACACTCCCATTGCTGCTCCCCCACCATTAGCTATTTCACCTTCTATAATAGACGGCAGTTTATATGACTTACTCATTAGTGATAACTCACAAATCCAAAAAATCACCAATGATAGTGAATCTTTTAACCAGCTAATCGCACACAATGAAACGATAAAAATAGCAACTAGTGATGGGAATTGGGCGCCAAAATTTCGACTTAACGCTAATGACTTTTTCCATAATAAGAAAGTTATGTTTTCATCCGAAGCTTCTTATACCAGTTCTATTTTCTACGGCAGTAAAAAATATGAGCTAAAAACAGGCGAAAAAATCACTTTTATTTATGATATTAAAAAAAAATGGCTCCCGATAACAGAACCTACCACAAGCGCCCCGCTTGAAAACCTCGCCTATTCAGAAAATACTTGGTCAGCTATCATTCCTAAAGAATATATAAAACCGGGGATACGCTTTGAGTTCAATACCCTTGAGTCTACAGGAGCGCTTAATGATGTGAAAATTGGTGCTCCCAATATCCTGATGATTAACACTATAGATATTGGTATGTTAACCCCCCCAAGGAATGAGTTTGACTTTCAAAATAACCATGAGTTAAACCGCCAATATGGCCAAACAGTCCCCGCTGCGACATTGATTGTAACTCGTTTTGACCCCGTCTACTTAACTCAAGTTGTTACCCCTCGTGGTGAGCTATTTATTGATAAAGCAACAGGCGAAGGGGGTGGTCATGACGGGAATATGCGACATGAGATTGCCAAAGACCTCATTTCTGACGGCATTAATTCAGCCAACTATGGTATTAATAGTTCTCAGGCATCAGCTCCATCATTTCTCCCCACATTCCAAGTAACCATGCATAATTCTGTTGGCGTATACGAAAATGGCATACAACATCATGGTTGGTCGGGAGGCGGTGGAAAAGCCACATTATATGAATCAAAGGGAAATGAGGTTAGCCATGAATTAGGTCATAATTTTGGCTTAGGTGATTATC
Source organism: Providencia sp. AGC89 (assembly GCF_053543535.1). NCBI lineage: Bacteria > Pseudomonadati > Pseudomonadota > Gammaproteobacteria > Enterobacterales > Morganellaceae > Providencia > Providencia sp. AGC89. The sequence continues at coordinate 152,222 of NZ_JBIXLP010000091.1, forward strand.
ACGGCGGTCCTGAAGGCGGAACACACACCACACCCGATAAAAAAAACTCATCATGGCTATGGGATTGTGAGTACAATTATTTTATTCCTAACTTGTCACACGACGGGGTATTTAATACTGATGCAATGTCTAGTGGCTACCCTTTCGACTCAAACTATAATTCTTTTACCGCTTACACACCAAATTCATTAGCTGCAATTCAAAAACGGCTTCAAAATAGTTATATATTTTCCCCTGAATCGACGACTGGTTATAAAAAATGGGATTCTGAAAAAGCAGAAATGGTAGATGCCAGCCCTGATCTTTCAGAACTTATATTCTTTCATTATTCGACAAAGAATGGGGAAAATTTAACCGATGAAAAACTTAATACTTTTGCAGAGAAATATAAGTTTATTCACATACAAAGTGGTAATGGCTACCATACTCCTAATATGATTTTCCCTCCTGCCACGCCTAAAAATAAAGGCTCAATCATAAAAATAAGCTCATTTGCAGACTGGAGTAGTAACGTAATCGTCAATAGCGTTGAAAGTAAAATAACTAAAGACAAAATACTATCTTATATTTCGAATGGCCATACTTGGCAAAAAATAGAGAGCCAAGGGATATATAAAAAACCTGATAAACAAGGCGTCCCTATTATTACCTTAACCGGGTTTTATGACCCCGACGGCAAGTTTGAAAGGCAAAGCTGTATACCTCTCTATGGTTCTTTCGGCATGGTTTATCGACCTGATGAACACATTTCCCCTGACTCACCATATTTAGAAGTAATATTACAAGATGGCACAATTAATAAATACCAACTGCATGCCTTTAGAATGAAAGAGGGCCTGATGAATAAATACCATGTCAATATTGAATGGAAGCTTAACCCAGTAAAAGTGAATATTTATGTTAATAATAAAATAGTTCACACTGAAGATATCGAAATAAAAACCCTAAAACACCCAACAACAATTAATGGGGAAATAGTTTAATGTTGATATAAGGTATTAGCATAAAGTAATCTCAAGGCTCAATTAACATTGCTAGCTAATCGAGCCTTGAATAGCATTAATAATTAATGACTTTCGTCTTTAGTTAATTTTAAGCTCGCCTTTCTTGCAACTAAGCCAAAAATACAACCAATTAACATAACTATCGCTAGGGATAGTTTCGGGGCGATAGGTAAAGCAATGGCAAATAACCCTAACCCTGCTCCTCCTGCCATTTGCACAAACCCCACTAACGCAGAAGCCGTCCCGGCTTCGTTACCAAATGGTTCTAAGGCATAACTTGTTGCGGTGCCCATCATAAAGGCAAGGCCGGTACAAGCACATGCGACAGGTAACATATACACAGCCCAATGATTTTGCACTTGTTCAGAGAGTAAAATAAAACCAAGCAGCAACCCTAAACAACCTAATGCCATCATCGTACTGCCCACTAATAAACAAGTTGGCCGGCCAATTTTATGAATAAAGTAATTGGCAATATAGCTGGCAAACATGATCCAAAAACCATTTATTCCAAATACAATAGAAAATTCTAGTGGGGTAAGTTGTGCATCCCCCATTAGAACACTGGGCGCAAGGGAAACATAAGTTAGTGCCATCCCCATAGTCCCTGCATTAACCAAAGCAAAAATGATAAATTGACGGTCACCCAAAATCCGCCAATAGGTTTTAAGTTGGGTCGTTTTTACTGCTGGCAAATTTGTTGGCCGTGTTTCCGGTAATAATATGATAATCAGTACTAATATTACCAACGCATACAGTGCAAGGAACCAAAATGGCGCGCGCCACCCCCAAGCCTCTGCCAATACCCCCCCTAATAATGGGGCCAATGCAGGAACAATATTGAGTGTACCATTTAGAAAACCGAAAGCTCGCGCCGCTTCTGTACCATTCATCCGGTCGCGCACACAACTAAAAGCCACTACAGAAGTGCAACAAACCGCAACTCCCTGCAATAAACGAGAAGCAATAAATACTGCCGGTGTCGTTGCTACAATCGCAACACCTGCACCGATGATATATAGCACCATACCTGCAATCGCGACAGGTTTTCGTCCATATCTATCCACTAGTGGGCCCGAAATTAATTGCCCTAACCCCAGAACGAGAATGAACAGTGCTATCGTTGACTGGATCACCGACTCACTGCTACCTAAATCCCTCGCAATATCAGGTATTGTCGGCAAATATAAATCAATCCCTAATGGACCAAGTAATACTAATAAAAGCAATAAAATAAGAAAGTTACGCATAAACCATGCCTAGACTCGATAAAATATAATTTAAAAATATTCGCTGTTATAAATTATAAAAAAGCTATATTCGATACCGAATAAGCGATTTACTCATCGTTATAAATTAACCATTTTACGGTGCTTAAAAGTCAAAAAAGGCGCTAAACCTAGCGCCTTTTATGTCATCAATAATCAATGATGACGGATTATTCCATCCATTCTGTGTGGAAAACACCGTCTTTATCCGTACGTTTATAAGTGTGAGCACCAAAGTAGTCACGCTGCGCTTGGATTAAGTTTGCAGGCAATACCGCTGAACGGTAGCTATCATAGTAAGAAATTGCTGCTGAGAACGTTGGTGTAGGTATGCCATTTTGCACCCCATAACAAACAACATCACGCAGAGCTTGTTGGTATTCATCGGCAATTTGTTTGAAATATGGCGCTAACAGCAAGTTGGCAATTTTTGCATCTTGGTTATAAGCGTCAGTGATTTTTTGCAAGAATTGAGCACGAATAATACAACCCGCACGGAAAATTTTCGCGATTTCACCGTAGTTGAGGTCCCAATTATATTCATCTGATGCCGCTTTCAGCTGTTGGAAACCTTGCGCATAAGAAACAATTTTACCTAGATATAACGCACGGCGAATTTTCTCAATAAATGCTTTTTTATCACCATCAACTGCTTTTAATACTGGGCCACTTAATACTTTAGAGGCGGCTACACGTTGGTCTTTCAAGAATGAAATATAACGCGCAAATACAGATTCAGTGATCAGAGTCAGAGGAATGCCTAAATCAAGAGCACTTTGGCTAGTCCATTTACCTGTCCCTTTATTTGCTGCTTCATCAAGGATCACATCAACCAGATATTTACCATCTTCATCTTTTTTCTTGAAGATATCTGCTGTGATTTCAATCAAATAGCTGCTTAACTCACCTTTATTCCACTCTGCAAAGGTGTCTGCCAATTCTTCGTTACTTAAGTTCAATGAGCCTTTTAGCAATGAATATGCTTCTGCAATTAATTGCATATCACCATATTCGATACCATTGTGAACCATTTTGACATAGTGCCCTGCACCATCTGGACCAATATAAGTCACACATGGCTCGCCTTCTGCTTTCGCTGCAATCTCTTTTAAAATTGGAGCAACTAATTCATAAGCTTCTTTTTGACCGCCAGGCATGATTGAAGGGCCTTTCAATGCACCTTCTTCACCACCAGAAACACCTGTACCGATGAAGTTGAAACCTTGTTCAGATAATTCGCGATTACGACGGATAGTATCTTTATAAAGAGTGTTACCACCATCTATTAAGATATCACCTTTGTCCAAATGAGGAGTCAGCGAGGCAATTGTTTTGTCTGTTGCTTCACCCGCTTTAACCATCAACAAGATGCGGCGTGGTTTTTCCAGAGAGTCAACAAACTCTTCAATTGTATAGTTGGGAACTAATTTTTTCCCTGGATTTTCGGCGATAACTTCATCTGTTTTATCTTTAGAACGGTTAAAGATAGACACTGAATAACCGCGACTTTCAATGTTCAGCGCAAGATTGCGCCCCATGACAGCCATTCCGACAACACCAATCTGCTGCTTTGACATGAAAAACTCCTGTCTGATTAGGACCAAGTCAGCCTTGATAGTGCTGACATTCTGTTAACGGGATCACATATTAACCTAGGATTGTGCAGCATGGTAGTTATTGATGCAATCGATGACGTATTCACGACTTTTTTTGTCAAAAAATATCTAACTAAAGTGAATTTTTATTGATATTTAGTTCAACAAACCGCATTATTCACCTGTCGGCATAAGCCGTCATATCAGAAGGTAAAACAAACTGTATGGAATGGATCGCAGATCCTTCGATTTGGGCGGGCCTCGCTACCCTTATCGTTCTAGAAATCGTTCTTGGTATAGATAACCTCGTTTTCATCGCCATTCTAGCTGACAAACTCCCGCCTAAGTTGCGTGATAGAGCCCGTGTAACGGGGCTTATGCTTGCACTTATCATGCGCGTTGTCCTGCTCTTTAGCCTGTCATGGCTAATTACGCTAACGAAACCAATATTGACACTCTTTGAGCATCCTTTCAGCGCTCGAGATCTGATCATGTTGATCGGGGGGCTATTCCTATTGTTCAAAGCAACAATGGAGCTAAACGAACGACTAGAAGGTAAAGACGAGCACACTAATACTCAACGAAAAACATCGAATTTCTGGGCTGTTGTTGCACAAATCATTGTTCTTGATGCGGTTTTCTCTCTTGACTCTGTCATTACAGCTGTCGGTATGGTTGACCATATTGGCGTCATGATTGCCGCAGTCACTATTGCAATGCTGTTGATGATTTGGGCAAGTAAACCGTTGACTAGCTTTGTCAATAACCACCCCACCATTGTCATACTGTGTTTAAGCTTCTTACTTATGATTGGTTTCAGCTTAGTTGCCGAAGGCTTCGGTTATGCCATACCGAAAGGCTACTTATATGCTGCGATCGGCTTCTCTATCATGATTGAAGTTCTTAACCAATTTGCGCAGTTCAATCGCCGTAAATTCCTGACGGGAACAAGGCCTCTGCGCGAACGTACTGCTGAAGCGGTATTGCGTATTTTAAGTGGTAAAGCAGAAAGAGGCGAATTAGACCCTCACACATCAGATCTGATTGCGGATAACCAATCTGTTTTTGACCCGCAAGAACGTTTGATGATTGCGCGTGTCTTAGGTATGGCACAACGTAACGTTGAGAGTATTATGACCTCACGTCATGATGTGGATTACCTCGACATCAATAAATCCTCCGCCGATTTACTGCAATTGATGGAGAAAAACCCGCATTCACGCTTAGTGGTTATAGATGAAACAATTAGTGATGAACCTGTTGGTGTTGTTCATGTAATGGATTTAGTCAAACAACAGCTTCGTGGTAAACCGCTTAATTTGCGTGCATTAATCACGCAACCTCTAATTTTCCCTGAAGGGTTATCACTATTAAAAGCATTAGAACAGTTCCGTAAAGCCCATACACACTTTGCGTTTGTTGTGGATGAATTTGGCTCTATCGAAGGTATCGTCACATTGACCGACGTAATGGAAACAATCGCGGGTAACTTGCCCGTTGGTGATGAAGAAAATGACTCACGCCACGATATTCAAAAACTGGATGATGGTACTTGGATTGCCAACGGCTTTATGCCACTTGAAGACCTGATCATGTTTATCCCAATGGAATTAGACGATAAGCGTGAATATGAAACAATTGCAGGTTTACTAATGGAACACTTACAGCGCGTTCCTGAAGTAGGCGAACAAGTGACTATCAATGGCTGCGTATTCCAACCACTTGAAGTCAACAGTCATCGTGTTAATAAAGTGCTCATTACACCGCCAGCACCTGAAGGTGATGGCTATGAATTTGAAGATGACTAACCTTTAGTTCTAAACAAAATAAATGCCGGCCTCTGAGCCGGTATTTTTTGTTTCACTTTTAGTAAGAAATGGCTATTTAATAGCGGTAAATAAAAACAACATCGTTTTTTAAAAGAATAATCATTGAAATACTGAATAATTTATAGCATTGAATATACCTAATCTTTAATAAAGGTCACACTATGCATATAAAAACTCAGTCTCCAAATATAAATACGTTGCAAACACAGAAGATTAATCAAACTACAAATAAATCATCAGGAAAGGTTGCTGTTACCGCGAATCGACTTCAAAATAATACTGAACAATATCCTATGGCTTCTAAAAAGAAAGTCCGCTTTTTAGAAAACAGCCAAATGAAAGAGTTATCTAGTCAAGAGACCACGAGTAAACTCTCAGAAAATAAATCTATTGATGCCTTAACCAAAAAAGAATTACTGATTACATCAGAGAAAACAATCCATAAGCAAGATATCAAGGATTTAAGAAATCACATATCTAAAAGCTTAGATTTAATTTCTAAACAAATAAAAAAAATAGGCACCTCAGATGGTCGAAGGTGTAAAATTACCCTACCTAAAGATACAATGAATAAGTTTAATAACATATTATTAAACTTAAAAGATAATATTCAACACTATAAGAATGAATTAGGGCGTTCAACTTATCAGCACAATAGTAATAAAGAAAAAACGCTTAGCAAATTAGAAGATAAATTAAATAATACAGCTGGAAAATTTATAAAAAGTGAAGGAAGAAATAACTATTTATCTAGGGATAGTTCAGTTAAGCAGACTAACAATACCTTTGAAAACACAAAACAAAGGCAAGAAGATTATAAAAATGGAAATGGCTACTATTAATGTCCATTTGCACTTATAAAAAACGCCCAATAAAGGGCGTTTTTTTAAGTTAAAGCGCGTTTAATAAATCATTAAGCCCTTTATTTTCTTCTTTTTTTAAGAAATTACCAATGGCTTCTTTAGCTTGAGTTCGTAATTCATTTCGCAAGAGTTTTTCCACATCTAGCTGGTACTGTAAACTATACCAGCTACCGTATATCCGCAGAGGAATTGTCATCTCTTGTAGCTGTTTAACCAAGCGTGAATCCCCTCCCCAACCATTGGCGATATTCACACCTAAATTAACATCTATAGTTTCATTAGGGATATTCATATTCCCTTGACCATTAATATTAACCAAGGCAGAGGTCGCTTGCATGGAGGATATATTTAAATTACCTTTATTCAAAATACCAGCTACCTTGAATAAATCTACTTCCGTATAATTACCAGTATTAACGGGAGCATTTATTTTATTCGTAACACGAGAAACCGACTGCTGAATTAGTTGTGGGATATTCAAGCCTTGTAATTTGGCACTTCTCAATTCAAAGCTAACCGGCCCCTGCCATTGGTTTTTTACCGCATAATCATCATACCCAATACCCGATAAGGTTGCATTTAACGAAATAATACCGCTTATTTTCTGCGGCATATTAAATGCTTTTAGTAATGGTGTTAAATCGATATGGTTAAATTTTGGCTTAGCTGAAACATAAGCAGGAGTTGAGCGGTAATTCAAGGTGACGGGCAATGAGAAATCCCCACCAAACGCTTTCCCTTGCAGTTTAGCAACGCTAAAACGTGGAGCTTGGTTTTGTGCCTCAAAAACCACATCAGTTACTGTCATTCCACGATAAACTAAATGATTAATAGCTAAATTAATATCTGCGGTAAAAGACTGTAAACCAGATAAATCATACTGTTGAGTATTTGAACCTGATATCACAGGTTTAACACCGACACGGTTATTATTTGTCTCAGCCGTTGAATTAGAATCAGCCGCTGCTGTACCAAGTAAGTTATCTAAATCTAATTTATCTGAAACTAACTCAATCGCCACTTTTGGGATATCTGTTAATTGGATACTGATATTGCCCGTTAAGCTACTCTCATTGGCTTTGATCAACAAATTACTCAAACTTGCATTTTCTATTTTCCCTTTTGAATACAGGAAATCGCTGGTAATCTGCCCTTCTATACCGTTTTCGGGTAAATCAACACCACTTAATTTATAGTCAAATTGTGTCAACTTCCCACTAATCTTTTGATTAATATTAGATAAATCTATATCAGCCCGTGTATCAAAAATAAGTTCTTGCTGGTTTTTATTCAAGTTACCACTGAATTTGGCTGCGATTTGTTTTTTATCACTTTTTTTCAATGATAAATTTATATTTCGTAAATTAAATTCGTCTTTAGCAGTTTGCCAGATAACTAAGCTATTGGATATATTGATTTTTTCTATATCTAATAACCAATTAGTTTTTTCTGTTGGAGAGGATGATGGCGCTGTTCCGCCAGGGGCTACTGGGGCATTAGTGTGAATTTTGGGTTCGCTTTCTGGTGTTTTGCGAATGACCGCACCATCAATCACAATTTGCTCAACGGAGAGCTTATGAGAAATAAGCGGCCATAATTCAACATCTAGGCGCATGTTTTCCGCACTAAGAACAGGAGTTGTCGCATTAGGAGCAGTGAGAGATATCGGCCCCGTAATGATACTGAGTGTAGGCCAAACATGCCAACGCATATCCCCATTGAATTCAAGCTGATATCCACTTTTTTTATCTACTTGTTCCACAATGTAATGACGGAAATCGTTGGGGTTTACTAGCATCACAAGTGTTGTCAAACCCGCAACAATGACCACAAGTAAAATAATCAATGTCGTTAAAAAACGTTTCATGCTTCCCTCTCTTAAAACCCACCAGCGCCCATCATAAAAGCGAACTTACACCACGGCTATCCCTGAAAATGGGCGGAAATTGCTTCTCATATCCTTCAAGAACAACAAGTTCCGCAAAATTACAGTGCTTAGTCTTCGCTAATCCGGCTACCTACTGCACCTTGTTGGTTTTTATATTTAGCATCTTGACGGCTATTATATGGGCGGTCTGCACTACCAGATAATGGCTCAAAACTTAAAGCACCGATCACCATACCCGGACGTAACGCTAAAGGCAATTTCCCAGAATTATAAAACTCTAACACGATTTGACCATGCCAGCCGGGATCGATTCGATGTGCTGTTACGTGCACCATCAAACCCAGCCTTGCTAGTGAAGAACGACCATCTAACCAACCAACAAGATTGTCAGGGAGCGTAACAGACTCAAGCGTCACTGCAAGTGCTAATTCCCCTGGATGTAGGAAAAATGGTTCATCTTCACCTAGCACGATTTCATCGCTCATTACACGATCCAACGCGGCATTAACCTCATTTTTGGGACCGCTCAGGTCAATAAATGCAGCGGTATGCCCACGAAAAACACGGAATTGATTACCCAGTCGAACATCAGCGGTTGCACCATTAATCCGTTCAACGGGTGGGCGTGGGCTAATGACTAATTTACCATCATCCATCCATTGAATAATATCGCGGTCACATAGACGCATGGTTGTTTCCCCCTTCATTATTTTAGTCTCTGCGCTAATTTGTTAATCTTGACAGAATTCACCAATTTTTGCTTTCAAGACATCTATCGCAACCCGGTTTTTACCACCGCGAGGTACAATAATATCAGCATATTGCTTAGACGGTTCAATAAACTGCAAAAACATTGGGCGCACAGTTTTATTATATTGTTCGATGACAGAATCAAGTGTTCTGCCCCTTTCATTTACATCACGTTTAATGCGGCGCATCAAGCAAATATCGAGTGGAGTATCAACAAAAATAGAAAAGTCCATCTCACCACGTAAGCGTTTATCAGTTAACAATAAAATGCCTTCAATGATAATGACTTTTTTAGGTTTAAACGTAATGGTTTTTTGTTTGCGAGTATGAGCGACATAGTCGTATTGAGGAATTTCTACTGCTTGACCACTTTTCAGTGATTTAAGATGCTCATAAAGCAAGCTGTGATCCATTGAATTAGGATGGTCATAGTTTACTTTAAGCCGTTCTTCCATTGGAATATCTGCTTGGTCTTTATAATAACAGTCCTCTGGAATAACACCTATATTATGATCACCGACCTTTTCCCTAAGTTCTCGATATAGAGTGCTTGCAATTAAGCTTTTGCCAGATGCAGAGGCTCCCGATATACCTACAATGGTACAGTGATGCGCTATGTCAGTCATAAAATGATAACCTGGTTAAATATTTTAGAAATGAAAATACATAACATAGAAATGTTATGTTGGCGGAATTATAGGGGGTAATGACGTGTTGTTCCAGCATCCCTCGGCAAAGTTTGCTAAAAAAACGCCAATATTTGAAGAAAAGCCGCTAATCAATACTCGCTGTATTTATTTTACTATTAAAATTGCTTTTTACCTTCCAAGACAGCAATGCGGTTTTCAATAGATGGGTGTGTAGAAAAAACTGAATCTCCCTTATTAAAAATATAAGCCGCTTTTCGATAAGCCTGACCAGTACTTCGCTCATCGTACTCATGGGTTTCATGCTTCCCAGATATTTTTTTCAACGCACTGATCATGGCTTGGTTATCAGATGTCAGATCGACTGCGGCTGCATCTGCCATATATTCACGTGTGCGAGATAAGTAAAAATAAAGAATTTGTGTTATCCACGGTAAAACGAAATTAAGGACTAGTAAAATAACTTGAGCCTTATTAGCGGCATTATTTCTGCTTCGCCCAGCCGTGCGAATAAAGATTTGGCTAAATAAATTGGTCACCGTCAAAATAACATTTGCTAAAATACCCACATACAAGGTTAATTTTGAGTCCCCATGGATAATATGCCCCACTTCATGAGCTAAAACGGCCTGAACCTCCTGTCGATTAAGGCTTTGAAGCAAACCTCGGGTCACTCCCACAAGGGCATTACGTTTGTTCCACCCCGCAGCAAAAGCATTCGGCTCGTCAGTATCTAAAATATATAAACGTGGAATATAACCTAAACTAGCGCTCAAACTAAGCTCTTCGATAATATTGAACAGTTGTTTTTCTTCAGAACTTTTTGCATTTTCCTGAGTGATTTCCCTAGCGTTCATTCCCGCTAGCATCATTTTATGTCCTCTGAAATGAATATAAATCAACCCAAGAAATGTCAAACCTAGAACAATAAATGTCGCTATAGGCCACTCTTGAAACGTCACAAACTCCATCGCATTATCAAACAAATCTAGCTGTTCATTTGGGTGCGTTGCAATATCCGCCAGTAAACCAATGACTAACATTAGCAAAATGTAACTCATCACAACTAAACGAGTACGAATATTATTTTTGCGTATGACGTTTCTAAAATCCATAAAATGACCTGTTCTCTACAATACTACAAAACATTGGAATGCTGTCTAGAAGGAACCTCAGCACCCCAATGATTTTTCAATATTATGAATTAAAACGATATTTAATCGAAGTTAATACGACGTGATTCTTCAGATTTAATCGTTTCTTCATCAAGACGCCAGTATTCCTTAGATATTTTTAAGCTCGGAATAATACCAACAATCAGTGCAGCTGGCATTGAGGCTATATAAGCGTTATACGTTTCTAATGAACGGTTATAACCACGTTTGGCAAAAGAAAGTTTATTCTCAGAAGAAACGATTTCCTCTTGCAAATTGGCCATAATCGCATCTGACTTTAACTCTGGATAAGCTTCAACCGCAACATTGATAGCGCCACTAGTCACCATTTTAGACAGCGCATCTTCCGCTTCTCGTGCTTTATCCCCTGTTGCATTTTGTGCTTGGGTTCGTAGTTCAGTAATTTTACTGAAAACTTCGGTTTCATGGCTTAAATATTTTTTAACCGTTGCAAGCAAACTATCAAATACTTTTCCACGGCGATCTAATTGAACTGAAATTTCAGTTTCACTAGAAATAACCGCTTCACGCAATGCCACAATGCGGTTATAAAAGTAAAAAATAATAATCGCTATAACAACAATAAAAATTAAAAATTTCATAATCACCTTTTAGGGCTTACCCGCAGGAAGACAACTGATTAAACAAGATATGCTGCTATTCTACGCGAACATTAAGCAATAAAGAAACGCTAAGCATATAAATCAGAAAAATAGAAAGTTTAGGTAAACATTTTTCCGTTATAAGAGATATAAAAAACAAAAAGAAAAATACAACTCAGAACATTTGCTAATAAAAAAGGGGAAAAGCCGCGCTTACCCCCTATTTCACTTATTAAGCTAGTTTACTTTTAGCGCTCAATAATGGTTTCTACTTTGCGATAACTTAAACCGCACGGAAAGAAATTTCCGTTGGGATTTTATCCCCTTCCCAATACATAAGTGCAGAAATACCTGACGCAATTTCACGGTAAATATCCGCAAACTCACCTTCAGGGTCACGCATAACTGTCGGTTGCCCGCGGTCTAAGTCTTCACGTAGAGAGATATGCAGTGGAACCTGCCCTAATAACTTAGTATGGTATTTTTCTGCTAATTTCTCTGCGCCACCAGTACCAAAAATTGGTTCAACATGGCCACAATTACTACAAATATGAGCACTCATATTTTCGACCACTCCCAGTACAGGGACATTCACTTTCTTAAACATCACGATACCTTTCATGGCATCAACTAATGCGATATCTTGTGGGGTAGTAACAACCACTGCACCGGTTACTGGGATATTTTGTGACAGTGTGAGTTGAATATCACCCGTTCCTGGTGGCATATCGATAACTAAATAGTCTAAATCTGGCCATAGTGTATCTTGGAGCATTTGCATTAATGCTTTGCTTGCCATTGGGCCACGCCAAACCATCGCATTATCGTCAGTAACTAAATAACCGATTGAATTCGTTGCTAGACCATAAGCCATTATCGGTGCCATGTGCTGACCATCAGGAGATGTAGGGCGCTCTAGTGTGGTCCCTAACATATTCGGAATTGATGGGCCATAGATATCCGCATCAAGAATACCGACTTTAGCCCCTTCTTGCGCCAAAGCTAATGCTAAGTTTACCGAGGTACTTGATTTACCAACACCACCTTTACCTGAACTCACCGCTAAGATATTACGAACACCATTAATACCGGGCAAATCATTTGCTCGTTTTAACGTCGTAATATCATGACGAAGTTTCCATTCAACTGCGTGTGCGCCGGTTTGTTGTTTTAATTCTGCTGTTTTTTCGCTAATTAATGCTTGAAACGGCCCTTTCCAAACGAAAGGCATCACTAACTCGACATGCAGCACATTGTCCAACATTGCGCAGTGGTGTAATGCTTTAATAGCAATCAAATTACGTTGCAGCGTTGGGTGTGTAAATGAAGCCAAAACCTTGGAGACTTGTTCAGTCAACAGTTCTGGTTTGTTTTGCTCGGGGGATTTATCGTTCATCCCGGCTCCTTTATTTATATTTTTGAACTATGTATATCCTAAATAGCGTCTCTAGGTTTATCAAACTCAGTAAACTACCGAAGATCCGCTGAATATACTTTGACTAAGATTAATCATAACAGAGAACACAAAAAATAGTGAAGCTAAGCTCAGGAAAAGCCACGAAGAGTTAATCTCCCCCCCTAAAGTGAACTGAATGACAAAGTTTTATGGTGTCTCAGATAACAATTTCTTTTTTAAACAAATTTCCAATTAATATTTTATACCCCTAGCAGCGATGGTTTTGATCGGTTAACATCAAAGACCCTTTTCAAATAATGGAAGTAAGAAAGTTACTATGTCTCAAGTCGCGAATAAATCACTGGTAACCTGTGCGTTACCCTATGCTAACGGTTCAATCCATCTTGGTCATATCCTGGAACATATTCAGGCTGATATTTGGGTCCGTTATCAGCGAATGCGCGGCAAAGAGGTTCACTTTATCTGTGCCGATGACGCGCACGGTACGCCAATCATGCTTAAAGCGCAGCAACTCGGTATTACTCCCGAAGAAATGATTGCAGCAGTGAGCCAAGAGCATCAGGACGATTTTGCTGGTTTTGCCATTAGCTATGATAATTACCACTCAACACATAGTGCAGAAAATAAAACATTATCAGAACTGATTTATGGGAAGCTGAAAAATAACGGTTTTATTAAAAACCGAACCATTTCACAGCTTTTCGACCCAGAAAAAGGCATGTTTTTACCTGATCGCTTCGTTAAAGGCACTTGCCCAAAATGTAAAGCTGAAGACCAATACGGTGACAACTGCGAAGTGTGTAGCGCAACCTATAGCCCAACGGAATTAATTAATCCACGTTCGGTGATTTCTGGTGCTACACCTGTAATGCGTGATTCCGAACACTTTTTCTTTGATCTTCCTGCATTTAGCGACATGCTTCAAGCGTGGACTCGCTCAGGCGCATTACAAGAACAAGTCGCAAACAAAATGCAAGAATGGTTCGAATCAGGCCTACAACAATGGGATATCACTCGTGATGCGCCTTATTTCGGTTTTGAAATTCCTGATGCGCCGGGGAAATATTTCTATGTCTGGCTTGACGCTCCTATCGGCTATATGGGCTCATTTAAAAACCTCTGTGATAAACGCGGTGATCTCGATTTCGATGAATTTTGGAATAAGGACTCAAAAACTGATCTTTACCATTTTATTGGTAAAGACATCGTCTATTTCCATAGCCTATTTTGGCCAGCCATGCTAGAAGGCAGTAATTTCCGTAAACCGACAAATTTATTTGTTCATGGCTATGTCACGGTAAACGGTGCAAAAATGTCTAAATCGCGCGGTACTTTTATTACTGCACGTTCATATTTAGATCATTTAGATGCTGATTGCTTACGCTATTACTATGCAGCGAAGCTATCTTCACGTATTGATGATATCGATTTGAATTTAGAAGACTTCGTACAACGAGTGAACAGTGATATCGTCAATAAAGTGGTTAACCTAGCCTCCCGTAATGCAGGTTTTATCGCTAAACGCTTTGATGGCAAATTATCAGCAAACTTAGCTGAACCTGAGCTATACCAACAGTTTGTCGATGCTGCAAAAATCATTGGTGAGGACTATAACAACCGCGAATACAATAAAGCTATCCGTGAAATTATGGCTCTGGCCGATATCGCTAACCGTTACGTAGATGAGAAAGCCCCTTGGGTGGTCGCGAAACAAGAAGGTAAAGACCAAGAGCTGCAAGATATTTGCTCTATGGGTATTAACTTGTTCCGAATTCTCATGACTTACCTGAAACCCGTTTTACCAGGCCTGACTAAACGTGCGGAAGCATTCTTAAATACGGAACTTGCATGGGATGCGATTAACACCCCATTATTGAACCACAGCGTCGCACCGTTCAAAGCGCTATTTAACCGTATTGAAATGGCAAAAGTAGATGCGATGGTTGAAGCCTCAAAAGAGAGCATCAAACCTATCCAGCAAGTTACTGGGCCTTTGGCTGACGATCCTGTCCAAGACACTATCACTTTTGATGATTTCGCTAAAATAGACCTACGTATCGCGTTAATCAAACACGCTGATTTTGTTGAAGGCTCTGATAAACTTTTGAAATTACAACTAGATATTGGTGGTGAAACTCGCCAAGTATTCTCTGGTATTCGCTCTGCTTATCCAGATCCAAAAGTATTGGAAGGCCGTTTAACCGTGATGGTTGCAAACCTTGCGCCACGTAAAATGCGCTTTGGTATTTCAGAGGGTATGGTAATGGCAGCAGGCCCTGGTGGAAAAGATATTTATCTGCTCAGCCCTGATAACGGAGCACAGCCAGGTATGCAAGTTAAATAACGAGCATATGCAGTAATCCAGTTATTTGTTATAAGTGGGGAGCTAAAAACTCCCCACTTTTTTATTGCCTTTTTATTGTGATCGGTAGCACAATTATAAAGTTAATTGTATGATGAATAGATATTACATAACAGGACCAGTCTCATGTCATTTAAGCAGGTACTGATAACGGGGTGGCAATATTTGTGCGCTTTTGCAATACTTTACCTCTGCCTGATTATCGGAAACCTTATTTCCGCACTACTTCCCTTTTCCATTCCCGGCAGCATTGTCGGTATGTTAATCTTATTTGTATTGCTTGCATTACAAATAATTCCAGCTCACTGGGCCCAACCCGGTTGCAGTATTTTATTGAAAAATATGACCATTCTGTTTGTTCCTATTGGTGTTGGCATAATGAATTACTATGAATTAATCAGTCAACAAATGGTTCCTATCATCGTTTCTTGTGTGGTCAGTACCTTAATCGTCATGGTCGTTGTTGCTATCAGTTCAAACTATATCCATAAAGAACGCCCTGTCGTTGGCGCTAAACCAGATGAAGTTCCGTTACCCCCTGAAGAACCTATTTCTTCGGTTATTAATAATGATAAAACTAAGGGGGAGGACTAATGCTAGCGCATATTTGGTGGTCATTGCCGCTAACTATTGTAGTGTTTTATTTAGCACGCCAGCTGTCAGTAAAATTTAAATTACCAATTTTAAACCCACTATTGGTCACAATAGCGGTGCTTATTACGCTATTAGTTTTAACTAACACATCCTATGAGCACTATTTTGCAGGTAGCAAAATACTCAATGATTTACTGCAACCTGCAGTCGTCGCGCTTGCTTTTCCACTTTATGAGCAAATGCACCAGATCCGCGCTCAGTGGAAATCCTTATTAAGCATTTGTTTTGCTGGTAGCTTAGTGGCTATGTTCAGTGGTGCAGCCATTGCACTCTGGTTAGGTGCAACCCCTGATATCGCAGGTTCTATTTTACCTAAGTCGGTCACTACCCCTATTGCGATGGCTGTTGCTGATTCGGTTGGTGGGGTCCCTGCCATTAGTGCTGCTTGTGTGTTGTTTGTTGGGATTTTAGGCGCCATGTTCGGCCATAGCTTATTTGATGTGCTGCGTATTCGAACCCACGCGTCTAGAGGCCTTGCAATGGGAACCGCTTCTCACGCCTTAGGCACCGCACGTTGCGCTGAAGTGAATTATATTGAAGGGGCTTATAGCTCACTAGCACTAATGACCTGTGGTGTGATCACTTCACTTATTGCTCCGTTTATATTTCCTGTCATTTTACATCTTTTTAGCTAAGCTTAACTCACTAAGAAAATAACTAATCATATGAGTAAGAGGAATTAATCAGCCTCTTACTCACTAGCGCACATTAAAACATGAGATACTTCTCTCAATTCAAGAATTTGTTTCATATGTTTCATTTAAAATAGTGACTTTAGTCACATATTGTTCTACGTATTATTGAATAGAATGAAAACAATTAAATAGGGAGGGTAACTCATGCATTCAAGATTTAAGGCCGCTTGGGCCGAGCTTCCAGAAAAGTTACAGTCTGTACTTAGACCTATCATCGATAAGTCCGATTTTTCGGGGATGTTAACCGCAGAACAAGTTAAAAATATTAAAACACAAAGTGGTATTAACGATTCGGAATTAGCTTTTGCATTGTTACCTTTTGCCGCAGCCTATGCCGTCACACCTATCTCCCATTTTCAAGTTGGTGCAATCGCTTGCGGTGCAAGTGGTAATTTGTACTTTGGTGCCAATATGGAATTTAGCCACGTATCAATGGGGCAAGTCATTCATGCAGAACAATGCGCTATAACCCATTCATGGATGAAAGGTGAAACACAAATTACCTCAATTACCGTGAATTACACACCATGTGGGCACTGCCGCCAATTTATGAATGAATTACGCGAAGGTGGCAAAATTATGGTGAATTTACCAGGCCGCACACCTGCGGTACTACACCACTATTTACCAGACTCATTTGGGCCCTCTGACCTCAATATTACTACACTACTGCTAGACACTGTTGACCATGGTTATAAAAACCAAAGCCGTGACCGGTTATTAAGTGCAGCAATTGAGGCTGCAAACCAATCCCATGCACCTTATAGTAAGGCCCATTCAGGTATTGCGTTACAGTTGAAAGATGGCTCACTGTTTACAGGCCGCTACGCAGAAAATGCCGCATTCAACCCAAGTTTACCGCCACTGCAAGCCGCTTTAATTATGATTAACCTAGCAGGTAAAGATATTCATGCCATCGACCAAGCTAAATTTGTTGAAAAACAAGATGCGATTATCAAACATTGGTGTGTTACCGAAAATACATTACAGGCACTAGGTTGCCAAAATATTGAATTAGCTTATTTGGATTAATGTTCTCTCATGTTCCATGTATGGTTATTGTCAACAAGCTAATTATTGGCAATAACCATTTTTTATGTTTCATATGTTTTTAATAAATTGATAAAACTTTAATTCAGTAACTAACTAAAAAATGAATTTGATGAATAGCTAGAAAATCGAGAGGGAATATTTGATGCTGTTCTGTCTGAGAAATAGTTATTAAAAGAACTATCGAATGAATTCATTGATGACATATTGTCTCTTAAATTATCAATCATACGATCATAATGATTAATATTAGGTTGGTAATTAATTGATGGTGAGTTAAATAAGCCTGTTTCTGGTAATATATAGTCAGGTCTTTCTAAATAATATTCAGACAATAGATTTTTATGTGTAAATTCCGTTTGACCACGCCAATCTGTTTGTACAGAAAGTCGATTATTATCGCCAGATGGGAAATTCCAAAATGAAAACCTATTAGTTCCTCTATCGATTAATGGATTACCTGTTTCGTACACTAGCGCATTAATATTATCTATATTAGTTTTAATTGTAGGTGTTACAATGGAACCATATGTCTTTTTAAGACTAATGGTTACTCCATCCACAGCATTGTCTATGTCTACAACCCTTCTAAGCCAACGGTGTATTTGAGGTTGCTTACTAGCAGGGGCATCATATAAACTTTCAAACATAATATTTAAAGTTCTTAAACTTAATTCAGTTTCTTTTTCTGTATTACCTACCGCATCCAATGCCTTTTGCCAATACACCTCCCTTATTTCTCCGTTTGATAGTACATCAAAAACAGGTTGTAAGGTCCAGGATTCCGCAGGTAAGCCATATTTACTAAAAACACGTTCATGAAATTTCATTGCTTCTTCATGGGTTATATCACCTTTTATTTCTATGCCTTCCTCAGTGAATCTGTCTCGTAAAATTTTGACATAACCATAAGCCATATCGAATCGTATATTGTTAACTTTATCCTCATTAAATTTTTTACCATTTTCTATTGTTACTTCTTCTAAATAATTTAACGCAAAAGCACCTGAAAAAGAGTCCCCTTTTACCACACTATTAGCTAACGGAGCATATCGATCCCCTTTGCTTTCTAAATATTCATACATCAATTCTGGTTTTTTAGTTAAAATTAATATTTTTAAAGCCTTAGACGTATCAGTCCAATTTAATTTCATATTCCCTTTTCTACTAGTTACATTATTCATTTATCATTTCCTATTTATCATTTTCTGGTTTAAAAATATAACAATATCATTCTTTATTTCTTCCCACATAATTAAATCATCAAAAATCATATTTAACCTAACTTTAACACCAATGTTTTCAATTAAAAAAATAGCATCACAGTCACTATACTCCTGTCTAAATGGAATCCAAATACATTCAAATAAAGTATTTACATCATTATTTTTCAACTCCCAATAGTATCTGTTTTTATAATATTCCGGATCAATATTTTTTTTCATCCTCTTTAATTCAACATCGCTAAAGTAAAGATTTATTTTTTCATCATACAATACCTCGCCTTTTATTTTCTCCTCTCCTCTATCAAGATATAAGTATCTTTTATACTCTAGATAGCCATTAACATCTCCATCTAGTGGTTCAATAGATACTCTAATTATTTTTATATTTTCATTTGAATCAATTGGTTTCATTTCTGGCCATGACATCCTCATTGGCAGAATTCTAAAATTAGCCTCACACCCTTTTTTGTTTTCAACAAACCTTGGATCAAAATAGCTATACCCTTCATATTCAGCAAATGGAAAAACATACTCACTAGGAACTTCGATAATATTCTTATTAAACTGTCCACAAACAAAACCGGGGCGGTTCTCCCCATAAGAAATATGAGAGAATAATAATAACGGTAGAATCAAACCAAAATATAATTTCATAATAATTGAAACCTTAACATTTATATAACATTTAATTTTTAAACTTATTTAAATGAAAACTATGATTTAGCAAAAGATAATGTTTTACTCATACGTTCATACCATTTATTAATAATGATTTTCTGTTTTTTAGTGGCCTTCTTTTCCTTTTCTAACATCACTTTCATTAAGCTGTATATTACCGATAATTCCTGGCCACGGTCTCCGGAAGCTGCCATAATTTTTTGCCAATAAAATTCTTTTTCTTTTTCATCTAATACAGAAAATACCACACCTAAAACCCAAGCTTCTTCCGGTATTTTATTACGTAACATAACCAGATAGTGTATTTCATCTGCTTCTTTATAGGTCATATCATGAGAGACTTTTTCACCTGTACTCTGTTTCCTCGCTTTTCGCTTCAATACTTGAAGCATTTCTAATGCATGGTCATAATTTATTTTGTCTATCAATGTTTTATTAATTGTTTTGTTTTTTTCTTTCATCACCAAATAAAAATAATCTGTTATAACTCGACCAAAAATTGATGAACCATATTTGTTTTCATAGAAATAGTTGTCAATATTCCTTAGTGTTTCTATTGGGTTATAGTCTGCTCTTGAGTGATTCATTCCTCCTAGAAATGCCATAATAAGTAATATATAAATACGCTTATTTCTTAACACCCCATTAATTAAATTCATAAAACTCCTTAGTGAAAAATGAAATATAAAATAAAATTCAACTTATATAAATTTAAAACTTGCAGCAATATATGATGTTTGAAAATATAATTTCGCTTACAGTAAACTAATTTTTTCACTCACTAACTCATTAAAAACAGTGAAAAAAACATTAAGAGAATTTATCCATCAGGAAGTTAAACCATTGTTTAAAAAACCGTTGAGATAAAAAGAATTCATTCATACTTGCCTAACCGTGATCTACCCACCGTAATGAGTACACCATTGACAGCTTTCATTCCCTTTCGCGCTTAAACTCCTTATCATATGCACAATATTTTTCAGTAAATTTTTTAACGCTTTTTTATCATTATTTACTGTACATATTTGCTGTTTAGCTTAGGATCTACCCTGACTTTGTTGATTAATCGTCCGAAGAGTGATATTTCATGGAACATGAATACGAAACAAAACGCCCTCTCTATATACCCTACGCTGGCCCAATTTTGCTTGAGTTTCCTTTACTGAATAAAGGAAGTGCGTTCACCGAAGAAGAACGCGCAAGTTTTAACTTACATGGATTACTGCCTGAACAAGTTGAAACCATCGAAGAACAAGTTGAGCGTGCTTACCGCCAATTAATTGATTTTAAATCAGATATTGATAAGCATATCTATTTAAGAAATATTCAAGACACCAACGAAACCTTATTTTATCGCCTTATTGATGCCCACCTTACAGAGGTCATGCCAATCATCTATACCCCTACGGTGGGTGAAGCCTGTGAGCATTTCTCTGATATTTATCGTCGTGCACGCGGTTTATTTATTTCTTATCCGAACCGTGAATACATCGACGACATGCTACAAAATGCCACCAAACAAAACGTAAAAGTCATCGTTGTAACCGATGGTGAACGTATCTTAGGTCTTGGTGACCAAGGTATCGGTGGAATGGGCATCCCAATTGGTAAACTCTCTTTATATACTGCGTGTGGGGGGATCAGCCCAGCTTATACCCTGCCAATCGTTATTGATGTGGGGACCAATAATCCACAACGCCTGAATGACCCCCTGTATATGGGATGGCGTCATCCACGGATCACTGGCGATGAATACAACGAATTCCTCGAAGAATTTGTACAAGCGGTAAAACGCCGCTGGCCAAATGTATTGCTGCAATTTGAAGATTTTGCACAGAAGAATGCAATGCCGTTGTTAAACCGCTACCGTGATGAGCTCTGCTGTTTTAATGATGATATTCAAGGTACTGCATCCGTCGCACTTGGTAGCTTAATTGCAGCTAGCCATGCTGCTGGTAGTAAGTTAAGCGACCAACGCGTCACTTTCTTAGGCGCCGGTTCAGCCGGGTGTGGTATTGCTGAGCAAATCATTGCCCAAATGAAATCTGAGGGTCTGAGTGACGAAGAAGCGCGTTCACGCATATATATGGTTGACCGCTTTGGTCTGTTAACCGATAAACTGCCTAATTTACTCGACTTCCAAGCCAAATTAACCCAAAACAGTGGAAATTTAACTGATTGGGATGTTAACAGTGATTCAATTTCACTGTTAGATGTGGTGCGTAATGCCAAACCAACCATATTAATTGGTGTATCTGGCCAAGCTGGGTTATTCACAGAAGAAATCATTAAAGAGATGCATAAGCACTGTGAACGCCCTATCGTCATGCCATTATCGAACCCAACTTCGCGGGTTGAAGCTCGCCCTGAAGATATTATCAATTGGACGGATGGCAAGGCCTTAGTCGCAACAGGAAGTCCATTTAGCCCAGTGTCTTACAAAGACCAAGTGTTCCCAATTGCACAATGTAACAACTCCTATATCTTCCCAGGTATTGGCCTTGGTGTGATTGCCTCTGGTGCTAAACGTGTCACTGATGGTATGTTAATGGCTGCCAGCCGTGCGTTAGCAAGCTGTTCTCCTCTGGCAAAAGAAGGGAAAGGGGCGTTATTACCTTTGCTTTCTGATATCCAACACGTTTCTCGTATCATTGCTAAACAAGTTGCAAAAGAAGCACAGATTCAAGGTGTTGCTACCGTAACTTCGGATGAAGCACTTGATGAAGCAATTGAACGTAATTTCTGGAAACCGGAGTACCGCACTTATAAACGAACTTCATTTTAATTCGTAATAAGCGTATGAAAGGGGCTCTTAGGCCCCTTTTTTGTTTTTACGATTCCCTAAAAAGCTAAAATCTGTATTCTCAGATAATGATAAATTGCGCTAAACAAATCACTTATTTAAGATAACGTCCATGACTGATTAATAGGATATTTACATGACTGGCGACCTCAATGCAGCAACTGTGCAGAAACCTAAATTTTCCCTATGGGCAATAGCCCTGACGCTCTGTATTGCGGTGCTAAATATTGTTGTTTATTTTTATCAGCTCAATTATGCCGCCCCACTCGATTCCCAAGAAAATAATTTATTGCTATTTGGTGCCAATGTTTACCAACTTTCATTAACTGGGGATTGGTGGCGTTATCCAGTCAGTATGGTATTGCACTCAGGCGGTATGCACCTTGCTTTAAATACGTTGGCCTTGTTTGTTATTGGGATTGAATGCGAACGTAACTATGGGAAATTTAGAATGCTCGCGATATACCTATTTTCAGGTATCGGAGCTGCCTTTTTCAGCGCTTATTGGCAATATCAAGAAGCATTAAAAGAAGTGGCATCTCAAGCCTCATTAAATACATGGAGCAGCCTTTATCTACCCGATAATACCGTTTATATCACTGTTAGTATTGGCGCTTCAGGTGCCATTATGGGGTTAGCCGCAGCCTCAGTTATTTACCTTTTAAAAGCCATCAATAACCCTGCTCTTTCTATAGAACAACGAAACCAGTTAAAGCGCCCGTTATACAATATAATGGCCATGATAGGTCTAACTTTGGTAAATGGTTTGCAATCAGGGATTGATAACGCGGCACATATTGGCGGTGCAGTTCTTGGCGCATTTATTAGTGGGGCTTTTGTACTTGCGCCACAGGCAACCAACCGAGGAAAATTTACATCTAGTATATTAATTACTTTAATTGCGGCTATTTTACTGTTTTTTGCACTTAATCAGTATTCATCATCCGATGATGAAGAACTTAACTATGAGCGTCAATTTATTTATCAAGAAATGGAAAAAGAGCTCAATCAATGGCAAAGCTGAGCCCTAACACGATAAAACTAAAAAGAAAATAAATTCATAGTCATCATCACCGCACTACAGGCAATCAATAACAATGTGACATATTGGAAAGTGCGCTCAGACAAATGAACCAATAAATATTTCGCAAGGGGCATCACCATCAATGCCCCAGCACATAATATCAACGCCAATTTTAAATCGGTATAGCCATCCTGTGCATAAGCCAAAGCTGATGAACCCGATAATAACGTCGTCACAAAAATTGATGTCCCTATTGCCTGTTTAATATTCAGCTGCATATATCGCAATAGCATAGGTAACACAACAACACCACCACCCACCCCCGTTGCACCTAGCACCACGCCGGCTAGAATAGCAGGGAGCGCCATCGCTTTTAGTTGGTTGGTTTCTACCATTTTTTGCTTAATGACTGAAACAAAAAACATTCTCTGAATAAATAAATACAACGAGAAAATAATTGCAGCAGCAACTAAAAGGTTAATCCCCCATTCGACTTGTAGTTGATACCCAGGCAATCCCCCAAGCCAAGTCACTAAAAGGCTTGATAAAAAAGTACTCGGCAACATAATGGCTAAAACAATCATCGCCCCTTTAAAAGGAATATTGCCTAACCGAAAATGCATATAGGAAGAAGAGACTTTCATCAACATCGAAAGAAAATTAGCTGTCGCGACAGCCGCTAATGCGTTAAGCCCAAAAAAATAGGTTAATATGGGCAGAACAATCACTCCACCACCAACCCCCGTTGTGCTGATAATCAGCCCAATTAGAGCACCTATTGCTAACTCTGTTACAATCATTAACTCTTGCCTTGTATCAGTGCTTGTCGCCCTTTTTGTAATGCTAAGTCTGCATCACTATCCACTAACGTAAGATATTTAAAAAACAACGTATCAAAGATGATCATCTGTAACACTTGGGGGGTAATTATCCCTAACTGTGTATGCTGTTCATCATAAAAATAAGGTAAACTGAAATCAGCTAATTTCACCGCTTCATCTTGCCCGAAACGAGTCAAAGCAACCGTCGGGCAGCCTGTCTCTTTCGCAGCTCGCAACATCTGGTTGATTTCTTGAGTATTCCCACGAGCAGTCACTGCAATAGCTAAATCATCTTGGTTTAAATTAGCAGAATAACTTAACTGAACATGTAAGTCGTAGCTGAATAATGCATGCTTGTTGATACGAATAAGTTTATGGTAAATATCACTGGCAACAATTGCTGATGACCCCACACCAAACAATACAATCCGCTTCGCATTATTCATTTTTTGGGCAACGTCATCGATAACTGACGGTTCTAGTAAATCCAATGACTTTTCAATTGCCGAAATAAACATTTGCCCTGTTTTAGCGATTATCTGCTCCGTTCCATCATTACGGCTCAGATTACCGTATAAGCTTTCCGCTTTATGTTGTTTTTCATCAGACAAATAATCAACTTTAAATTCAGGATAGCCACGGTAACCCATCTGGCGTGAAAAGCGGATAACAGACGCACTACTGACCCCAGCAGCTTGTGCTAATTCTGCGGCATTCATCGCAATCATACTGTCACGATTATCCAACAAAAATGTGGCAATTCGCTGCTCAGTGCCTTTACCTCTAGTTTGTAAGCTTTCCAGTTTTACCGTCAGTGTCGACATGGCTATTCCTTCTAGTTATTTTTCTGGATCAGTGAAGCCTATTATCATACTGGCAATGAACCCGACAATCCATGCGCCTGCAACTGCAATTAGAAAGTCCAGTATTTGCCCATCTCCTACTAATGGGATTAATGATAACCCAGCGGTGCCAAATGGGATGATAATACCAACATGGAAAAAGGCCATTAATGCACCACCAGCAGCACCACCAATACAGCCAGCAATGAAGGGCTTACCTAGCGGTAATGACACACCAAATAACAATGGTTCACCTACCCCAAAAATACCGACCGGCAATGCCCCGACTAGCGTTTTTTTCAACCGTTGATTTTTAGTTTTTAAATACACCCAGAAACAAGAACCTACCTGCCCCATACCGCCCATTGCTAAGATTGGGAATAAATAATTCAGACCAAAGGTTTGTAAAATTTCCGCATGGATAGGTATCAACCCTTGGTGTAGACCCGTTAACAGTAAAAATAAGAAACTACCGCCTAAGACCCCACCTGTCGCTACAGCACCACCACCACTATCCAGTAATGCAACAGAAACACCTTGCGCCAAGATTTGATTCAAATAATGGCCAGCAGGTTGGAATACGATAATGGCAACCATTGCTGATACTAAGATCGTGACAAATGGTGTGACTATCAAATCAAGGCTTTCTTTGATAATACTTCGAAACCACACTTCAAATTTTGACGAAAAAACAACGACCATCAAGACGGCGAATATCCCACCACTATTTGGTACCAGTTTGGAGCCAAATAAAGTAATATCAGCCAATCCCGGCATGGAGAGCAAGCCCGCCATAACCGCACCAATTGAGGTCGATGCGCCGAGTTCCTTTGCCGTATTTACCCCAATCATAATTGATAGATAAACAAATACTGAACTGCCGATTAATTTCAATAATTTGAATAGCTCTGGAAATTGTTCTACAACCCCTGGTGCAACCAAACGAACAATATTGATAAGCCCCATAATAAGGCCGCAACCAATCAGAGCTGGAATAGTAGGAACAAATATAGCAGCCAAGGTGTTTAAAGTACGACGAATAGAAAACGCTTTTTTCTCTACAGGAGCTTGCTCGGCTGTGGTGGCCGATGCACTACCCTGCATTCGCTTATTCATTACTGAAAAAACTTTTGCTGCGGTGCCCATACCAACAATCACCTGCTGTTGCTCACCATTAAAAATAACACCTTTCACACCATCAATTTGCTTCAACGCATCAGCATCAAACTTGCTATTGTCCTTTAACACTAAACGGATACGAGTCATACAGTGAGTTAAAGTTGCCACGTTCTCAAAGCCGCCCGCATATTTTTCTATTTCTCTGGCGAGTACTTCCAGATGTTCTATCTTATTAGCCATATTATTCCCCTGATGTTGGCTGAGCCAATAGCTTGGCTCTCCATCATGCTATACCGGTTTATTAACGGTGAGTTTCTAACATTTTATCCAGTGTTGTATTTGGATGCTGCTGAACTATATCCGTTGCTTGCTGTGCACTAATTTGTAATTCATACATTAAAATTGCGCGTCGTGGGTGGTAATCCACTTGCACTAATAACTCTGCGGCTATTTGTGTATCAATACCGCAAACTTCACTGACAATTCGTTCTGCACGGCGTAATAATTTAATATTACTGGCAACGACATCAATCATTAAGTTAGTGTGGATACGGCCGAGGCGTCCCATAACACATGTACTTAACATACCTAAAATCATTTTTTGGGCGGTACCACTCTTCATGCGCGTTGAGCCTGATAGCACTTCAGGCCCTACATCTGGCGCAATCGCTATTTTTGCAATATGACTTAAGAGCCCGCGGCCCCGGGTCGTGATAGCAACGGTTAACGCACCAAGCCCATTGGCATAGTCAATCCCTGCTAAAGTAAATGGAGTTCGCCCACTTGCAGCGATACCCACAACAACGTCTTTTCCACAAAGCTGGCGCTTTTTCAATTCTTCTATTGCTGCTTCAGGTGAATCTTCAATATTTTCAACTGCCTTTAGCATCGCATCTTGACCACCAGCAATAATTGATTGCACTAATTCTGGTGAGGTACCAAAAGTTGGAGGGCACTCCGCGCTATCTAAGACTGCAAGCCTTCCACTAGTCCCCGCACCGATATAAAACAAACGACCGCCTTGTTTTAAGCACTCAGCAATAGCATCAACCGCCTCTGCAATCGCGGGTAAAACGGTCTGAATAGCCCCTGCAACGGTGCTATCCGCTTGGTTAATGAGTGTAACCATCGATAATGTCTCCAAACGTGAAAACTGTAAGGTTTCCTGATTGAATTCATTTTGTAGACAGTCACTCAGAGTACTTTCGGCTAGAGACATTAAAACACCCCTCATTGCATTTGAAATTTAATTTCAATAAAAATTACTATATATGAATTTTTATTTCAATTTAAATTGCAATAATAAAATCAACTAAAGTGATGATTATGATCTTTCTCACAGTTCATTCATGTTCTAAGGGAAAAAGCGGCAGTGAAATACTGCCGCTAATAGCGTTATTTTACAAATTTACAGGAGCCAAAAGCAGAAGGTATATGAAAATCAGGTTTTACAGAATCAGGTTTGATCCAGCTAATCCACTTACGGACTTGCTTAGGCTCACCAGCACTAAACTCCCCGCGTAAGATAGCGCACATTAGGGTTTTCTTATCTTTGTCTTGCCATAAATTAAGCTTGCTGAACTCATCAAGGTCAATCTTGCCTGTTAATATATAGCCGTTTGGTGTTATTTCACCCACGGTTTGCAGCGTTTCCCAATTCCAACTAGGGTCGACCTCCCGATAAAAATTAGCCTTCGCGTCAAAAGTACGCCCTTTAGGGTCCATTTCAGCAGTATAATAAGGCTTTAGTTCAGGGCTGGTAGCAAAAAATAGCTCTACACGATCAGAATCTAATACTGCTTGGTCTTTATCAGGGTCATCCCCCAGCTGTATGTCTTTATCTTCGGCAATAAAACGAAAATATAATGCGTCATCACTCCAAAGTGCACGAAAATCTGTTTTCGGAGCGGCTTCTTTTTCCCATGGATAAGTAAAGTCCGTCAATACCTCTGCCTGTTCCCAGATTTCAGCACTTTTAGTCGCATCATTCAGTGATTTCAACTGTTCTGTATGGTTAATTTGGTAATCTTTTGCTGCTACGCTTGAAGTAATCAGTACCGCACTTGCCGCGATTAATGTCGTTAGTTTCATGCTTTTCACCTATCAGGTTACTGTGTTTATTATCAAAGATAGACTACATTTAAAGAAATTTAATTTCACAACAAAATATAAATATAGAATTAAAATTTCATAACAGATAGCCTTATGACATAAAAACTACCGAGATGTGAAACTGCTCACTGTTTGTAATGGCAAACTTTCAATTTTTTCATCCAATCGCTGATGTTTTTTCACACAATAATACGCTTTAATATTCGTCAACCTTATACAAAGGGCTAACATTGACACGACTTTACGTTACGTGACTTGCGCCACTTATTTAACTCAAGTAGCCTAGAAGCTCTGGTCAATTAAGGCTAGCAATCTCATTTATGATTTTTTATTTTCAAGGCTAGGACATGAGGAAACGTCTGATTATTGGTCTTTTTATTCTTGCAGGGATAGCAATAACGACCATTATTTTGCTTGATCGCTGGATAAGCTGGGATACCGCTCCCTATATCTATGAAGATATAGAAAAATTGCCTGCACGCAATGTTGGCATGGTGCTTGGTACATCAAAATATTACACATCCGGTGTGACTAACCTCTACTATTCCTATCGCATTAAAGGTGCAGCAGAAGCTTACCGTAGTGGCAAAGTAAAGTATTTGCTCTTAAGTGGTGATAATGGTGCACATAATTACAATGAACCCATCAATATGCGCAAAGACCTTATTAAAGAAGGTGTTCCCGCGTCAAAGATTGTTCTTGATTTTGCAGGTTTTAGGACTCTGGATTCTGTAGTTCGTACTAAGAAAGTTTTTGATACCGATAATTTTACTATCATTACCCAACGTTTCCATTGTGAGCGAGCGGTCTTTATAGCAAAACATAAAGGTATTGATGCGCAATGTTTAGCGGTCCCCACCCCCGAAGGAATGTATAGAGTCAGGGCTCGGGAAGTGTTCGCACGGCTCGGTGCATTAGCTGATTTATATATTTTAAAGCGCGAACCAAAGTTCTTAGGGGAGCAAGAATCTATACCTGCTCCAATAAAAATGCCGGATGGAATTAAAGGCTACCCAGCGGTTTCACCCGAAGAAATAAATAAATTAAACTAACTGACCTAAGTGAATAAGCCATCATTAAAGCCGATAACCGCTTAACGATACAACTTTTCAGTTAACGTACGCCAGCACCATTCAAGTGGCCCTTGGCGAAATACTCGCAACCAATAATGAGAAAATAATAGGTTTATAGCCCAAATTATTGGAATAAAAAGCAGTAATTCAACACGGCTGAATACCCCAAAATACCCTAGGTGATAAAATATTGTCGTACAAATCAGGGTTTGTAAAATATAGTTACTTAATGCCATTCGCCCCACATTCTGTAGGTAATCAACCAATTTACTAGACTGGATTTTACCCCAAAAGCCATATACTAATGCGATATAACCCAATGATTGAAAAGGGGTAACTAACTCATTAATAATGTACCCTACAATTGAAGTAGCAAAATAGCTCCAATTTAATTGGCTTTGTGCATATAACGCGATAATTTGCACCACCAGCGCAGGAACAATAAATAATTTAGCTATTTTCCGGTAATGTTGTGGACTAAATTGCCCTTTAAGCCAACCATTTTTAATTAATAACGCCCCAATGACCATTAGCGCTAATAATTGCCAGCCATATTGGATGACCAGCATTTCTACCATGATAAACATTTCTGTTGTGCGGTAAATAACCCCTTCGATTCCCCCCGCAATTCTTACCATTTGCTCATCAGCTACCTGTTGCGCTGAAATTTGCCAAAAATGGCTCGGGTCAACGCCACTACCTAAAATAAATAATATAATCAAACCAACTAAATAAATGGTAACAGCGAGGTTTAACAATACTCGGTCACTATAATAATTAATTAGATACACAGCGACTAACCCTGTCAATGCATAAGCAAGAAGAATGTCTCCATCCCAAAAAAGCACACCATGAATAACTCCAAAGATAGCTAAGATAAAAAGCCGGCAATGATTCCATCTCAATGTTCGCGACTGTAATAATGCTAAAGTCGCCCCAAATAAAATAGAAAAAATGGCCAAAACCTTGCCTTGAAACAGCACATTGAAAACAACCCAGATATAGGCTTCTGAAGGAGAGGTCGTTGACGTGTAATAGGGGTTTAAATAAGCTGCTTGTGGCAAAGCAAACCCAAAGATATTCAAAAGAAAAATACCTAGAATTGCCATGCCACGAACAGTGTCAAGCTGCGCTATACGCCTTGACGATGCCGCTGTTACCATAACTTATAAGTGGCGAACAGCACGTAGAAACTCTTGCCTTGTGTTTTGGCTCGACTTAAATAACCCACCTAACGATGTCGTCGTTGTCGCGCTGGTGGCGTCGCGTATACCACGTGCTTTAACACAATAATGCACGGCATCAATGGAAACAGCAACGTTCGTCGTTCCCAACAACGTTTGTAAGGCGACTAAAATTTGCTGAGTTAAACGCTCTTGAACTTGCGGGCGCTGAGAGAAAAACTGCACAATACGATTAATTTTTGATAAACCAATGACTTTATCTTTTGGAATATAAGCAACCGTCGCTTTACCATCAATGGTCACAAAGTGGTGCTCACAAGTACTGGTTAATGTGATATCCCGTACCGTTACCATCTCATCGACTTTCATTTTATTTTCAATCAATGTGATTTTTGGGAAATTAGTATAATCTAAACCTGAAAAAATCTCATCGACGTACATTTTTGCAATACGACGAGGGGTGTCAGCTAAGCTATCATCAGATAAATCCAGATTCAGTAGCTTCATGATCTCTGTCATATGCCCTTCAATCAGTTGCTTACGCTCTTCGCCTGATTTCGGCTGGATACGCAAAGGCGTTTCTAAGCCTCTAGCTTCCAAAGCTGCATGAACTAATTCGGCCTCTTTACTCAGAGATGGCATGGGTTCCTCCACAAATGGTGTAACTATTATTATAAAAATGCAGGTGTGCGCTTTACTCTAAAACAGCAGGTACAGATAATCCAGTATAACCTCAACTGCGGGAGTGAAATATTTGCATGTCCATAGGCAACTTTCTTCACCATAGTAATCCTATGATTTAAAATCACTATCACATATATAATATGCTGAACTAAATATTTATTAACGAAGCTCACGTTTAGGGTAACGATAAACCAATAATCCGCCTACTACCAAGGCGATAAGTGCGATATATAGCGCGGGTTCCAATCGCCCTGTTAAAGACGTGGATATAAATGATAGCGTTGGCCCTATTAATTGCCCAATAGCATAAAATGTTGTCAATAACCCTGCCATAAAACGGTTATGATCAGGTGCAAGTTCACGCCCTAATTGAAGCGCTAACTGCACCGTACACATAAAACCTGAACCGACCAATACCGCAGAAAATGCTAAACCTGAAATGTCGGGAACCACTTCCGCAATCAAAATACCGAGCCCTTGTAACCACAAGCTAATCGCTAAACGATTACGGGTTGTTGACAAATTTCGTAGTAGCATGGCTAATACAATCCCAACAACCGCTGATGCCCCAAAAATAGGCCAAACAAACTGAGCAAATAAGCTATCCGGGAAACGCTGTGCTGCCATTTGCGATAAAAATGTAGCAGGTAAAATATAACCAAAACCAGCCAACCCATAACACCAAACCAAACGTTTAATTTCTGGGGTTAGTATTAATTTTTTTATTTCACCAGAAGGCCTTTCCCACTGCCCTTTGCGGGGTAAATATCGGCTAATATATAAGCTTAAGATCAGCGCTAGTACCCCATAAATAATCCAAGCTTGGCTAGCCGTTAAATGCCAACTTTGGATAGCAACAGCCAGCACACCACTAATAAAAATCCCAGCACCTGTGCCCGCAAAAACAGCAACACTGAGTGCTGGCCTATTTAACCGAGCAAGGGTTTCATTCGCCCATGCTGCGACAAGAACTAATGCTATTCCACTCGCCCAACCAATCACAAAGCGGGCAACGCTGTGTAAAATAGGCCCATTTAACAACGCGCTAAGCAGAGTTATCACTACCGCGCCCCAAACACCTAACCACATGCGCTTTTCAACGTGTGAGCGTGCTCTCATCGCATCAAATGAGCCAAGTAAATAACCAAGATAATTACAAGCAGCAACAACACTGGCAGTCGATAGTGTTAACTGATGTTCTTTGATCATTAAAGGCACTTGAGGGGTTAATGTAAATCGCCCTATCCCCATCACCACGATTAAGGAGAGAAACCCCGTAAATGCGATATGAAAAGCCTTTGCGCTATGGCTTGGAGAAAAAGTTATTGGTTTTATTGACACTATATTCACTCATATTAAGCCTGAATATTATTGTTATATAGAATAATTCAATTTCTAACTTTTAACATCATTTCAACAAATCAAGTATGCTTTTCGTGCAGTTTATTATCGCTTAATTCATTGCTCACTAATATAAATCTGACTAAAAGCTATTTGTAATCAATTTCTATTCATTCACCCAATCAGGTATTTCTGCCATAATATGCATTACCAACACATTTTTAGCCTCAAGGCATATAACAATAATGAGGGTTATTATTTATGGATCAGTGTCATACTAACGATTTGATTTCTCTAGAGCTTGCATTAGAAAAGCTACTCTCTAACACTAAAACCGTGACAGGCACAGAGATCATTCCACTGACCAGCTCAGATCAACGTATTATCGCCACTGACCTGATTTCCCCGATTAATGTTCCACCATTTGATAATTCTGCGATGGATGGATATGGTTTATGTTTTGCTGATTGGGATGGCAAAACCCCATTGCCAGTTGCCGGTAAATCTTTTGCAGGTAAACCGATGGAGGGGGAGCTTAAAGCAGGTTGCTGTATCCGTATTATGACCGGAGCTCCAATTCCCCAAGGCGTTGATACCGTAGTTATGCAAGAATCAACAGAGCAAACTGAGCAGGGTATTATATTCACACAGCCAATTAAAAAAGGCAGTAATATTCGTAAAGCGGGGGAAGATATTGCCCAAGGTAGCGCAGTGTTCCCTGCGGGCACATTACTGACAACAGCGCAATTACCCCTTATTGCGTCATTAGGCATTTCTGATGTGACCGTCTATCGCCGTTTAAAAGTTGCCGTTTTCTCCACCGGAGACGAGCTACAGGCTGTTGGCCAACCATTAACTGACGGGCAAATTTATGACACTAACCGTTTTACCGTTCGCCTGATGCTCGAAAAACTCAACTGTGAAATATTAGATTTTGGCGTGATCCCCGACTCCCCAGAGAAACTAAAACAGACTTTTATCGAAGCCGACCAACAAGCAGATTTAGTGATCAGTAGCGGTGGTGTTTCTGTGGGGGAAGCTGACTATACTAAACAAATTTTAGATGAGCTTGGTTCGATTGGCTTTTGGAAGTTGGCAATAAAACCGGGGAAACCTTTTGCTTTTGGCAAACTCAGCTCTTCATGGTTTTGCGGTCTACCAGGAAACCCTGTTTCTGCTGCATTAACCTTTTATCAGTTGGTACAACCGCTGATCGCCCGCCTCTCAGGGCACAGCCAATGGTGTACACCGCTGCGTTTTAAAGTACCAGTCACTACACCACTGAAAAAGACACCGGGCCGCCTTGATTTCCAACGTGGTATTTTAACGGCCGACGAACAAGGGCAATTACACGTCGCCACTACTGGCCACCAAGGGTCGCATGTATTTAGCTCATTTAGCTTAGCGAACTGTTTTATCGTATTAGAAAGAGAACGCGGTCGAGTTGAAGCGGGAGAAATGGTCGAAGTTGAAATGTTTAACTACTTATTGAAAAGCGAATAATTATCGTGCTAGAACTCAGTGATGACGAAATGCTGCGTTACAACCGCCAAATTATCTTACGCGGGTTTGATTTTGACGGGCAAGAAAAACTCAAATCCAGCCATGCGCTCGTTATCGGTCTAGGTGGCTTAGGTTGCGCAGCGACCCAATACCTTGCGGCAGCTGGAGTCGGTCACTTAACCTTGGTTGATTTTGATACGGTGTCATTATCAAACTTGCAAAGGCAAATTTTGCACCGCGATGCAACTATTGGTGAGCCTAAAGTTAATTCAGCTAAATCGCAGCTTAGTGCTATCAATCCGCATATTCGTATTGACACAGTTAATATGCAATTAGATGACCAACAGCTTGATGAATTAATTAAACGCCATGATGTGGTCTTAGACTGCACCGACAATGTAGCCATTCGTGAGCAGTTAAATCGTTTATGTTTACCTCATAAAAAACCATTTATTTCCGGTGCAGCTATTCGCATGGAAGGTCAATTGTCCGTTTTTACTTATCAACATGATACCCCATGCTATCGCTGCTTAAGCCGGTTATTTGGAGAAAATAGTTTAACTTGTGTCGAGGCTGGTGTGATGTCGCCTTTAGTTGGCACTATTGGTACCTTGGAAGCGATGGAAACGATTAAATTACTGGCTAACTATGGCCAAGTAAATTCGGGGAAAGTGTTGCTATTTGATGCTATGACTATGGATTTTCGCCAATTTAAGCTAACTAAAGACCCACATTGCGAAGTATGCGGTCAACACTAATAATCAAACCAAGTTCAATTAGGCGGGAAGTTTCTCGCCTTTCCATTACACTTGCAGTAAATTAAGAATAATCTGAAAAAATATTTTTTTTGCCCTTTCACCTTATACTATCCCTCTTTTGTGGCATTTACGGCTAGCGCTGTTACCACAGTTTATTATTTTGATAACGTTACTGAGAGTATGAATATGCAATTCCCTCCTTGCCCTAAATGTCAGTCTGAATACACCTATACTGATAATGATATGTATATCTGCCCTGAGTGTGCGCATGAATGGAATGATGCCGAGCCTGAAGCTGATATTGATGAGCTCATTGTAAAAGATGCCAATGGCAACCTATTAGCTGATGGCGATACTGTCACTGTAGTTAAAGACCTTAAAGTCAAAGGCAGTTCTTCAATGCTGAAAATCGGTACCCGTGTGAAAGGGATCCGTTTAGTCGAAGGTGACCATAATATTGATTGTAAGATTGACGGTTTTGGCCAAATGAAGCTGAAATCTGAATTTGTTAAGAAGAACTAAGTAAGCATTAGTTTTCTTTAAATAAAAAAGCCCCCCAAATGGATTGTCCAATAATTGGGGGGCTTTTTAGTGACTGAGCATACTCAATCGATACTAAAAGTTAAAATATGATTAGAGCACTACGCCTTGGCTAGTTAGATACTCATCATAACTTCCTTTGAAATCAATAACTTTATCTTCTTTGATTTCTAAAATGCGACTTGCTAGTGAACTTACAAATTCACGGTCATGGGAAACAAATATTAGCGTCCCCTTATACATTTCAAGGGCTAAGTTTAATGACTCAATAGATTCCATATCCAAGTGGTTAGTAGGTTCATCCATAATTAACACATTCGGCTGTTGCATCATCAACTTACCAAACAGCATACGGCCTTGTTCACCACCCGATAATACTTTAACTTTTTTCTTAATATCATCTTGAGAGAACAACAAGCGACCTAAAATACTGCGTACCGCTTGCTCATCATCACCTTCATTTTTCCACTGGCTCATCCAGTCAAAAACAGTTAGGTCTGTTTCAAAATCTTCGGCATGGTCTTGTGCATAATAGCCTATCTTACTGTTTTCAGACCATTTAACCACACCACTGGTGGCTGGTTGTTCGCCCATCAGTGTTTTTAAGAAAGTCGTCTTACCAATACCATTGGCACCGATCACGGCCATTTTCTCGCCCACTTCCAACAGTAAATTGACATTTTTGAATAGTGGACCTTGGTCATAACCATTTGTTACTGCTTCTAATTCAAGCGCATTACGGAATAGTTTTTTCTCTTGCTCAAAACGAATGAATGGGTTTTGACGGCTAGAAGCTTTAACTTCATCAAGCTGAATTTTGTCAATTTGACGAGCCCGTGAAGTTGCTTGCTTCGATTTAGAAGCATTTGCACTAAAACGGCTCACAAAAGATTGTAGTTCAGCAATTTGCGCTTTTTTCTTCGCGTTATCAGAAAGTAAGCGTTCGCGAGCCTGTGTCGCAGCAATCATATATTCATCATAATTACCGGTAAATAAACGCAATTCACCGTAATCTAAGTCCGCCATGTGTGTGCACACCGTATTTAAAAAGTGCCTATCATGGGAAATAATGATCATTGTGCAATTGCGGTCATTCAATACTTGCTCTAACCAACGGATAGTATCGATATCCAAGTTATTCGTCGGCTCATCAAGCAATAAAATATCTGGGTCAGAGAATAATGCTTGCGCCAAAAGTACCCGCAATTTCCAACCTGGAGCAACCTCGCTCATTGGCCCATAATGCTGCTCAACAGGAATACCCACACCGAGTAATAATTCGCCAGCTCGAGCTTCCGCACTGTAGCCATCCATTTCACCGTAAGCGACTTCTAAGTCAGCAACTCGATAACCATCTTCTTCGCTCATTTCAGGAAGTGCATAGATTCTGTCGCGTTCTTGCTTCACATTCCACAGTTCGATATGACCCATAATTACTGTATCTAGCACAGTGTATTCTTCGAATGCGAACTGATCTTGGCGAAGTTTACCAATACGTTCATTTGGATCTGTCGTACTCACATTTCCTGAAGTTGGCGTTAAGTCACCACCTAAGATCTTCATAAATGTCGATTTACCTGCGCCATTTGCGCCGATCAAACCATAACGGTTACCAGTTCCAAATTTAACTGAAATATTTTCAAACAGCGGCTTACTGCCAAACTGCATAGTGATATTGTTCGTTGTTAACACTGCTATGCCTTAAATTAAACGGTGTAAAATAACCTGCGATGAATAAGTTTATATGACAACAGCGTAAGCGAACGGAAATCCCCCAAAATGGGTATTTGGATAACAAAATAAATTTCACACGCCAGTCATTTGAGTACATAGATTACAGCAGGTATAAATAGCGGCGCATTATGCCATATTACGCCGCTTAGATCTTGTGCTGTTTTTAGCGGATTAATAACACAGAAGGAAAAGTTGATTTAACACCAAACTAAAGTTTAATCCCCATTGTCCGGCTGATCTCGGTTAATCCTTCTCGTTCATAAAACTTAATGGCTTGGCGATTTTGTGCCAGCACTGAGAGTTCTAGGTGGCTAAATTGTTTGCTCTTCGCCCACGATTTCATGCCATTTAACAATTCTTGACCTGCTTTTTTACCACGAAAATTCGGGGCAACTACCAAATCAAAGATATAACCAAAGTTTCTAGGGACGATGCAATTATAAGGATCGGCAGATTGTTGTTGAGCAATACAAAACCCTTTAATTTCACCTTCAAATTCAGCTACTAACAGATGAAATTTATCATCAGTTATTGCATTCTCAATAAACTCAAGAGCTTGCTGAGCTGGCTTAATCCGTTCAGGGTCAAATGCAGCCATTTCCGCAAATAAAATTTGATAAAGTGATGAAATAGCCCCTACATCGCTTTTTATCGCTAGTCTTATCATCGTTCTTTCCGTTTATTGCATTAAGAAGAGACGTTAGTCGTAAGTTTTAACTGGCGGCGCAATATATGATTCAAAACTATTTAGTATCCTCTCTGGGGAATCATCAACTATTGCCATATGACGATATTTTTCATGTAAAAAACCTT
Source organism: Providencia sp. AGC89 (assembly GCF_053543535.1). Classification (NCBI taxonomy): domain Bacteria; kingdom Pseudomonadati; phylum Pseudomonadota; class Gammaproteobacteria; order Enterobacterales; family Morganellaceae; genus Providencia; species Providencia sp. AGC89. The sequence goes on from NZ_JBIXLP010000091.1 coordinate 190,276, forward strand.
CATCTGCCATCTTATTAGTCATATCAACTAATGGCTGCCAATAATTATTGATATTAAACAGAGCACAAGGCTTAGTATGTAAGCCAATTTGGCTCCATGTGAAGACTTCTGCGTATTCTTCCAAAGTGCCATAGCCCCCCGGTAAAGCAACAAATGCATCCGCAAGCTCAATCATTTTATTTTTTCGTTGATGCATAGTGTCTACTTTATACAACTGCGTTAAATTTTTATGCGAAATTTCCCGCTCTTCTAATAACGATGGGATCACCCCAACAACATTCCCCCCTAAAGCAAGGATGGTATCAGCAATGGTTCCCATAATTCCTACGCTCGCCCCACCATAAACTAACGTGATATCACGTTTAACCATCTCTTTAGCAAACTCTATCGCTTTTTGCTGATAGATTTCATGTTTTCCCATGCTTGAACCACAATAGACGGCAACGCTTTTAATTTTTCCCATTTGACCCTCATTTCCCTTTTGATTATGACTTTTTTAGAAAAGAGGATTATACGGGCCTAATATAGAAGCTCAACCCTACATTATTTGTCATAATGAAATTATTATAAATTTTTGCTTATAGCATTACTCTTAATCTAAACTTAGCTATAAAGCACTTTATCCCCTAGGGTAGAAGGTTATTAGCAATAAAGAAATATAAAGCCTCTTGTTTTTATGAGATAATCATTAAGAAATTATTTTTCATAACCAAATACTTATTTTCTAAATATTTATTACCAACTCAGTTACGTTTTCCGAGGTTTACTTATTTATGTCTGCCGACACAAAAAAGAGCGCTCTGCCGCTATTGCCTATAGGGTTATTACTGCTTGCAATGGCCTCTATTCAAAGCGGTGCATCTTTAGCTAAAACTTTATTTCCTGTTATCGGCGCTCCCGGTGTTACTGGTTTACGTTTATTGCTGGCTACAATTATACTCTTTATTATTTTCAAGCCTTGGCGCTTAAAATTCAGAAGAAGCTCACTCGTCCCATTGCTCACATATGGTTTATCCTTAGGTACGATGAACTACCTATTTTATCTGTCACTAGAGCGGATTCCATTAGGGATAGCAGTTGCATTAGAATTCACAGGGCCTTTAGCGGTCGCGATGTTTTCATCTCGCCGACCTATCGATTTCCTTTGGATAGCTCTTGTTATAACTGGGTTATTATTCTTACTGCCTATTGGCGATAATATTAATTCCATTGACCCACTAGGTGCTATTTATGCACTAGGAGCTGGTGTTTGTTGGGGGATTTATATTATTTTTGGTCAGCGAGCAGGAGCCGGCTATGGCGCAGCAACTGTAGCTATCGGTTCATTTATCTCGGCCATGATCTTCTTCCCGATAGGTTTAATGCAAACAGGGTTTGAAGTCATGTTTGACCCTTCTATTTTGCCTCTTGCATTAGCGGTAGCCATTTTATCGACCGCATTTCCTTATACATTGGAAATGATTGCACTCACACGCTTACCAGCTCGTACATTTGGTACGCTAATGAGCCTTGAACCTTGTATGGGGGCATTTTTAGGTATTGTTTTCTTACAAGAACACTTAACAATGACTCAATGGCTAGCTTTATTGTGTATCGTTTGCGCTTCGATAGGCTCTACCTCGACCGCTACGCCTAAATCAAAAATTGAGAAAGTTTCTTAGTCTATTGTAAAATAGGCTAATTAGTACATTAGGTTAATAAATACTGTCTTTCCTGTGTTTATTAACCTATTTTGATGTAAAGATTTATTCATCTGTTTGAAATAATCATTTGTTATTTTTATTTTAATATTTAAATATTCATTAATTACATCTATAGCACTTATTGCAAAAAACAATTAATCCTCAACATCCACAATGAATTAAAGCATATCGGATAGACCTATTAAATTAATCGTTTATTACGCTATGACAAATACACTTTAATATTTTATATTTATTAGCAGATGAGGTTATTAAACAAATTCATATTTAAGAGAGGATGAATCATGAGCACAGCTAAATTATTTAAAGCATCTTCAACTGAACTTTTATATACCCGTAATGATATGGAAGATAGCGTAAAATTGGAAACCATTGGTATCCTTAATGTTATGGTAGTCCATTTTACCGATCTCTCTTTGATGACTAAACAAGCACATTGGAATATGCGTGGTCGTAACTTTATTGCAGTTCATGAAATGTTAGACGGCTTTAGGTCAACCCTTGTGGAACACTTAGATGAATTTGCTGAGCGTGCTGTCCAATTAGGTGGCGTAGCAATCGGTACAACCCAAGAGGTTAATCGTTTTACCTCTTTAGAGGCTTACCCTATCAATATTCACAGTGTACAAGACCACTTAAAAGCCTTAGCTGATCGCTATGCTGTTGTGGCAAATGATATCCGTAAAGCCATTGATGAAGTCGAAGATGAAGACACCGCTGATATGTTTACCGCAGCTTCCCGTGATATGGATAAATTCCTTTGGTTCTTAGAAGCAAATATTGAGTAATGTCGTACCCTAGAGTCAATTTTAATTGACCGAAGGCCACAGCAATGTGGCCTTTTATTTTTGCTTAAAAACCAATATTTACTACTTTTATATCACCATTGATATTTTTCTAAAATAGACCAATAGCGATATAAACCGAATGACTTCCCTATGGTTTTTCAGGCATTTTAGGATGCTCAATAGGGAATACAGGCAAAGCATTTAATAAACGCTTTCCATAATTTTTTGTCAGTAAGCGTTTATCATAAATAATTATTTCACCATAACATTCATGACTACGAATTAGCCGACCTGCCTGTTGGATTAAATTAAATGAAGCACTTGGTAAACTTTGTACTTCAAAAGGGTAACGTTTCAATGACTTTAGCCAGTCACCTTCTGTAATAATCACAGGGTTTGTTACCGGAGGAAATGCAATCTTATGAATATGGACTTGGGTAAGATACTCACCTTTTAAATCTAACCCTTCCGCAAAAGATTGCAAACCAACCAAAGCACTGGATAGCCCTTGGTTAATTCTTTCACAATGTGTTTCGACTAACCGATAGCGAGGCTGATCCCCTTGAACTAAAAGCTGTAACCGTAGGTCTTTAACATGCTCAAGGAACCCTTCCATTGCACGTTGGCTGCTAAACAATACCAAGACCCCACGGTGAGTATCTTTTATAAACTGCTCACGGAAAAATGCCGCCATTTCAGCTAAATGCTGAGCTTCATTATGAATAGTTGGCTCATATTCCATTTGAGGAATAATAATTTTCCCTTGCTCAATATGATTAAAAGGCGAAGAAAGGGTGACAAAACGATCATCATTTTTTTCTGATAGCCCTGTCAGTTCCATGAAACGTGAATAACTGTTTAGAGACCTAAGCGTTGCCGAAGTAATCACAATATGTGGCACATTTCGCCACAGTAAATGTTGCAATTGCTCGCTAACGCGGATCCCCGCGCAATGCATAAAGACGCGTGATTGGTTTTTTTCATAGCGCCGACTTAGCCATTTAGATATTGGCGCCCCTGAGCTTTGGTCTAAGGCTGCCAAACGCCAAAGCTTTGCCATATTTTCAAAATAACCCATAGCCCGACTAGTTGTTAAAATAGAGCGATGTAAGCGAACAATGTCTTGCTTTGCCGTTTGTTCAGTTAAATCGTTTAATATCGCTTCTGCTAACCCTTTTAGAGCATCCGTTTGCTTAAAGAGCATTTGGCAACTTAACTGCATTGGCTCTGGTAGTACCCCTAGAGGAAATAAATATTCATTCTCTTTCGACGTTTCAGGTAGTAAAGCATTCGCTAACATAGAAAAATCACGAAATGACTCTCGTAATTTTTCAGCATGTTGTTGTAGCCGCTCCGGATTAGCTAATTTTGGCGGCTTTACTGGCCGAAACTGCCCCATATATTGCCCTACATGATGAATAAAATTATCAAGCTGAGCAGTTAATTGAACTAACGTAATTTCACCTTCAACTTCAAGGGCATCCCTTGCGACATCAGGAACATGGTGCCCTTCATCAAGTACTAGTAATAATTTTTTAGGGTCAGGTAGCACCGACTCGCTTTCCATCGCCGCCATCACTAATGCATGGTTTGCAACCACAACATCTGCATCTTCAATTTCCCGTCTAGCAATAAAAAATGGACAGCGCTGGTAAAATTGGCAATTTCGGCCTAAACAATTCATTTTATCTGTGCTGACTTTACGCCATAAGTTATCACTGAAAGAGCGCTTATGGTGGTCCCTTAGGCCATCCCATGCAAAACTTTGGAAATCATGGCTAAGCTGTTGGCAGATAGCCCGCTCTTCGCTATTTGCGACCTCTGTTTTATCTTCCACTAATAGCATTAAGTCAATTTGCTCGCCTTCTGCCGCACAGATTGCGGCTAAATTGCGAGGGCAAACGTAACGTGCTCGGCCAAATGCGCCAGTGTATTTCAAATCAGGAATAATTTTGCTCAATAACGGCAAATCTTTGCTATAAATCTGGTCTTGCAGCGCCACATTTGCCGTACTGACGACTAGCGTTTTACCTTCGGCTCTTCCCACTGCAATACCGGGTATTAAATAAGACAGCGTTTTCCCCACCCCTGTCGGCGCCTCAATAACAAGGTGGCGACCGTCATCATCTGCCAAATTTTTTGCTACTTCCGCTATCATCTGACGTTGTGGTGCTCGGGGAATAAACCCATCAATTTGTGATGACAGCCCCTTATACCACTGGGTTATTTGTTCTTTAATTTTATTCGACAGGGACATAAGTTATGCAGATGACCAAAGTTAAGATAAAAGATAATGAATCTGAAAACAGAAGGGAACGCCAAAACAATTTGTTTGCCAAGCGCTTCGCAAAACTACTGTATTAAACACCATTATACATAAAAATTGGGAAGCCTTTTGCAAAACACCAACTCATACGCAGAAAAAGCAGCTTTTAACTTGTTTGCAACACTCATCCAGTTATACTTTGTGTTCTTATTACTACTATGATTACGCAGGCCACAGAAAATGAAAAAGGTTGTTATCGCACTTTGCGCATTATGTGCTTTTGGCTCAGTAGGCGGCATTGTTTTAGCTGGCATGAATATTTACACTCGTTCAACGACACCTATTGAACAGGGGCAACAACAATCCCCCTCAGTATTACCAGCACCTAATCAAGTGCAATAATTTAGAGTCATTTATCAAACCAGCATGGAGATAGCTTATGTACAACGACTATTTTGTAACCCCTCAATGGTTAAACGCACATCTGTTTGATGGCAATATCATTGTACTTGATGCCTCATCTCCCCCACCAACCGCTCCTTATGACTGCCGTCAACGTTATCTAGAAGAACACATTCCTAACGCTCAGTTTTTTCATCAAGATGAAATCGCCGATAAATCCTGTGACTTACCTCATATGCTACCAAGCGCTGAAGTATTCAGCCACGCCGTTGGAATGATGGGTATAGGCAATGAGACGCAAGTTATTATTTACTCACAAAATAATTTATTTTCATCGCCTAGAGCATGGTGGACTTTCACCACTATGGGCTGCAATAACGTTAAAATTTTAGCGGGCGGTATCGATGCATGGAAAGCTGCAGGATTTACTGTTCAATCTGGTGAGGTTCCCCCTCCTGAAACTAAAAAATTCACGGCCTCACGTAAAGACAGTAATGCACTGAACCAGCAACAAGTACTTGATATTGTTCATGATGGTAAAATTCAAATTATTGATGCCCGTGCCACTGCTCGCTTTCTAGCTCAAGCACCAGAACCTCGCCCAGGGTTACGTATGGGGCATATTCCCGGCAGCAAAAATGTCCCGTGGGACCTACTGGTTGAAAATGGTATGTTTAAATCCCCAGAACAACTGAAAGCCATTTTTAATGAGCAAGGTGTTGATATTAATGCACCATCAATGACAACATGTGGCTCTGGGATGACCGCAGCTGTAGTGTTGATGGCCCTTACACTTTTGGGTAACCATAATGTACGGTTGTATGATGGTTCATGGGCACAATGGGGGCAGGATAATGGCCTTCTTATAGAGCCATAACTAATCAACCTTTTTCGATACCCCATAAAAGATATAAGCCACTAACTTGTCTGAGTGGCTTATATAATAGATTTTACTAACTAAGAAAGCGTTATTTTACAAATATACCCGCTAAGAACAGCACCACAATTGCCCCGATAACAGCGACAACAAAACTACCAAAGTTGAAGCCGTCAACCTTCCCTTTGCCAAAGAAGGTGCTAATGTACCCACCAACAACCGCACCAACGATCCCTAGCACAGTGGTCATAATAAACCCCATATGGTAAGTACCTGGCATTAGCCACTTAGCTAAGATACCTGCAATTAAACCAAAAATAATCCAAGCAATAACTCCCATCTTACTCCTCCTAGACTAGGTTGTTGCACAGTAATATTCTAAAAATCTTATATAATAGTAGTAAATAAGTTAACTAAACCACTACCATATCAAATAAGTAAAGACCCTATAAGCCAATTTAGCAACTATTAACTCCTGATAATTATTCGTGTTCATCATCAATGGCTAACTATTTCCGTTATGACCTGTGCTATCTGTTGAGCATTTTTTAAAGACCTTACTTGGGAAAATAATTCGTCTGCTTGCCGGTACTCTTTACGTAAATAACCAAGCCATTGCTTGATACGAGCTGCATGGTAATTACCTGTATCCCCTTGTTTTTCTAACTCCGTATATTTTAATAGTAATAACCCAACCTGCTCCCACGGCATTTTTTTATGGTTATGCTTAATCACACGACTCAGGTTCGGGGTGATCAACGCTCCACGCCCAATCATTACTGCATCACAACCTGTAATATTAAGGCAACTCTGAGCACTGGTATAATCCCAAATTTCCCCATTAGCGATAACAGGGATCGTAAGTTTCTGACGAATTTCAGCTATTGCATGCCAATTAATTCGCTCTGCTTTGTAACCATCTTCTTTCGTTCGCCCATGAACAGTTAATTCTGTTGCACCTGCTTGTTGAACCGCATCTGCAATTTCATAAGCAAGGTCACTATTATCCCAGCCAAGACGAACTTTAGCCGAAACCGGTAACGGTTTAGGTACTGCTGTTCTCATCGCTTTGACTGCGTTATAGATTAAATCAGGCTGTTTTAATAATGTTGCTCCACCGCCATGGCCATTCACTGTTTTAGAGGGGCAACCACAATTTAAATCGACACCATATGAACCTAGTTCTATAGCTCTAGCCGCATTTTCAGCTAACCATTGTGGGTGTTGCCCTAATAATTGCACCCGTACTAAAGTCCCAGAAGGAGTTCGGCTTTTATACTTTAGTTCAGGGCATAGGCGATAAAAGGTTTTTGCCGGCAATAAAGTATCAACTATTCGAATAAATTCGGTAATACAAAGGTCATAATCATTAACTTCACTAAGTAAAGTGCGAACTAGAGGATCTAAAACCCCTTCCATCGGAGCTAATAAAACACGCATAAATTACTCACCCAAAAACGCCATAAGGTAAAAAGAAATTTCATACATTTAATTGCCTTAAATAAAGCACCTTTAGAATATTAATATTAACGTGTGACATAAAACTTAACCTAATCAATTGCCGCCTATAATACATTTTCGTTGGTAAATAAGCAGAAGAATTATCATAAGAATGAGCGTCTTAATGGGGAAATGGCAACGAAGAGTTTTAGCGAGGGGAAAGCTATATCAAAATAAGTAGCTCAACCGATGTAATAAACATCGTGCTGAGCCACTTTTTTAATACGACTAGTTAAATCAGTTAACCTTCGTGACGACCTTGTTTAGCTTTTTTCTGTGCATTTTTCCATGGCGAACTCAACGTTTTCCCCGTACTAGGCTTAGCCGTGGATACATTGGTACGACGAGGTTTATTGCTAGAAGCCCCACTCGAACGGCGCTCACCACGTTGTGGTGTTTTTTGAATAGGTTCCGCTTTAATAGAAGGGTCCGGCTCGTAGCCCTCTACAGACATTCTTGGAATCGGCTTTTTAAGTAATTTTTCAATATCTTTAAGCAATTTAGCTTCATCAATACACACTAATGAAACCGCCATACCTGTCGCTTCAGCACGGCCAGTACGACCAATACGATGTACATAATCTTCAGCTACATTAGGCAGCTCAAAATTTACAACATAAGGCAGTTGTTCAATATCTAAGCCCCGTGCTGCAATATCGGTTGCAACTAGGACTCGAATATCCCCCGATTTAAAATCGGCTAAAGCACGTGTACGAGCACCTTGGCTTTTATTACCATGAATAGCCGCAGCCTTAATACCGTCTTTATTCAAATGCTCAGCTAGACGATTAGCCCCATGTTTTGTCCGAGTAAAGACTAAAACTTGTTGCCAATTCTCACGACCAATCATAAAAGAAAGTAATTCCGATTTACGTTTTTTATCAACTAAATGAACATACTGAGTAATTTGTTCAGAAGCTGAATTACGAGGAGCCACTTCAATGGTCACTGGGTTATTCAGTAACTTATTTGCTAACTGCTTAATTTCATCTGAAAAAGTAGCAGAAAATAATAAATTTTGACGTTTTTTAGGTAATTTATTTATAACTCGGCGGATATCATGAATAAACCCCATATCTAACATGCGGTCAGCTTCATCTAACACAAATACTTCTACTTGAGAAAGATCAACCGCATTTTGATGAGCTAAATCTAACAAGCGCCCTGGGGTCGCGATTAAAATATCCACGCCTCCGCGTAACTTCATCATCTGAGGATTAATACTTACACCGCCAAAAACCACAAACGAACGAATACGTAGATGACGACTATACTCTTTTACATTTTCAGCAACTTGTGCCGCAAGCTCCCTTGTTGGCGTCAAAATTAATGCGCGAATTGGCTTACGATTATTCCCAGCACGAGGAGTAGTAACCAGTTTTTGTAAAATTGGCAACGTAAAACCCGCAGTTTTACCGGTGCCTGTTTGTGCGCTGGCTAAAAGGTCGCTTCCTGCAAGCACTGCTGGGATCGCTTGTTGTTGAATTGGCGTTGGACTTTCATAGCCTAATTCATTAATGGCAAGCAAGATTTCCTCGTTTAATGCGAGGTCTGAAAAAGTAGTCAAATTAAATTACTCCGGGCTTCACCGCTTTCAATAGATTTTGGCAGTTATGGGGGAAGTGAGTCAGAGGAAAAAGCGCAAACTGCCGTGCGACATCACCAAATTCTAACATTATTTGCAGATGATAAATATATTAATTTAGTTTGGTTAATAAATTAATATAAAATCCCCCCTATATAGTATATATACTTACACAATACTATGAGATGTCGTTTTTTGTCCCTTATAAACATAAAAGCCAATTAAGAGCTTATTGGGTGTTATTTAATTCTGATTTTTAAAAGGAATGTTTATGAATACAGGTTCATCGCAAACTTTGCGGGGAGAAAACGCAAAAACACAACTGCTGCACACAGCTGCTGATGTCTATGGAGAGCAAGGCCTTGATGGCGCAACAACACGGAAAATTGCACAAGCTTCAGGGCAAAATATCGCCGCAATATCTTACTATTTTGGTTCAAAAGAAGGGCTTTACTTAGCCGTTGCCCACCTTATAGCCAAAAATATCAAAGATGATTTCAGTGATGTTTTCTTGGCAATTGATCAATTTTTAGAAAAACCGATAGCAACTCAAAAACCTGAGGATGCTTTAGATTTACTGCAACGGACTGTAATTGCGTATAACTATTTTCAACTCGAAAAGAAAAATTTGAGTTTTTCGCGTATATTAGCGCGCGAACAGCTCAATCCAACTGAAGCATATACCATCATTCATGAACATGCTTTAGGCCCAATACACTCACGATTAAACCGGCTTATCGCCCTCTATATTGGTGCAGACCCCAACCATTTAACGACGCTTATTCACACCCATGCTATTCTTGGTGAAACCCTGTCATTTCGTATTGCACGGGAAACATTGTTACGGCAAACGGGTTGGAAACATATCAATGAAAATGAATTTGAAATTATTAATCAAGTTCTTATTGAGCATACTAATATACTTTTAGCTGGTTTACGTCATCGCAAACAACATGAAAAGTGATATCATTAATTAAAGTGAAATATTCACGTTGATTATCACTAGAGGCTGATGATTTTCGCCGTCTTTCAAACAGAAACCGAGCATCAAAAATCAACAGCCTCTAACACCAATATCCGTTTTTCATATCACAGGCTCTTAAGTAAGGTTAGCTATGAACAATAAAAACCGTTCCGCAGTTGTTCTAATTATTGTCATATTAATCGGTATTGCCGCTGGAGGTTATTACTATTACCAATCTCAGCAAGAGAATACATTGACACTCTATGGTAATGTTGATGTTAGAACCGTTAACCTTAGTTTCCGTGTACCTGGAAAACTGGCGTCTTTAAATGTCGATGAGGGTGCACACGTTGTTGCAGGGGATAAACTAGGTCAACTTGATGATGCCCCTTATATCAATGCATTAAATAAAGCTAAAGGGGTACGTGATAGCGCGAAGGCTCAGTTAGCATTAAAAGAAAGTGGTTACCGTACTCAAGAAATTGCTCAAGTTGAAGCTGAAGTCGCACAGAAACAAGCCGCTTGGCAATATGCGGATAATTTTTATAAGCGCCAGCAAGGGCTAGCAGCTTCACGCGTTATTTCAGCCAATGAGCTAGATAATGCAAAAAATAATCGCAATCAAGCTTTTGCCGCACTCCAAGCCGCACAAGATAAACTCAATCAATATCAAAGTGGTTTTCGCCAAGAAGAAATAGCCGCCGCAAGGGGCGAATGGTTGCAGGCTGAAGCTGCTGTTGCACAAGCTGAATTGGACTTACAAGACACTCTTTTAACCGCCCCCTCCACCGGTACAATATTAACTAGGGCTATTGAGCCTGGCACTATCATTAATTCAGGCAATACCGTATTTAGCGTGACACTCACAAACCCTGTTTGGGTCAGAGCCTATGTCAGTGAACCCCATCTTGGTGAGGCAGTACCGGGCAAAGAAGTACTTTTACGTACTGATAGCCGGCCAGATAAGCCTTACCACGGTACCATTGGTTTTGTCTCGCCGACCGCCGAATTTACCCCTAAAAGCGTACAGACACCTGATTTAAGAACTGATTTAGTCTATCGGCTACGCATTGTTGTCAATGATGCAGATGAGGCATTACGTCAAGGAATGCCTGTAACCATTCAATTCACTGATCATAAGCAATAAGAGTTTGCAATGAGTGATAATTACAGTATTCACCTAGTCAATGTCGAAAAAACGTTTGTTGGCCTTAGCGCCCCTGCGGTTGAAAGCTTAACAATCGATATTCATGGTGGCTCTGTGACAGGTCTTGTTGGCCCTGATGGCGCAGGTAAAACCACATTAATGCGAATGCTTGCCGGCTTATTAAAACCAGACTCGGGGAAAATTCGAGTTATGGGGCTTGACCCCATTGAAGACAGTATCGCGATGCGTGCAAGTCTTGGTTATATGCCACAAAAATTTGGGCTATATGAAGACTTAACAGTCCAAGAAAATTTGGACTTATATGCTGACCTTAGAGGCATAGTGGGTGAAGAACGCATATCTACTTATCGGCAATTACTTTCTTTTACGAGCCTAGCCCCTTTTACTAAAAGGTTGGCGGGTAAACTTTCTGGCGGAATGAAACAAAAGCTCGGTTTAGCTTGTACATTATTAGGTAAACCTAAAGTGCTGCTATTAGACGAACCGGGGGTTGGTGTAGACCCAATCGCACGACGCGAGTTATGGCAAATGGTGCATACCCTTGCAGATGACGGTATGTTAATCCTTTGGAGCACATCATATTTAGATGAAGCCCAACAATGTAAAAATGTACTGCTTTTAAATAAAGGAAAGCAGCTTTACTCTGGCGCACCTGAAGTATTAACCCAAAAAATGGCTGGGCGTTCCTATTTACTTGATGCCCCAGCTAACCAAAAACGCACAGTGCTACAAAATGCGCTCGTATTACCCGAAACCACCGATGGAGTCATCCAAGGCCGTTATATTCGCCTAATTTTAAAGCCTAACGCATCCCAAGCAAATTTATTAGCAGCTTTAGATATGAGCGATAAAAAGCTGATTGAGGCACAACCCCGCTTTGAAGATGCTTTTATTGATTTGCTTGGTGGAGGGCCATCCCATCGTTCCGAATTAGCGGCTATCGTGCCACAAATACCTGCTAACCCGCAGGAAACTGTTATAGAAGCTCGTAATTTAACAAAAAAATTTGGTCAATTTGCGGCAACAGATAGGGTCAACTTTCAGGTCAAACGAGGGGAAATTTTTGGGTTACTAGGGCCTAATGGTGCAGGTAAATCGACAACATTTAAAATGATGTGTGCTTTAATGAAGCCAACCGATGGCCAAGCATTGGTACTGGGTATGGACTTAAAAACGAGTTCAAATAAAGTTAGGCAACATCTTGGCTATATGGCTCAAAAATTTTCACTATATGGCAATTTAAAAGTTGGGCAAAACCTAAAGTTTTTCTCTGGTGTTTATGGTTTACATCACAAACAACAATCAAGCAAAATTCAAGAAATGGTCGATGCTTTCAATTTTACTCCCATAATTAATCAGGTCACAGACTCTCTTCCCTTGGGTTACAAGCAACGTTTAGCACTGGCCTGCTCGTTAATGCATGAACCTGATATTTTATTTTTAGATGAACCGACTTCAGGTGTTGACCCGTTAACCCGTAGGGAATTTTGGTTACATATTAATGGTATGGTTGATAAAGGCGTCACAGTCATGGTCACCACACACTTTATGGATGAAGCAGAATACTGCGATAGAATTGGGCTGGTTTATCATGGCAAAATTATTGCTGCGGGTACCCCCGACGAGCTAAAACAGCAAGTTGTGACTAACGATAACCCAGACCCATCGATGGAAGATGCGTTTATTGGTTTGATCAACCGTTATGATAAACAGCAGGAGGCTCAATGACTCAATCAGCTTCCCATTTTTCATGGCGTAGGCTCAAAGCGCTATGTTGGAAAGAAACTAAACAAATTGTCCGTGACCCAAGCAGTGCATTAATCGCTGTTGTTATCCCACTAATGTTATTGTTTATTTTCGGTTATGGTATCAATCTAGATTCAAGTAAATTACGCGTTGGTATTTTGCTTGAGCAGCAAACCCCACAAGCACGTGAATTAGTCGATACCTTTACAGGCTCGCCATTTATTGATGCAACTATTAGTAATAATAGAAACTTATTGATAGACAAAATGCAAGCTGGTGAGATCCGCGGCATTGTCGTGATCCCTGTTAATTTTTCAGCACAATTATTGCAAGCACAAGGCCATGCGGCTATCCAAGTTATTACCGATGGTAGTGAGCCAAATACCGCGAATTTTGTGCAAGCATATACCAAAGGTATTTGGCATACATGGCAGATGCAACAAGGGGAAAATCAAGGTAAACCCATTTCCCCCTTGATTGAGGTCGATATGCGTTATTGGTTTAATGAGGCGGCCATTAGTCAGCATTTTATTATCCCAGGGGCAATCAGCATTATCATTACTGTTGTCGGGGCTATTTTAACCTCGCTGGTCATTGCTAGGGAGTGGGAACGTGGCACAATGGAAGCGTTACTTTCTACTCAAATTACTAAAACTGAATTATTACTTTCAAAATTACTGCCATACCAAGTGCTTGGCTCATTTGTGATGGTTTTATGCATGTTTGTCACCACTTTCGTGTTAGGTGTGCCTTATCGAGGTTCATTACTGGTGTTATTTGTGATCACCAGTCTTTATCTTGCAACCGCACTTGGAATGGGCTTATTAATTTCTACCATCACTCGTAATCAATTCAATGCTGCTATGGTGGCTCTAAATGCCGCATTCTTACCTGCAATAATGTTATCTGGTTTTATTTTTGAAATTGATAGCATGCCAGCAATCATTCAGGTAGTGACTTATTTTATCCCTGCTCGCTATTTTGTCAGTAGTTTACAAACACTATTTCTTGCTGGGGATGTCTACCTCGTTTTACTGACCGATTTTCTGTTGTTAATCGCATCAGCCATCTTATTTATTGGCTTAACGGCGCTTAAAACCCGTCGTCGTCTTGATTGAGGTGTCACTATGTTTTATCGCTTATACACCTTAATTATGAAAGAACTTCAATCATTACTTCAAGAACCACAGACGCGGATGATTTTGATTTTACCTGTGGTTTTTCAGATGATTTTATTTCCCTTGGCTGCCACATTAGAAGTCACTAATACCACGATTGCTATTTTTGACCAAGACAGTGGTAAACACTCTATAGAACTAACCCAACGGCTCGCCAAAGCCAGTGCTTTTTCTCATATTTTATTAGTGAAAAATGAGAAAGAGGTTCGCAAAGTACTTGATAACCGCCAAGCACTACTCGTCGTTCGTTTTAGCCAAAACTTTAGTGCTGATATTGCGACACAACAAAATGCCAATATGTTATTACTGCTTGATGGACGTAATTCAAATAGTGCGCAAATTGCTGCAAACTATGTTGAACAAATTGTGATGCAATACCAACAAGAATTGGCACAAACACAGGTCTCCCTCAATAACAGTGAATTAGTTGTCCGTAATTGGTATAACCCTAATTTGGATTATAAATGGTTTATCGTTCCATCATTAGTTGCTCTGATAACCACTATTGGCGTTTTGATTGTAACATCGCTGTCAATTGCAAGAGAACGCGAACAAGGAACCCTCGACCAACTATTAGTTTCCCCACTAACAACTTGGCAAATATTTATCGGTAAAGCGGTCCCTGCTTTGATTGTGGCTACCGCGCAAGCAACCCTAGTACTTGTCATTGGTATTTTTTGCTATCAAATTCCGTTTGCTGGCTCCCTGCTGCTATTTTATGCCACCATGTTATTTTATGGCTTGTCATTGGTCGGGTTTGGGCTATTAATTTCGGCATTATGTTCAACGCAACAGCAAGCATTCATTGGTGTATTCGTGTTTATGATGCCAGCAGTCTTGTTGTCAGGGTATATTTCCCCAGTTGAAAATATGTCAATTTGGCTACAAGAAATAACGTGGATTAACCCTATTCGCCATTTCACAGAAATAACCAAGCAAATCTACCTTAAAGATGCAGATTTCTCCGTGGTTTTTCATAGCCTTTGGCCATTATTTATCATTGCGATAATCACCAGTTCAGCGGCTTATTATTTATTTAGGAAAAAAATAGCGTGATCATAAAGATATAACATTACGTTTTAGAAGCACAATTGAACATGCTAGAGACACCAATAACGCCTTGAATTACAAACAAACTAATAATATTCAAATCATATTTTACGATAGTATTTAGATCAAAAAACCCTTGCTACTCAAAGTAACAAGGGTTTTGAATTTTTACGGCTAAAGCGACCACATGTTAACTAATGGATAGAAACATGAATTATCGGCGGTCACCGAAGATACGCAGTAACATTAAGAACAGGTTAATGAAGTCTAAATACAGAGATAATGCACCCATAATAGAGTACTTACGCATGGTTTCCCTGTCATCTTCATCAATTTGTGAACCCATTTCTTTCAGTTTTTGAGTGTCATATGCGGTTAACGCAGCAAACAGTAGCACACCACCATAAGTGATCACCCAATACATCATTGTGCTTTGCAGCCAGATGTTAACTAAAGAAGCAACAACGATACCAATTAGAGCCATAAACAGGAAGTTACCCATCCCAGTTAAGCTACGTTTAGTGGTATAGCCGTAGAAGCTTAATGCACCGAACATCACTGCGGTAATTACAAACGTACCCGCGACGGATTCGCCCGTATAAGCAGCGAGGATCACTGAAATAGTTAAGCCCGTTAGCAGTGAATAAAGCATAAACATGCCCGTCGCTGCCATTCCGCTAATTTTTTGCAGTAAGAATGATATCCCCATGACCAAACCAAGTTCAGCGATAATCATTCCAAAAAACAATATTTTATTCGTTGCAATGGTGTAATACAAACCACTGCTTACTGAATACCACGCAACAAATGCTGTCAGCAATAGACCGACTGTCATCCATCCGTATACTTGCGACATAAATGCCTGAACGCCTGTATTGGCCCTCTGGACAAGAGAATCATTACGTTGATCAAACTGACCCATGATGGTTACCCTTTCGCTAAAAGAAAAATCGACCCAGTAAAAATACTGCAATCGGACAAAATTAACCAAAGTCTAACACATTATTTTGACAATACCATTCGGCAAATTCGTATTTTTTAGGGGAAAAAATGCGATTACCAACGGTTTGCAGACGTTTCATCGCTCTCTTTCGCTTCCACCCAGCGCTCGTTTTCTGGCAAGGTTTCTTTTTTCCAAAATGGGGCTTTTGTTTTTAAATAATCCATTATAAATTCAGCAGCTTGAAATGCAGCATTACGATGAGCACTGGTGACGCCAACAAACACGATTTCGTCTCCCGGTTGCAGTGTACCAATACGGTGGATAACACTGACCCTTTGGAGTGGCCAACGGCCTCTCGCCTCAGTGACGATGTTTGTTAAGGCTTTTTCAGTCATGCCAGGATAGTGCTCTAAAGTTAAGGCAGCTACACTGTCCCCTAAATTATGGTTACGAACCTTGCCTGTAAAGGTCACCACCGCGCCATCACTATCACATTCAGCAAGCCATTGATATTGTTCGCCAACACTAAAGTTATCTGTCTGTACTGCGATATGGGTATTTTCCATTTTATCCCCCTGTGACCGGAGGAAAAAATGCCACTTCATCGTTATCAGTAAGCGGATGAGTAAACGGAACAAACGATTGATTAACAGCCGCCAGTAACTTGCCATCCTCAAGTGCCAATGCCCAGCGTTCACCTTTTTGAGAGAGCGCGTAGCGTAAATCTTCAACTGTCTGATAGTGTTCAGTAATGTCTAAACAGTCTACCCCCACTAACTCACGTACTTGCGCAAAAAATAAAACTTTAATCATCATTCCACCTTAAAATGTCCAGACTTCCCGCCTGTTTTTTCTAATAAGCGAACAGGGCCGATGACCATGTCTTTTTGTACAGCTTTACACATGTCATAAATAGTCAGTGCCGCTACCGAAGCGGCGGTTAACGCTTCCATTTCCACACCAGTTTTACCTGTTAAACGACAGCATGTCTCAATACGAACACGGTTATATTGCTGCTCTGCAGTAAGTGTCACTTCGACTTTAGTGAGTAATAATGGGTGACACAAAGGAATAAGCTGCCAAGTATTTTTTGCAGCTTGAATACCTGCGATACGTGCCGTAGCAAACACATCCCCTTTGTGATGGCTTCCATCAACAATCATCGATAACGTTTCGGGGTTCATCGTGACATAAGCTTCAGCACGAGCTTCGCGGATAGTTTCAGTTTTTGCAGAAACATCAACCATATGCGCCTCGCCCGACGCATTGAGGTGAGTCAGTTGGGACATATTTTCTCCTGAAATCTAAAAGGGTTAACCGCCAATAACAGATAAATTTGGTGTAATGCCGCTATCACCCATATGTAGGAAATGAGTTTCACGTTTATGGTGTAACCCACGCTGTATGCGGGCTTTTAGGTCTTCATTTTGGCTATCATCTGCCAACAAATCCCGTAGAGGAACACCATTTTCACCGAATAAACATAAATGTAAATTTCCTAGTGAGGAAACACGTAGGCGGTTACAACTTTGACAAAAATCTTTTTCATACGGCATGATAAGCCCAATTTCACCTTGATAATCAGGGTGACTAAAGACTTGAGCTGGGCCATCGCTACGAGAGCGAGGCAACATATACCAGCCCTCTTCAATCAAGCGAGCACGAACCGTTTCACCGGAAACATGGTAACGTTGGAAGATATCGCTGCCATCCCCCGTTTCCATTAACTCAATAAAACGTAATTGAATTGGGCGATGTTTAATCCAATTTAGAAATGATTTCAACGCAATATCATTGATATTTTTCATCAGTACGGCATTCACTTTGACTTTCTCAAAGCCTGCTTCAAAAGCAGCATCAATGCCTTTCATCACTTGGAAAAATTTATCTTGCCCTGTAATTGCAGCAAATTGACGAGGATCGAGACTATCGACGCTGACATTAATCGCGTTCAGACCAGCCTCTCTCCATGTTTGTACATCCCTCGCCATGCGGTAACCATTAGTCGTCACCGCTATTTTTTTGATGGCGTCATTTTCATTAATTGCGGCAATAATGTCGCTGAAATCTTTACGCATTGTTGGCTCACCACCAGTAATACGCACTTTTTCCGTTCCCAGTTCAGCAAATGCTGTACTGATGCGACGTATTTCATCTAGTGTTAGAAATTCATGGCGGCCACTGGGTTTATAGCCATCAGGTAGGCAGTATGTGCAACGAAAATTGCAAACATCTGTTATAGAAAGCCGAAGATAGTAAAATTTCCGGTCATATTGATCGACGAGTTGTTGCATAATCACACCTTTCCAAATACGGGAGATGCAGACATTTCTATCTTACACCCTGGTGGCTGTATGCCACGGCCAGTGCATCATATTTGTTTATGCAAACTTAGACGCAAAGGCTAGGAGTTTTATTTGGAACTTAGCCGCTGATTTTGAAAAATAAAATTAGCCACTCTGTTCACTTAATTTCTGTATGGATTCTAGCTGATAGAAATTGAAAAAGCGAATCAGAATTCGATATATATTATATTATACAGCGACTTACATAAGATGAGGTAATTGATTCGAAGCCATTATTATTACTGATAATTTTTTGTTTTGAGCTATAACAATGAATACAATTTCTCATAAAATGATTAACACACCTTATTATTTAATTAAACATTTATTGATGTAGATCTAAAATAAGAGCCCAGTTCGCCATTAAACCAGTGTAAACAAAACTCACACGGCCATTTAATTGCAATTCAATACCTCAAATGCAGTTGCAATTATGTTATGACTCCCAATACCGAAGCCTATCATTTCCAGTTTAGTACGATTTATAGCAAGATTATCTGGTGTATTTTTCCGCATTAAGCACACTTCAATACGGAATGTTCTCTTTTATTGTTTTTTATCACAGTACTTAAGCTAAGAATGATGTTTTATGATAGATTAATGCCCAATTTATTTAGAACCCTTTTTAAGTGCAGCATAAAAAATAGCAGTGGCATATCGGATGAATTTTGCCGTTGTAAACGATTTGGTTATTTTTTGGTGCTAAAAATTAATTGATATAGGAACACTATGCCGAATTGCAGTCTGGCGGATCTCAGGCATGTTGTCGCTCTCGGTGGCGGGCATGGGCTTGGTCGCGTGATGTCTTCTCTTTCCTCTTTAGGTTCTCGTTTAACCGGCATCGTTACCACCACTGATAATGGCGGTTCTACGGGTCGAATTCGTCGGTCTGAAGGTGGGATCGCTTGGGGAGATATGCGTAACTGTTTGAACCAATTGATCACTGAGCCTTCAATTGCTTCTGCCATGTTTGAATATCGTTTTAGTGGTAATGGTGAGCTATCTGGCCATAACTTAGGTAATTTGATGCTAAAGTCATTAGATCATCTGAGCGTGCGACCTTTGGAAGCCATTAATCTCATCCGTAATATGCTAAAAGTCGATGCGCAGTTAATCCCGATGTCAGAATCGCCTGTTGACTTAATGGCTGTTGATGAGATGGGTAATGAGGTTTACGGTGAAGTGAATGTCGATGCCCTGAGTGAAGTCCCGAAAGAACTTCGTTTATATCCAACAGTCAAAGCGACAGGCGAAGCTTTAGAGGCTATTCACCAAGCTGATTTGATCATCATCGGCCCCGGTAGTTTTTTTACAAGCCTGATGCCACTCTTATTGTTAGAAGAAATTGCAAGTGCATTGCATGAATGTAAAGCACCAATGATTTATATTGGTAACTTAGCAAAAGAAATAAGCTCCCCTGCCGCTAACCTTTCTTTACCTGAAAAGTTACAAATGATGGAGCATTATATTGGCTGTAAAAAAATCGATGCATTGATCCTTGGGCCACGCACGCAAATAGATAATATTAGTGGAGAGCGTAAAATCATCCAACGTGTTCTTGAGGCAGATGACATCCCTTATCGTCACGATAGAAAGCTACTATTACAAGCCATTGAGGCTGCCATCCAATTAATTTAATTAAGCATTTAAGAATTTAGTTCCTCTTTTTAAGGAGGAATTAAATTCTATTCCTAAAAACTTCATAATTATTTTTCTCTTTTCCAAGGTTTTCATCTATATTATTAATATATGATTTTATAAAGATAACTTTTAATATTTATGACTAGCAAAATGTGGTTCCATATAATGCCATTGAGGAACGTAAATGCTAAATGATTATTCAAATATTTTAATTCTTTTTCTGATTGTTGGGATAGGATTTATTTTAGGTAAAATAAAGTGGTTCAATGAAAATAGTAATAGTGCAATGACAAAGTTATTACTTAATATCACATTGCCTATAACGCTCATTTTATCTATCACTACTGACTTTTCAAAAAAAGAATTTTTAACATTAATTCCAGCTATTATACTCCCATTTAGCACTATTTTACTGTTAATGTTAATTTCCTTTATAGTTGCTATTATAATGAAGATCCCAAGGGGAGAACATGGCTTATTTATTGGCCTTTGCTCGATGAGTAGCACTGTTTTTTTTGGTATTCCAATCACAATGGCCGTTTATGGTTCCCATCAATTACCTTATGCATTAATGACATACATAGCACAAACCATTATCTACTGGACATTAGGCATCTATTTACTTAAGAATGATAATAATACCGAAAAATTTAACGTTATAGATACAATAAAAAATATTTTCACACCGCCTCTAATCGCATTTATTATTGGTGTATTTCTATTATTAACTCATATAAAGATACCCAGTTTATTAACATCTTTTTTTGACTATTTAAATGGCATGACTTCACCTCTCGCAATGCTGATTATTGGGGTCATCATTTATCTTACTGGCTTAAAAACATTAAAAATAACCATACCTATTATAGTGATTATTATTTTTAGGTTTATTGTTACACCTTTAGTTGTTTTATTACTTGGCCATTTATTGAATATGCCAATAATGATGATAAAAGTCACAATACTAGTCTGTTCACTACCTATTCCAAATACGACTGTTATCTTAGCTAATAAATATAAAGCCGATATAACACTTGCAACACAAGCTTTAACATTTTCTATTCTTATTTATTTATTATATATCCCTGTTATTTTATATTTTATCCATACAATATAACTGAGCTTAATAATTAACTTATATTTATTAAGGAATAACACTTATGCTAGATCTAAAAAAAATGCGCGTTACTGTCGAAGATATTTACCAAGAATTCCGCCATGATACGGAAGGAGCAAATGCAGACTATATTCCATTTTTAGCCAAAATTGATAGTCAACTTTGCGCATTAGCCGTGGTGACGGCTCAAGGGGATATTATTTCAGCAGGTGATACCCAATACCGTTTTGCTATTGAATCGATTTCTAAGGTGTGTACGCTCGCCTTAGCACTCGAAGACTTTAGCCCTGATGTAATTCAAGAAAAGTTAGGGGCATCTGCGACAGGGTTGCCTTTTAATTCTGTGATGGCATTAGAATTACATGGAGATAAACCTTTGTCCCCCTTAGTCAATGCAGGTGCAATTTCAGCGGCAAGTATTATTAAAGCGCAATCAATAGATGAGCGCTGGCAACGTATTTTAGAGATGCAACGAAAATTAGGCTCTAAAGAGATTACTATTTCTGAGGAATTAAACCAGTCCGAACAAGCGACTAATTTTCATAATCGTGGAATTGCTTGGCTATTATATGCCGCTGGCTACCTTTATTGCGATACAATGGAAGCTTGTGATGTATATACTCGTCAGTGCTCAACACTTATTACCACGGTAGAATTAGCCACTATGGGTGCAACTATTGCAACCGGTGGGAAAAACCCAATAACCAAAGAGCAAGTCCTTAACCCTGATAACTGCCCGAAAATACTCGCTGAAATGACCATGGAAGGGATGTACGACAGTTCAGGCAATTGGGCCTATAACGTTGGGCTACCTAGCAAAAGCGGAGTCGGAGGCGGTATATTAACGATAATACCTGGAGTGATGGCAATTGCGGCATTTTCTCCACCTTTAGACCCAATAGGAAACAGCGTTAGAGGGCAAAAGATGGTCGCAAAACTCGCCAAAAGTTTAGGCTATAATTTATACAAATGCCGTTAGCCTATAATACCCCGCCTTGATTGAACAGCCCCGCTGCCAATAAGCGGCGGGGTAATCTTAACAAATTGTTTTTAATCAATATTTATGAGTTAGCAATAAACTGAGAGCGTATCGCTTGCAGTTCATCTCGCACCCTTGCCGCAGCTTCAAACTCCAAATCTTGCGCGTGTTTATACATTTGGGCTTCGAGTTGCGAAATGCGTTGTTCCAACTGTTTTGTCGACATAGATTGCACATCAGCCATAACATCATTTTTGATGTTATCTTTGGCTCGATTCTTGCCCTTGCCCCCCACTTTGTGACCAATTTGCAAGATATCGCCGACTTTCTTATTAAGCCCCTGTGGAGTAATGCCATGCTCTTCATTGAAAGCCATTTGTTTAGCACGGCGGCGTTCCGTTTCGGCAATCGCTTTTTGCATTGAATTTGTGACCCTATCGCCATACAGAATAGCTTTACCATTCAAGTTACGGGCGGCACGGCCAATAGTCTGAATCAATGAACGCTCTGACCGCAAGAACCCTTCTTTATCTGCATCCAGAATAGCGACAAGAGACACCTCAGGCATATCGAGGCCTTCTCTTAATAAGTTAATACCAACCAACACATCAAACTCACCAAGACGCAAGTCGCGAATAATTTCAACACGCTCAACTGTATCGATATCAGAATGGAGATAACGTACTCGCTCGCCATGTTCCTCAAGATATTCGGTTAAATCCTCTGCCATCCGTTTTGTTAGCGTAGTGACTAACACCCGCTCATTTTTCTGTACACGAATACGAATTTCAGAAATTAAATCATCAACTTGAGTTGCAACAGGACGAACTTCAATTATTGGGTCAAGTAACCCAGTTGGGCGAACAACCTGTTCGATAACCTCATGACCAGATTTATCAAGCTCATAGTTACCTGGTGTTGCAGAGACATAGATTGTTTGAGGTGCCAGTGCTTCAAACTCTTCAAAGCGCATTGGCCGGTTATCCAATGCGGAAGGTAGACGAAAACCATATTCAACCAGAGTTTCTTTTCTCGAACGGTCACCTTTATACATCGCCCCAATTTGCGGGATAGTAACGTGAGACTCATCAACCACTAATAAACCGTCAGCAGGGAGGTAATCAAATAAGGTTGGAGGGGCTTCACCCGGTGCTCGCCCTGACAAATAACGTGAATAGTTTTCAATCCCTGAGCAATAACCGAGCTCATTCATCATTTCTAAATCATACTGAGTGCGTTGAGTTAACCGCTGCTCCTCTACTAATTTGTGGTTTTCCAATAGAACTTTACGTCTATCAACTAACTCAACTTTTATCTGTTCCATCGCTTCAAGAATACGTTCTCTCGGCGTAACATAGTGCGTTTTAGGATAGACGGTGAAACGAGGAACACGATGTTGGATTTGACCGGTAAGTGGGTCAAACAAGGATAACCTTTCGACTTCGTCATCAAATAATTCAACACGTAAAGCATATTCATCTGATTCAGCTGGGAATATATCAATAACTTCACCGCGTACACGGAACGTACCACGGGTAAAGGCTTGGTCATTACGTGTATATTGTAGATCTGCCAAGCGACGGAGAATCGACCGTTGATCAATAATCATACCGTCCGTCAAATGCAACATCATTTTTAAATAGCTATCGGGGTCACCTAACCCATAAATAGCAGATACCGAAGCGACAACAATGACGTCTCGACGTTCAAGTAAAGCCTTAGTCGCAGACAAACGCATTTGCTCAATATGTTCGTTAACAGAGGCATCTTTCTCAATAAAGGTATCCGAGCTTGGTACATAAGCTTCTGGCTGATAATAATCATAGTAAGAAACGAAGTACTCAACCGCATTTTCAGGAAAAAACGCTTTCATTTCACTGTAAAGCTGAGCCGCTAAGGTTTTATTATGCGCCATCAACATGGTTGGTCGATTTTCTTTTGCGATGACGTTAGCTATCGTAAAGGTTTTCCCCGAACCTGTTACCCCTAATAGGGTTTGATGAGCGAGACCATCTTGTAGCCCTTCCCTTAATTTTCGAATAGCTTCAGGCTGGTCCCCCCCCGGTTGGAAATCAGAATGCAGTTTAAAATCCTTACTCATATTAACGCCCCTTAGCTTATCTCTTGCGTTATAATACTGGATAAAAAACCAGCTTCAAGCCCTGAGATGAAATTTTCTGTAATTAACCATTCCAATAAGTTTATAAAAATGTTATCCCCAAAAAAGTACTTGACCTTTTCTAAACTTTATATTTTATGCTATTGCCTTTTTGCGCCCTATGTTAAATACAAATTGAAGGCTTGATTTTATTTAACCAATTGAATTTAAAATAAATTAATTTCGAGTCCAGATTCACATCAAATAAAGGCAAAGCCGCTTGTCACCTAGCATAGAACTTGTTTTATAACGTTAATACACAAGGTTATCCACAGAAATAGTGGATAACTCTTGAAGCCCTTAGGGCTCATGCTTTCACGCAATATCTAAAATTTGTTAAATGATAGCTAAATGACAATAAGATGGCAGTTCGATGAAAAAATTTTTACGTAGTATCCGCTACGAAAAAGGGATTTTATCTTTTTTACGAAGATCCAGCAGGTATCTCAGGTGAAAAACTTGACAAAATTTAGGTTGATCACGTTAAAAAGATCGCCAATATAATTAACAATTATTACAGCCCACTATCGCTTTCTATATAGGGGCTGATTCATCATTTTAAAATGTTTGATCAAGATGTTAGTAAAGAAAGATCTAAAAATTGCCCTAATGAGCAGCCCATTATATCTTTGCGATGCGGGATCACACCTAAGCAAGGTGCTTTAATCATATGTTTAAGTGTCTCTAAATACTGTTTTTGGTAATCCCCAGGGGTTTCTACCTCATTAGCAACCCAACCAACCACTGATAAGCCTGAAGCGATAATCGCTTTCATCGTTAATAATGCATGGTTAATACAACCTAACTTAACGCCCACCACTAGAATCACTGGTAATTGCTGTTCGATAACCCAATCAGCGTAAGTCTGTTCATGGGATAACGGTGTATACCAACCACCAGCACCTTCAACTAATACCCAATCCGCTTGCGATTGTAGATGCTGTAAGCCTTTATTGATCACTGAAAATTCGATCGGTTGCTGCAATTTATCACTAATTATATGCGGGGATGTTGGTGCTTCAAATACAATCGGATTAACTGCGCTATAAGGTAATGTTAACCCGCTATTTGCTTGCAATAGTAATGCATCACTATTTCGTAAACCATGTGGTGTAATTTCACTGCCTGATGCAACTGGCTTGTAACCTGCTGTTTTAACACCTTGGCAATTTGCAGACTGCAATAAAGCACAGCTTACGACCGTTTTACCAACTTCGGTATCCGTTCCTGTTACAAAATACGTTTTAGTCACGATAAAGTACCCCAAATACCGTATAATAAGTTAAAGGTAACCCTTGTTCTGTTATCGGATATACAGCCGCAAGCTGTTTTAGGCGCTGGCGTGTCATTAACCCCGTTTTGCGCCCAGCGGTTAAATGAGTTGCCCCTATCCCTTTTAATGAATGAAGTAACTCTGTAATTCCAGAAAAATACAATGTATCTTTTTGAATAGTTAGCTGATTTCTCCATCTTTGGCAGCTATTGCGCATTTGCTGAACTCCCAAAAACACATTAACATGAGGAGCATCATCTAATGCTTTCCAAGCGCTCGATAATTCACTTAATGAATGTTCTCCCAGTGTGGTAAATACCACTATTCCCCCACGTTTAGTCACACGGTATAATTCGCTTAATGCTTGAGTGATATCTTGGCACCATTGGAGTGCTAAATTGGAAAACACGACATCAACACTTTGATCCGCTAATGGGATCGTTTCTATATCTGCACAGATATAATGATCCGCAGCACACTTCCCTTCTGCAACATCTAACATCCCTACAGAAATATCTAACGCTATGACTTGGTAACCTTGAGCTGTAAGTTTTTGACTGAAATACCCCGTGCCACACCCCGCATCCAACACCCGTAATGGCGCTGAATGTGGCATTAATGCTAATTCGGATGTCAGTTGCTTCAACAGTTGTTCTCCTGTTGCTTGCTGGTAGCTAGCAACAGAATCGTAATTTTTCGCAGCGCGGCCAAAAGCAGCCGCTATTTTATGCTTTTCACGACATAGAGACGAAATCATCTAAAGTCTCCAATAATTGATCAATATCTTGACGTCTATGGGCGGCACTTAATGTGATCCGTAGCCTAGCACTTCCCACTGGCACTGTAGGTGGGCGGACCCCGTGAACCCAAATATTTCTATTACGCAAAAAATTTGCGAGTTGTTGGCTAGCTTGGTTATCACCAACAATTAATGGTTGGATAGCCGTCTTTGAGTCGGCTAGTTTCATCCCATTGAAATTCGCATTATTTCTAAAGTATTCGATATGTTGGTTAAGATTAAAACGTGCTTCATCTGCTTGCTTGATTTGTTGCATCGCCGATAAAATGGCAACGGCCTGTGCAGGCGGCATTGACGTGCTATAAATTAAGTGGCGTGCAGATTGCACCAAAAAGTCAGCGGTTTGCTGGTCACAAAGTATTGCTGCCCCACTTAAACCGAATGCTTTACCAAACGTCACCACTAAAATTTCAGGCTTAACTCCCTGCTCAAAGCAGCTTCCACGTCCTTGCTCACCTTTAACTCCAATCCCATGAGCATCATCAACCATCAGCCAAGCTTTGTGTTTTGTGGCGATTTGTTGTAATTGTCGCAAAGGCGCACTATCGCCATCCATGCTGAATACCCCTTCAGTGACAGCAAGAGTTTTCCCTGTAATAGGCTTAGTGATTAGATGTTCTAGAGATGATGTATTATTATGATGAAAGCGACGTAATTTAGCCCCTGAATGCATCGAAGCTTCGATGATTGAAGCATGACTTAATTTATCTGCTAAAATACGGTCGTTTTGTGTCATCAACGCCGTGATCACAGCATGGTTGGCAGCAAAACCCGAAATAAACAACAATGCCTTTGAATACCCCAACCACTCAGCAAGTGCCGTTTCGAGCTCATCATGTGCTTTGGTGTAACCAGTAATATGACCTGAGCCACCGCTACCGACCCCATATTGATTTGCTCCTCTTTGCCAAGCTGCAACAACCTTAGGATGGTGAGTTAACCCTAAATAGTCATTGGATGAGAAGTTAAGATATTCTTTGTCTGCCAGATAAAGTGACCGGCCATCAGCCCGGTCAATACATTGACGTTGCCGCCAGATCGACGCTTGTTTACGCTGTTCAATCTGTTCTTCGATGAATGATTGCCAAGACATTATACAACAGCGTTATAAAATTGTGGGTTATCTGCGGTTAGCAACGTTTCGGCTAGTTTAGCCGCTTGCTGGTTATCTCCCTCATCCGTTTCAATTCGCTCTGGGTTAATGTTTAGTTTGTTAAACAATGCGAGGTCTTTGTTCTCGTCTGGGTTAGGCGTTGTCAGTAATTTACAGCCGTAAAATACTGAGTTCGCTCCAGCCATAAAACACAGCGCTTGAGTCTGCTCATTCATATATTCTCGACCAGCAGAAAGCCTCACATAGGAGGTTGGCATCATGATCCGAGCCACTGCGATCGTGCGTATAAAATCAAAGGCATCAACATCTTCATTATCCGCCATCGGCGTCCCTTCGACTTTCATCAGCATATTGATGGGAACACTTTCTGGGGGCTTTGGTAAATTGGCAAGTTGCACTAAGAGTGCAGCACGATCACTCACTTTTTCCCCTAACCCTAAAATCCCGCCTGAACACACCTTGATACCCGCATCACGCACATTTTCTAAAGTATCTAAACGGTCTTGGTATGTACGTGTTGTAATAATATTGCCGTAATATTCAGGAGAAGTATCAAGGTTATGATTGTAATAATCCAAGCCTGCTTCTGCTAAACGCTGGGCTTGGGTATTATCAATCATTCCAAGTGTCATACAGGTTTCCATCCCTAACGATTTAACCTCTTTAACCATCATTTCAAGATAAGGCATATCCCTTTCTTTAGGGTTACGCCATGCAGCCCCCATACAAAAACGCGTTGAACCTGCTTGCTTCGCTTTCTTAGCTGATTCTAAAACTTGTTGTACTTCCATTAAACGCTCAGTTTCTAGCCCCGTTTTATAACGAGCACTTTGAGCACAATATTTACAATCTTCAGGACAAGCCCCTGTTTTAATTGATAGAAGCGTACTCACTTGCACTTGTTGGGGATCAAAATTTTGCCGATGAATTTGCTGCGCTTGAAATAACAAGTCAAAAAAAGGCATTGAAAACAGTTCATTAGCTTGTTTTATTGTCCACTGTTTTAATTGGCTCACGGGAACTCTCCAGTTGAAAAAGTTGTTGCCAGTTTAAATATTGCGATTATCATGTCAACTAAAATGATCATAAAAAGTTGACGAAGATAAAAATGAACAATGCTGATATTACTTTTGATGCCAAACATATTTGGCATCCTTACACATCAATGAGCCAACCCATTCCAGCCTATCCCATTGTGGAAGCGCAAGGAGTCGAACTCGTGATGCCTGATGGAAAAAGATTGATTGACGGCATGTCTTCATGGTGGGCTGCAATCCATGGCTATAATCACCCTGAACTCAACCAAGCTGTTACCACTCAGTTGAGCAAAATGTCTCATGTCATGTTTGGGGGGATCACTCACCCACCAGCAGTAAATCTATGCAAACAATTAGTGGCTATCACTCCTGAACCACTGGAATGCATATTTCTCGCTGATTCAGGCTCTGTCGCAGTTGAAGTGGCACTAAAAATGGCACTGCAATATTGGCAAGCCAAAGGCGAAAAACGCCAGCGAATTTTGACATTACGCCACGGATATCATGGTGATACCTTTGGTGCTATGGCCGTTTGTGACCCAGATAATTCCATGCATGGACTGTACAAGGGGTATTTGCCCCCCCACGTGTTTGTGGAAGCTCCACAATGTGGTTTTAATGATGAATGGAACCCCGCAGATTTACATCCACTCGAAGCACAATTAGCAGAAAATAGCCATGAAATTGCTGCGATCATCCTAGAACCCATTGTTCAAGGTGCTGGGGGAATGCGCATCTATCACCCTGCCTATTTAAAAGGCGTACGTGATTTATGCGACCATTATGGCCTCTTACTAATAGCAGATGAAATTGCGACAGGATTTGGCCGCACCGGTAAACTATTTGCCTGTCAACACGCAAATATCTCACCTGATATTATGTGTATCGGCAAAGCATTAACTGGGGGTTATATGACGCTATCAGCAACCCTGACAACTCGCCATGTCGCCGAAACCATAAGCAATGGCGAGGCTGGTTGTTTTATGCATGGACCAACATTTATGGGCAACCCCCTTGCCTGTGCGGTTGCAGATGCAAGCCTATCACTATTGCTCAATAGCCCGTGGCAACAAACCATCGCCAATATTGAGCTACAACTCAAAGCTGAATTAATGCCTTTACGCTCTCACCCTAGCGTCGCGGATATACGCGTCCTCGGTGCCAT
Source organism: Providencia sp. AGC89 (assembly GCF_053543535.1). Lineage (NCBI taxonomy): Bacteria > Pseudomonadati > Pseudomonadota > Gammaproteobacteria > Enterobacterales > Morganellaceae > Providencia > Providencia sp. AGC89. The sequence continues at coordinate 220,074 of NZ_JBIXLP010000091.1, forward strand.
CGGCGTTATTGAAATGAAGCAGCCAGTGGATACAGCGGCATTACAAAAGGTATTTGTTGAAAATGGCGTTTGGGTTCGCCCGTTCGGCAAACTGATTTATGTGATGCCACCGTATATCATCACTCCCGAGCAACTCAGTAAAGTGACGAATACGATGGCAAAAGTGTTGGGATAACACAATAAATTCAATGATAATCGAAGTGATCCTTACTGAGTTTTTAATTAGATAATCTTCTAAATACTTCGAGTTATAGCAAGGCGGCAATCGAGGGTATCTTGGGGAGCATACATCAGTATGTGACCCAAAAGTAGCCGAGTGAAGCCAACACCGCTATAGCTCGAAGTATGACGAAGATTAAAGGATGACTGAAATAACCCACATAGGGCCTTTCCCAACCGCATACCTTCCTATTTGCGTTAGTTTTCCTGTAATTGGGTCAATTTCAGAAACTGAAATATGGTCTGACTTTTGCCCACTGGAAATTAAAAAGCGGCCGGTGTTATCAATATTAAAACCTCTTGGATGGGCTTCTGTCGGGTAACGCGCTTCCAAAGTGAGTTCGCAGCCATCATCAGAAATAAGATAGTGGCTAATATAGCTTTCTGACCGTTCACTGGCATACAAATGGCGGCCATCAGGCGTCACATGGATATCAGCGGCCCAACGCTGGCTTTCATTTCCTGCAGGATAGTTTGCTAATGTTTGCATGGTGCGATAACGGGTAAACTTACGGTAAACACCAATGGTTGAGTCTAACTCATTGATACAGTAGATCACTTTCTCACTAGGGTGGAATGCAAGGTGACGAGGCCCTGACTGCGGTGCTGTCGTAATTTGATCCGCGGTCGCTTCAGTTAGATAGCCATTTTCTTGCAAATCAAACAGGCGAATATGATCTTCCCCTAAGCACGGCACCCAAAGCTGTTGATTATCAGTATCAACATGAGATGAATGAGGGTTACGCAACCCTTCAATAACCTGAACAACTTGGCTTGGAATGCCCTCTTTATTGATCGTCAATACAGATAAATTGTGTTGATGATAAGAAGGAACAAAGAGATATTTGCCATTGTTATCAAGTGATAAATGAACCGGTGTACCTGGAATGGATGTTTCCGCTTTTAAACGTAATGTGCCCTTTGGCTCAATTTCATAGGTCACAACACGAAAATTTGGGCGAACACCGATATAAAGGTGTTTTTTATCATGGCTTAATACCATTGGTTGTACCTGACCCGGTGTTTTTACTGTCTGTAAAAGCGTGAGTTCCCCAACTTCGTTCATCGACCATACGTGGATCTGCTGGCTTTCGGGGCTGGCAATATAAACAACCTGATTCATTCTGACTCCTTAATTCATGACAAAATACTAAACAGCATCTATAGTCCACTACATTGGCTTAACTATACCCTATATTAAGTAAATTGCTGCGAGTAAATAGCACCACCGTTTCAGCCAAAAGGATCGATAATAATGGTACTAAAACGGTTCAGTTAACGCTATGATGATAAAACATACTAAGCTAATTATTTTCGAATGGATAATTTATAGCTGTAATTAATTCATCTTCCCTCCTATCTTTATACTTGATTAAGATAGGCAACCTGTAAAATCACGTGGAGCCGTTTATGTCATACCGCGTTATTGCGCTCGATCTTGATGGAACATTGCTAGATCACCAAAAAAAAATCCTACCTGAATCTTTAGCTGTCTTACAGGAAGCTCGACGCCAAGGCGTTAAAGTTATCATAGTAACAGGTCGCCACCATGTTGCGATCCACCCGTTTTACCAAGCCTTAGACCTTGATACCCCCGCGATTTGTTGTAACGGTACATACCTATATGATTATTTGGGTAAAAAAGTGTTAAAGTCTGATCCGATGCCGCTCAACTCTGTCACTCAAATGATCGATAAATTACGTGGAACCGATATTCAACATCTAATGTATGTCGATAATGCCATGCTCTACAACGCACAAACTGAAGGGATTAAACGTACCTTAAATTGGGCGGAGTCATTACCTGTAGCACAACGACCAACTATTGAGTTTGTGGAAGACTTTGCTGATGTTATGCATGACTATGAATCTATATGGAAATTTGCCGTTAGCTACCCAGATACAGAACGATTAAAACAAGTCGTTCATGAAATTGAAACGGACTTTGGCTTAGACTGCGAATGGTCATGGGTTGACCAAGTGGACATTGGTCTCAAAGGTAATAGTAAAGGCCAACGTTTAAAAGAATGGGTTGAATCTCAAGGTATGACAATGCAAGATGTTGTTGCTTTTGGCGATAACTTCAATGACTTAAGCATGCTTACTACCGCAGGTTTAGGTGTAGCAATGGGCAATGCCGTGGATGAAATCAAACAACAAGCAAAACTGGTGACACGTGTAAACACTGAACCGGGTATTGCCGAAGTGATCCGTAAGTACGTTTTATAAGCCATTAGCCGAATAAAAGGAGGCACACCGGCTCTTTTTATTCGGCTAGCTAATAATACGTTAGGCTATTGAGCAAGTAACTCTATTAATGTTTGTTCCAAAACAGGTAAAGCCGCACCATAAATCCGTGAGTTACGGCTAATTTGGCTCATTGAAAGTTCAGGTAATGCCTGACCAAAAAAACGGTTTTGCTGTTGAAAACTATCACAAAATGCAGCCCAAATTTGTGGGTTTTTCACAAATGGCCCTGAAACAATCAGCCGTGAAGGAAAAAATACCCGACAAATATTGGATGCTGCATGTGCCATATGTGAAATAGCTTGCTGCATTGTTGAATTATTTGCTAAATCAGAGGAGGCTAAAATTTCGGCAACATTTTCTTCATCATCATGCGCTTTAAATTTATCGGCAAGAACATCCGTACCGATAGACCATAAAGCAGTGACTGTTTCTAGGCACCCAACTTGCCCACACTGACAAGGCTTCGTTTGGCTGGGAATATTCCAATGCCCTATCTCACCAAAAGCATTCCCACCGATATTGATATAATTATCTGCCGTACTAAATGCAACCCCAACCCCGTACCCCCAATGCAGCAATAACGTACTTTTATTACGTTCAAGAACATGCAACATCAGTTCATCGTCCAGTGTTCTCGATAATACAACCCGATACTCTGGAGGGAATATGCTTTTGATATTCAGATTATTCATTTTCGGCCAGCGAGAGGCGTGTATCCAATGGTAGGTCTGGCGATCAAAGACCCCACCTAAGGAAAAAACACACCCTGTAACTTCGGCTGATTTGGGTATTTTCTGAATAATGTTGTCATAAAGCTGGCGAATTTTGTCCGCCAAAGCTGAATTATCGCACTCTGGTGAAGCTTCAAGTTGTTCATGAGCGATAACATTAGATACTAAATTGATAGCAAACACATGTAATGACAAGCTAATGACTTGAAATACTAAAGTCACTAACCGATTAGGATTAACAACCAATACCATCGAGGGTCGACCTCGACCTGAGTGCTGGCTAATTGTTTCGGTTAATAATCGGCTATCTAAGAGCTGTGTGACCTGCTCAGATACGGTAGTTGAACGGATCTTTAACAGCTTTACTGCTTCACGGCGCGTGGTAATTTGCCCATTTAAAATCGCAAAGAAAATCCGTTCTTTGTCGTGAGTAATAGGTTGAGTAATCGGTAAATGTGATAGAAAGCCTGTCGTTTGTTTAAATATCATAATAAGTAGACATAAAGCTGTCTATTTTAGGCCCTATCAACACTCATCAAACCTGCATGACATATTGAAACAGGCTACCTATATACAGCCTAACCCTTCTCTAGTTAGAAACACGGTAAATAACTATCGATAAAGTATGCCTTAAGGATCGATACTCAATCAATCCTTATTTATTGTAGGAAAAAATGCCATAAGCAACCGACAAATAAAGCCCCCAGTAATGAGTTGCTCGATTACTGGGGGAGTCCTATTAATTAAAACGATAAATTGAAATAACTAAATCGTTTATTCATACACAAGTTCTTCGTTGATTACGCTATGAATAACATTAAGTTGCTCATCCCATGTTATCGTCGTGATAGGCGATGTTATGCCATGAAACGCAAAAGCGGGTTGCAAGTAATGCCGTGGATTAACAGTTGCCATTCTTATTGCATCATCAAAACTCACTATCTGGTTGTGTACAACGTTACGTATCGCTTGGTCCAATGTCAGGCTTGAACCTGCTAAATTAGCCTCACCGGGAACACGTACCGTACCATCTTCAGTTCGTTCAATTGACATTGAAGCAAATTGATAATTCCCAGCTTTGACACTACCGGCAGCACTAACAGCATCCGTAACTAAAATGGATCTAGTGATAGTTTTCGCTCTTAATAGATTTTTCAACGCTGGAAATGGAATATGTATACCATCAGCAATAAAGCTTGCGCCTATAGCATCACAACTTAACTGGGCTTGTAGTGTGTTATCTAACTTATGTAAATGCTGAGGAATGCCATTTCCTAAGTGGGTACTCATACAAATACCAATTTTGGCAGCTTCATCCATTTGGCTAAAATTAATATTAGAGTGCCCCACAGCAACGCATTTCCCCGTGTTAACTAACTGCTTGGCAAATTGAAAGTTCTGGTCAAATTCAGGTGCATAAGTCACTAGCAATATTGGTCTAGTGAGCATACTTTCTAAATTAGCAACTAACTGGATATCAGGTTTAATTATATCACTCGGGGGATGACACCCTGCATAACCGCACTTAGGGTTAATAAATGGCCCCTCCAAATGGTAGCCAGGAACCATCAATTCACCAAGACGACTTGTTGATACTGCCTTATCAAGCGCTTGAAAACGCTCAGTCAATACTGACGCAGATGCTGTAATTAACGTCGGTAAACAAGAAGTCACCCCTGTTTTTAGCATTGCTTCTAGCGCATAATCAACCGCTTCCGCAGTAATATTTTTATCATTAAAATCAATGCCTGCAAACCCATTGACCTGAATATCAAATAAACCATCAGTTATCGTCATAGTTTAATCCTTCAATACTTTTCCCTAATCAACCGCTGATAATAATGATGCGGAATCTTTATCCAAAAATAGGTAGCAATTGTTATGCTGTTGCACAATGGATGCAGGTACTTGGTTCGTTATTTCCCCTTCTACCGTGTTTTTAACTGCAATAGACTTGCGTAAGTCAGGTACACTGAGAATTAACGTTTTAGACCTTAAAATTTGCATTATACTCATCGAAATGGCTTGTTTTGGGACGTCTTCCAACTGAGAAAACCATTTCTCTCCTAATTGTTGTTTTCTGCAGGCATCATCAAGGTTCACAACAATATAAGGAGAACTTATACTGAAGTCTGCGGGGGGATCATTGAACGCTAAATGTCCATTTTCCCCGATACCAGCAAAACAGACATCGATTTCATATTGACGAATAACCTGGTTCAAACGTTGGATTTCCTCATCAATGTTTTTGGCTGAACCATTCACACCAATAAATTGATGTAGCGAAGGTAATTTATTCACCAAGCGCTCTTGTAAATATCGACGAAAACTTGCGGGGTGTCCTTCATCAAGTCCGATATATTCATCCAAATGAAAAATGGTAATTCGTGACCAATCAATATCCTCATCAATTAAGTGTTCCAACATTTCAAACTGACTCGCACCAGTGGCGACAATAATCGCAATCTCTGATTTTTCACTTAATGCTTTTTGAATAGCATAAGCTCCTGCTCGACTGGCTTGTTTACCTAAAATCTGCTTATTTTCAGAAATAATAATATCCATACCAACCTCATACTTAATAAATAACCGTTTATTTAGCAAAGTGTCTTACTGGTGTTGCTTCAATTTCTTAGCCATTTGCACAGCAGTTAACGTCAGCACACAACAAAAGATTAAGTAATAAACAACATAGGTGGGTTTCCCATCACCAACAGAAACCAATGCAGCAGCAATAACAGGTGTTGAACCTGCAAAAATGACACTGTTTAGTTCACGAGAGAGCGCAATACCTGAATACCGATATTGCGTTGGGAATAGATTAGCTAAGAACGCGCCTTGAGCCCCTGATGTTGCACCATGCCCAATACCATAAGCAATACACATTCCAAGCGTTGCCAACATTAAGCTGCCGCTACCTAGTAGCCAGAATAATGGAAAAGCAAAAACGCCTAAGAAAATTGCCCCGAATGAGAAAATTGCAGTAGTGCCATATTTATCCGTTAACCGCCCCATGACAGGGGTCATCAGCGTATTAATAAGCACGGCAACCATTAACGCCATCAACCCATCTGACTTTTCCATACCCAACGTATTGGTGAGATAACTAATACTGAATACGCTCAACACATAACCATTAGCTTGGTGACCAGCTAAACTGAAAAAACCACAGAGTAAGTTTTTTCGACTATGAATAAAGAGCTCCTTAATAGGAATTTTTTGTTCTTTTTTCTCTACCTCTGCCTTTTCAACGGATTTAACGTATTCTGGCGTTTCATCTAGTTGTTTACGGATATAAATGGCTACAACAAATAAAACGATAGATAACAAGAAAGGGACGCGCCAGCCCCAGCTCATAAATGCTTCATCAGGTAATTGTGATACGGCAAAAAAAGCGGCTGTAGATAATAAAATGGCAATTCCTGTTGATGCATTAATTAACGAGGTATAAAACCCCCTCTGCTTCATCGGAACATATTCCGCCACAAAGGTTTGCGCTCCTGCAAGTTCAGCACCTGAACCAAAGCCTTGCATTAACCGTATGATAACTAAAGCGATTGTTGCCCAAATACCGATATGATAATAAGTTGGTAATAACCCCAGAGCTAATGTTGCGATCCCCATTAATACAATTGCGAAGATAAGCGCTGGTTTTCGCCCATATCGGTCGCCAATATGGGCAATAATCACCCCACCTAAGGGACGTGAAATAAAACCGACAGCAAAAGTAAGAAATGCTGCTAACGTTGCAATTGTGGGCGATAGATTAGGAAAATAAAGTTTATTAATAACCAATCCAGCTGCTGCACCATATAACGAATAGTCATACCACTCGATTACTGTTCCTGATACGCTTGCCATCATGACTTTTCTAATTGTTTTTTTATCAGCTGCAGGCGTTTCGCTTACAGTTTCTGTAGCTAATTGTTCTGAAATAGTGTCACTCATACTGCCCCCTACATTTTAGGAATACATTATTTAGGTATGTTTTATAAAAAACGGACAAAAAGCGCGCACTATTGAAACTAGCACCGTTAATATTATTTTAGAACATGTTTGTTTTTAAATGATCTAAAAATGGGATCACAATCAAAATTCAATGATAAAATACAATTTGAAATTTGAATTATGTTTGTTTACCTCCTATTAAACTAGACAATTCTCATTAGAAACCACTGCCAGAAAAAATAAATAAAATAATAAAATCAATCAACTAAACAAATTCATGACTGAAGTAATCTCTGATTTATATAATCCAGTAAAAAATAGTTTGTTAAGCCAATATTTTACTTTCCTCTACAATACTGCTATTTTTCACCTAAATTAAAAACCATTTTGTTTTTAATTATAAAGAAACCGAAGCAGCTCTAACCTAAATTACTGTTATTCTCAGGGGGATTATGGCGCCTATGTCTAGTTCAAAAAACAAGCTCCGTAACACAGCTCGACGTAATACATCACAAGTCACCTCACAAATGATACATCTTGGCTGTGGTGCATTTCATCGCGCCCATCAAGCCCTTTATACACATTTATTACTTGAAAAGTTCCAATCTAATTGGGGCTATTGTGAAATTAATTTAATGTCTGAGCGTGGTGCAATATTAATCAACCAATTAAACGAACAGCATTGCAATTATACTTTGCTAGAAAAAGATGAAGAAAAATCAACACTAAGGACTATCAAGGCAATTAAGCAGGCTATGCACCCGCGTATTGATGGTATTAATGCGATTATTGAAAAAATGGCTGCCCCCGAAATTGCCATTATTTCACTAACCGTGACAGAGAAAGGCTATTGTATTTCGCCCTCAACGGATAAGCTGGATTTAGCTAATCCGTTTATACAACATGACCTCACTAACCCTATGGAACCTCAATCTGTTTTAGGTTATATCGTTGCCGCACTTCGTTTACGTTTTCAGAGAAACCTGCCCCCTGTCACCATTCTTTCTTGCGATAATATCCGCAATAATGGAGAAACAGCACGTCAGGCTATTATTGGTTTAGCCATTCAACAAGATAATCAACTAGCACAATGGATTGAAAAAAATATCACTTTTCCAAATACCATGGTTGATAGGATTGTCCCTGCTATGACTGAAAGTTCATACGCCGAAATTAAACAACTCATTGGGAAAGATGACCCATGCGCAGTGATCAGTGAGTCATTTAGTCAATGGGTTATTGAAGATTGTTTTGCTAATGGCAGACCAGATTGGCAACGTGTCGGCGTACAATTTGTACCTGATGTTGCACCTTATGAAATGATGAAACTTAGAATGCTCAATGGGAGCCATTCTTTCCTAACTTATCTAGGTCATCTAGCAGGGTATGAGTTTATCTCTGACACTATGCAGAACCCTGATTTTAGCCAAGCAGTACACAAATTAATGCTTCATGAGCAAGCGCCAACACTGACAATGCCAAGTGATACAAACCTGAGAAAATATGCACAAGATTTATTAAAACGCTTTAGCAATCGCGCCATTAAACATAAGACAGCGCAAATAGCGATTGATGGCAGCCAAAAATTACCCCAGCGCCTATTAGATTCTATTATGTGGCATCAGCAACAGGGTTCAGACTATACGCTCCTAGCACTGGGTGTTGCTGCATGGATGAAATATGTCAGCGGGGTCAATGAACAAGGTAACCCAGTGAGTATCCAGGACCCATTACGAAACGAGTTTGCGGAAATCTACCAAAAATATGGTTTTAGCCTTGAAACTGTCGACAACTTGTTAAAAATAGGCGCTATTTTCCCACCCCAACTTTCGAGAAACCACCAAGTAGTTAAAAAAATCAAGGCTGCATACCAGCAACTCATCGTCTTAGGTGCTCAAAAAACTGTTAAATATTATTTGTAACAAATCGATGAGATATAGCAAACTGACGCAAAATAGCTATATCTCTAATATTTGCCTCACTATAGCTGACGAGAAAGCGAGACACTTTTCACCTGTGCAAACACCTTTCTTCCTTTACGAATAGAAAGCTCATCCCTCGCCCAGCGGGTGATGCGAGCCCATAGATAATGTTCTTCACCTAAATCTAGCTTCACATCAACTTGCTCACCATCTTCAATCCATTCAATAACTTCTGCCGCTAAAATATTACGAATACTACTCACTTGCGGCTTTTCTAAAACCAAAGAAACATCCGAAGCATCGATACGTATACGTACTTCAGCCCCTTGCTGCATTTCAACTCGCGGAACCCATAACTTTTGACCGCCGACAATTACCGCTGTCATATCGTAATCAGGGTGTTGACTATGTACCTTTGCACTCACCACACTGCTCAATGTTTCTTGCTGTAACCAAGGACGTAATGCACTGCTCGCCCAGACGTCTTCTAATGGGCCAAATGCTTTAACTTTCCCTTGAGCCATTACAATGACTTTATCCGCTAGGCGCAATATTTCATCAAGACTATGACTGACATATAAAATAGGGATTTTAACATCTTGAGAAAGCTTTTCTAAATAAGGTAATAACTCACGTTTGCGGGGGAGATCCAAAGAAGCAAGGGGTTCATCCATCAGCAGAATTTCTGGCGCAGTTAATAAAGCACGACCAATCGCAACGCGTTGTTTTTCACCGCCAGATAATGTTATTGGATAACGGTTGAGTAACTTTTCGATACCCAGCAACTCAACGATATCATCAAAGCGTGTTTTCATTTTTGGCGCCATGCCATAACGTAAATTACTTTTGACACGGTAATGTGGAAATAACCGCGCATCCTGAAAAACATAACCTATGTGACGCTGCTCTGGCGGTAAACAAATCCGTTTTTCGACATCAACCAATGTACGACCATTTAACACTATCCGCCCTTTATTTGGCTTAGTTAAACCGCCTATCACATTGATTAAAGAGGTTTTACCTGCACCAGAAAGCCCGAAAACCGCAGTAATGCTTTCTGTTGGTAATTGTGTATTCACTTCCAGCTGTAAGTCCCCTAACTTTTGGGAAAAGTCGAGTTCTAACATATCAGGCTACCCCCAAACGCTTTTTACCCCAACGGGTCAGCCATTCTGAAATTAATAATGAAATTAATGCAAGAACGATCGCAATAATACATAAGCGTGCAGCATCAACCTCTGCACCCGGCGTCTCAATTAAGGTATACATCGCTAATGGAATGGTTTGAGTTTCTCCAGGTATATTTGATACAAATGTAATCGTGGCACCGAATTCCCCTAAAGAACGGGCGAAAGCAAGCACTGTGCCTACAATGATACCCGGCAAAGAAAGCGGAATGGTGATGGTGAGAAAAACGCGCAATGGCGTGGCACCTAATGTTCTAGCCGCTTGCTCTAGCTTTCTATCTACCGCTTCTAATGCTAAACGAATTGCTCGTACCATCAACGGAAAAGCGACCACGGCCGAAGCAAGCGCAGCCCCTCGCCAACTAAAGGTGAAGCTAAAACCAAACCAGTTATATAACCATTCACCAATAAAACCGCGTTTTCCCATACTGATCAATAATAAATAACCCACTACCACTGGTGGCAATACCAGTGGTAGGTGGATAATACTATCGAGCAATGTTTTGCCAGGAAAATTACAGCGAACTAATACCCATGCAACTAATATCCCAAGCGGTAAGCTGAATAATACCGCTACGCTTGATACTTTTAGGCTTAAGTAAATTGCTTCCCATTCATAAGGACTTAACATCTGCAACAATATAATCTCTTAATGTTTATTTGGTACGTGGCTCGAAACCATAACGTTTAAAAACCTCAGAAGCTGCTGGAGTTTTCAGATACTCATAATAATCACGAGTCGCTTTATTATCTTGGTCTTTAACTATTGCCATTGGGTATTCAACAGGTTTATGCGTATCTGCAGGGAATACACCAACCACTTTTACTTTTTGGCTAGCGACCGCATCAGAACCATACACAATGCCTAAAGGTGCTTCTTGGCGTTCAACTAGTGCCATACCACTGCGGACATTGTTAGTACGCGCTAACAGTGGATCAACCGTTTCCCATGCACCTAAATTACCCAATGCTTCTTTAGCATAAATACCAACAGGTACATGGTCAGGATCACCAACGGCTAAACGACCGCCATCTAATAATTTTTTCCAATCTGTTTGCTTATTGATTTCCACTTTATCCAATTTAGAATCTTTTGGTGCAATCAACACTAATTCATTACCTAATAATGTATAACGAGTATCATCCACCATCAATTTTTTATCAATTGCATAATCCATCCACTGCTGGTCAGCAGAAATAAATAGATTAGCAGGTGCTCCTTGCTCAATTTGACGCGCCAATGTTGAAGAAGAGGCATAAGATGCCACAACGTCTACTTTCGCCTCTTTCTTATATTGCTCAGAGATTTCATTCAGCGCGTTAGTTAATGAGGCAGCTGCGAAAACCGTTATTTTATCCGCAGCAAAACTATGGCTAGCCATAGTGAGTGTCAGTGTTGCACCCGCGAGAAGTGATACCAAACCTTTTTTCATTTTTATTCACCATAGTATTAATCAACACGCTATATATATCAGGATACAGCGATAACTTAAAGTCAAACTCGTGATAAAAGTGTGCTGGCTCAAGAAATGATGTAATTTTTCTGCATGTTATCCTAAATGGTAAAGAGACACGCCATGTTTTTAGTTTACGAAGAATCGTTTTTGTATAGTTTATAACTTATTTCCCTTGTAACTTTATCGGCACAAATCGTGTGTCTTTGAATATTTCATTCAACTTTTTACAAGTATATAAAAGCAGAGGAGATAATATGGCAATTCAACCTACAGTACATTCTCCAACTAATGCTCATTACTCAGGCAGCTTAACCACTCAACAATTTTATGGGCTATTTGACAAAGATATTCCCCAAGAAACCTTAGATTCTTTAGCTAAATCGTCTGGAGAAGGGAACTTAAATAGTATTGATTTATTACATAACCTAGCTTTACGACAAGACAGTGTAGGAAAACAAGCACAAAATATCTTGTTTGATTTATTTAGCGGAAAATTGCCAGCGAAGAAAGGTGTAGATAAAGAAATACAAGAAACGAGCAAAGTTTTATATCAATCAGCACATCACCAAGCCGTATTGTCTAAACCATCGAAATTACTGTATATCATTGGCTCCGCATTAAACAATATTGCAGATAAATTAAGCCTAACGCGTTTATTTATGGAACCCGATAATATAAAACCGGCAGCGCCGAAACCACTCGCGGAGAGTAATTTATGGTGTGATAACCGAATGCAGCAAAGTGATGAGCTTTATTCAAACTTAATAAGTGATGATTATTTAGCTTTATTTTCAGTTAACTACCCTTTAGATATCAGCGAGGACAACGCGGCTTTGCTAAAAACAACTATTGAGGAAATAAAAAGACAAAGCAACTTTCTAAATAAGCCCGAAATATTTCCAATAAATACAGGGGCTCATTGGGTGCTATTTATGCTCTATCACGACGTCACTGACAATAAAGTTAAAAGCTTTGTTTTTAATTCATACCATCAATTACCATCGGAAATTAAGCAAACTATAACAGAATGCGCTAAAGAAGCTGGAATACAGAGCGACATTGAATATATTGAAGGGAATATCCAAGAAAATGTGCCAAATGGCTGTGGCCTTTTTGTCATTGAAGCCGTTAAACAACTCGCTGAAACTACAACAAAAAATTATGTCGAAACACTGAAAAATTTCAAAAATAATTTTTTAGCGTTACCTTTAGCAGAACAACAACAATTTAACCAGTCTAGCCGCAGACAACTCTATGGAAATTACCATGATACATTATATCCATAGAGGGGAACTTGATTAAACGAAAAACTCCCTGATAGCTTAATGAGTTATCAGGGAGTTTTATAATCCGTCAGAAAAGAAACTCGCTAAAAGTTACTTGTTCTCTGTATTGTGGTGATGTGGCACATGCGCTTTAGATAACAAGTTAAAAAATGCACCAAGACCATAAATCAGGCCCATGATTAAAAACATCACAACAGGAACCATCATCAGGGCGAAACCTAAACTTTTAATCAGTTCTAACATAAAAAAGCCTCTTCAGTGATACTGTACCCACCAGCCTACAAGATACGCTGACGAGGGAAATTCGACTCTCAATTTTTTGATTATAAATCAAATCAAAATAATAACGCATAATAGCGTTATAATGGAGACTATTTTAGACAAAATATTATACTAACGACATACTAAACGTGCTTTTTACCTCTGTCACCACCAACCAAGCCGGAAGGGAGAAAAATATGCAGGCAGAAATCTTACTCACACTTAAATTGCAAGGCAGTTTATTCGCTGATCCACGCCGTATCGCGCTACTCAAACAAATTAAAGCGACGGGTTCTATCAGCCAAGGGGCCAAACTTGCAGGTATCAGTTATAAAAGTGCTTGGGATGCCATTAATGAGATGAACCAACTCACCGATGATATTTTAGTCGACAGAGCAACCGGTGGCAAAGGAGGCGGCGGTACGACATTAACCCATTATGGTGAAAGACTGCTCCAGTTATATGACTTATTAGCTCAGATCCAACAAAAAGCGTTTGATGTCTTAAAAGAAGATAACCTACCTTTAGACAGCCTGCTGGCAGCGATTTCTCGCTTTTCACTACAAACCAGCGCCCGTAATCAATTTTTTGGCACCCTTATCACTCGCGACCACATGCAAGTTCAACAGCATGTACAAATTCGTTTAGCGGACAATAGTACCGTGATTAATGCAGCATTAACCGAACAAAGTGCTAACCGTTTAGGGTTAGTTGAAGGCAAAGAAGTACTTGCTCTCATTAAAGCGCCTTGGGTAAAACTAAGCAAACAACCACAAGCAACCGAGTTCGATAACTGTTTAGCAGGTAAAATTACCATGTTAGAACGTGGTAAAGATAATAGTGAAGTTATTGTAACCCTGACTGGCGGGGAAACACTCTGCTCAACCCTGCCAAATAGCGAGATTGATACACTGTCACTCAATGTTAATGATGCTATCACTGCCTTATTTAATGCAGACCAAGTTATTGTTGCCACCCTGTGCTAACCACCGCTGCTTACTTACCAAATAAGTAAGTAAGCATTTACCTTTTTTTCATCCTCCCACCTACAGTTGTTGACTTTATCTTCAATCCTGATTATTTGTGATAGATGACAAGGTAAATAAATGATGATAAGGAAGCTTAATGAGCTCAATAACTATACAACATGGCAGCTTTAAGCTCAGTGAAACACAAACACTTGAAATTCAACAACTCAATATTGAAAAAGGTGAAAACTGGGCTTTTATTGGTTCCAATGGCAGCGGTAAATCCTCTTTAGCTCGCGTGCTATCTAATGAACTAAAACCCCTTTCTGGTATTGTCACCAATACCTTTCTTTCCCCTGTCCGCCTTTCCTTTGAACAGTTACAGAAAATTATTACTGAAGAGTGGCAACGTAATAATACGGATATGCTGAGTGAAGACGAAGAAGACACTGGATATACTGCGGCTGAGATTATTCAATTTAACCATAAAGATAATGAATATTGCCTAGAGCTTGCTGCTCGCTTTGGCATCAGTGACTTGCTCTCCCGTCGCTTTAAATACCTTTCAACAGGGGAAACCCGCAAGGTATTGTTATGTCAAACATTAATGGGTAATCCTGACTTATTAATCCTTGATGAACCCTTTGATGGTCTGGATGTCTATTCCAGAAGCAACCTCAGTGAATTACTCTATAGTTTGTCTGAAAAAGGCTTAACTTTAATCTTAATTTTAAACCGTTTTGACGAACTCCCTGAGTTTGTTGAAAAAATGGGGGTCGTCGCGGACTGCAAACTGTCCCTTTCAGGAGATAAAGAGTCAGTACTCGCTAACACGCTAATTAACCAATTACAGCACAGTGAAAAAATAAAATTACTATCGATTCCCGAAACGGAAGATCCGACTGCTGATGAAAAACTAGATGATACTGTTCCTCGTATCATTTTGAAGAATGGGACTGTTAGCTATAACGACCAACCTATTTTGCATGGCCTAAACTGGCAAGTTAACCCAAATGAACATTGGCAGATTATTGGCGAAAATGGGGCGGGAAAATCCACATTATTAAGCCTAATTACAGGGGATCACCCACAAGGCTATAGTAATGACCTCACCTTATTTGGCCGTCGCAGAGGTACAGGAGAAACAATTTGGGATATCAAACGCCATATAGGCTATGTCAGTAACAGTATCCATCAAGAGTACCGGGTCGCAACCAGTGTACTAAATGTCATTATATCTGGCTTTCATGACTCCATCGGCTTATATCAAGCCCCGTCTGACCGTCAAATTCAATTAGCTAATGAATGGTTAACCTTATTAGGTTTTTCAGCCCAAACTGCACAGCAACCTTTCCATAGCCTGTCTTGGGGGCAGCAACGTTTAGTCTTAATTGCGCGTGCTCTGGTCAAACACCCTGCAATGCTAATTTTAGACGAACCATTACAGGGGCTCGATGGGTTGAACCGCTTGTTAGTCCTTAGGTTTATTGATGTCATGCTAAGCCAAGGCAACACACAATTACTGTTTGTCACTCACCACCAAGAAGATGCTCCAGCCTGTATTACTCACCGGTTAACCTTCGTCCCTGATAGCGGAAAATACCGCTACGAAATTGATGAACTTTAAAATTTGATCACTTCGCCAATAAGCTCTATTTCGGATTTATTGGCGAAGTTAATCTAGTGATTAACCAACCAACTACCAAAATAATAATATAATAAATTGATTATTAATAATATTTTTTATTTTTAATTCTTTACGATTAGCAAACTCATTAAAAATGATTAAACTCTGCCGCCCATAATAGTTTAAAGATTAATATAGGTATTATTTATGGCTTGGTTAATATTAGCCTCTTCACTTGCAACACTTGCTACGCATCGATTGATTTCATTCATACTGTTGTTGCTTGGGGTTGTTACCGCAGTATTGTCTGGAATTATGAGTTGGCCGGCCCTTTTACTTTGTATTGTTGTCGCTGCAGTTTCTTTTATTCGCATACACTACCAACACCATTTAGCGCTGAAAATAAGCAGTGAGATTGTATTAATTGCCTGTGCTATAGGGCTATTTATTCACTTATTTCCTGGGTTTAATAACCTGAAATATCTCGATAAAGTCACCGTAGGCACACGTAGCGCCCCTTTTACTATGTATTTTAATTTTGATAAGGCATTAGTCCCTTTTATTTTACTCGCCTGCTTACCAACGTTATTTGTCTGCCGTCCAGCCAAGCATGCAACTAAAGTTCAATGGGTACTGCTGGTTATTTCTGTGCCTCTTTTATTGCTGGTCGCGACTACTGCTGGCGGATTAGCCTTTGAATGGCATTTTCCTAGTTGGTTACCTGTTTTTGTGCTCTGTAATCTACTTTTTGTTTCACTAGCTGAAGAAGCGCTATTTCGTGGTTATTTACAACAAAGACTCACCCAATGGTTCGGTTCCCCTTACCTTGCTTTAATACTTACAGCTCTCTTATTTGGTGGGGTGCATTTTGCCGGCGGCCCACTCTTAATTCTCTTTGCGGCCATTGCAGGCTTAATTTATGGCTTAGCATGGATGTGGAGTGGAAAATTATGGCTTGCTGTATCGATTCACTTCGGGTTAAATTTAGTTCATCTGTTATTTTTTACCTACCCTGTAAAAATGGTAACTGGATAATAAAAAGGCAACTTTCCCCTTACAAACCAAATTATGGCTTGAATATTTCCATTGTTTATCCGTTTTTTGATTTGGTTTCGATAAAACGTAAGTTGCTACTAGCGTTCGAGTTGACTATCCCTATAATGTAGGTCAGCAATAATTCATTTTTAATTTGAGTGTACTGATAGGAGTTTTAGCTATGGCTGTAACTAAACTGGTTTTAGTAAGACACGGTGAAAGTGAGTGGAACAAAGAGAACCGCTTCACAGGTTGGACTGATGTAGAACTGTCTGATAAAGGTCGTGAAGAAGCAAAAATTGCAGGCCAACTGCTAAAAGATGAAGGCTTTGTTTTTGATTTCGCTTATACCTCAGTTCTAAAACGCGCTATCCATACTTTATGGAACATCCTTGATCAAGTTGAACAGCAATGGCTGCCAGTTGAAAAAAGCTGGAAATTAAACGAGCGTCATTATGGTGCTCTGCAAGGCTTAGACAAATCAGAAACTGCGGCCAAATATGGTGATGAGCAAGTTAAACTGTGGCGTCGTGGTTTTGCCATCACTCCACCAGATTTAACTAAAGACGATGAACGTTATCCTGGCCATGACCCACGTTACGCAAAACTTTCTGAAAAAGAATTACCGGTTACTGAAAGCTTAGCAACCACTATCGAGCGTGTTGTTCCTTATTGGGAAGAAGTGATCAAACCTCGCGTTGCTAGCGGTGAAAAAGTGATCATCGCAGCTCACGGTAACTCTCTGCGTGCCTTAGTTAAATATTTGGATAACATGGGTGAAGATGAAATTCTGAACTTGAATATCCCAACTGCGGTACCAATGGTTTATGAGTTCGATGAGAACATGAAACCTATCAAACGTTACTACTTAGGTAACCAAGACGAAATCGCGGCTAAACAAGCAGCTGTTGCGAACCAAGGTAAAGCGAAGTAATTACTTACTTTATCTATAGTACGAAAGGGTTAAGCCGTTTGCTTATCCCTTTTTCTTTTCAAAATACCTTTCATTTCCCCCTCTATCAAAAATAAAAAATA
This sequence comes from Providencia sp. AGC89, assembly GCF_053543535.1. Taxonomy (NCBI): domain Bacteria; kingdom Pseudomonadati; phylum Pseudomonadota; class Gammaproteobacteria; order Enterobacterales; family Morganellaceae; genus Providencia; species Providencia sp. AGC89. Next base: position 238,000 of record NZ_JBIXLP010000091.1, read on the forward strand.
CAAACAGTTAGTGTTAGAAATAGGAATAACGGATTATCATAGGGAAATACACATAAAAAGGTGCATAGAGCAAAGAAATGAACAAATTTAATATTTACGTGTGGGTAGGGCTGGTTCTTAGCGCGAGTATTTTGGGCTCACTCCTCTATATGATCAATGCAGGAGAGCTCGCCATTGATGGTTCAAATGGTGCAGCAAACCATGAATTAATGAAAACCTTGATGACGATTGCTTGCATCAGCTTTCCTATTCAAATTGTCAGCATGATGGTCATGAAATATAAACCAAGGCTCGCCATTGGCCTTGCTATCATCAGTAGCGTTGCACTCATGCCTATCACAATAGTGTTTGTCATGGGGATGATTTTTTCTGCGATCCGCTGGCGTTATCGCCAATTAGAGCCATTCGATACCACCATCAATATCGACTTTGCAACAAAAATCGAGTTTAATAAACGTAATAATCGTATTGTTGTCATTGCTCTAGGTATTATCAGTGTTGCCTTTATCTTACTTAGCCAAAGTTTAGGTATGTTTCTATTCGTCTTAACCATTTTCCTTGGTTATTTTGGCAAGAAAGCAGCTGATAGCGTTTATTTAGCCATTAAAGATGCACACTTGTATATTCGCCCAAATATTTTCGCTCATTGTTACCGTATTCCACTAAAAGACGTTACTTATACCAAGGGTGAAAAAGGGAAAGTGCATTTTAATGTGCAAACATCAAATGAGGTATTGCAGCTAACCGCTACTCCAGCAAATGCAACCCCTGAAGAGCAAAAGAAACTAGAAGAACTATTAGCCAAAATACCAAAGTAAAAGAGACTGCAATTTATTCGTCCCCTTTACCTACTTTAATATGTAGGTAAAGGGGATAATGACTTAAAATACTTTTATAGGGCTCAAGGGCGTCAGCGTTGATAATCTAGGAACTAAATTATTTATATTCATCGCCTCCATCAAGATAGTATTAGTAGCATTAAACACAGCCACAGCGCAAACTAAGCTCATTGAATCACTAGAAAAATCTTTTTCTACAAAAAACATATATTGAGCTTCAATAGAATATCTTTTTAAAGCATCCTCAGTATGAACAACTCTATATTGTAAATCTTCACGAGCCTGTTTCATGGCATTAATTTTACTTTCACTCTCTGTATTTCTTTTTTTACCCTGTGAAACCGCGTTCTCTTTCGAGATTAATTTATTATATTTCTGAATCATTTTTCTGGTGCCATCTAGGTCACTGATAAAATCAACACCATCATATATTTCATTTTCTTCAAACGATTGAATATTATTCAAAAACTCATTTAAGTTATCAACTAGCTCTTTATATGTATTAGTTAATAAATTAACTTCACTATATTCTAACCCTTTTATATTTTCATTAGGTAGAGTTGAGTTAAACTCACCAACCAAATTTTTATCTAGTTCATCAACTACACAAATTGGCTCTTTTTTAATTATCTCATCGACCTCCATTAACTGTTTATACATATCAACTCTATTATCCTTTTCTACAATATATTCCTTCATTGCATAAATCATACTCTGATAATACCCATGAGCCGATTTAAGTTTCTCTATATGTTTATAAACAACTTTTAACGTATTTAGTTTTGATTCCAATTCTTTAGCATTACCCTGAGGATTTTTATTTTTAATCTCATATTTTTTTATCATTAACCCTATTTTATATTTTCTTTCTTTAATGGACTCATAGAGTGAATCTGATTTTTTTAGTGATCTTAACAATTGATAATTTAAGTTAATTTCATAATTTACTTTCTCTATAAAATTATTAGAATTAGAATAACCAAGATCAACCGTGATACCATCTGATTTTTTATACTTAGTCGTTTGATATTTTAATTCTTCTCTAATTTCTTTCTTAATAATCATTTCATACTCCATTATGTTAGTTTTACAGGTGATATCCTTGCATCCATAAAATAACAAGCTATTACTTTACTATAAAAAAAACAAATTTTTATTTTATATAAATAAAAGAATTCAACAGAAAAATCACTTAAAATTAAAAAAAGGAAAAAAATATTAAACAATGAATTAATATAAAATTATATTAATAAAAACATCTATATTGTAATGGTAAGGTGTTTTTTGGTACAACCCTTTGATTCTATCTGCAAAACCGATAGTTTTTATTTAAGGTGCTAACCCAACTTAAATGGATTGATATCATAAAAAAAGCGAGTTTAATAAATAAACTCGCTTTAACTTTATTGAGTGAACGTGGTCTTGATTACTTGTTACGACGGGTAATCACTGCATCTGCTAATTGGCGTAATACTTTTTCTGTATCATTCCATCCAATACAAGCATCAGTGACACTTTTACCATAAATTAATGGCTCACCGGACTCTAAATTTTGATTACCCTCTACAAGGTTACTTTCAATCATAACACCTGTAATTGAGCGGTCACCATGACTAATTTGTTCACTTACATTGGTAGCCACTTCCATCTGTTTTTCAAATTGTTTACAGCTATTCGCATGGCTAAAATCGATCATAATACTGGGTGCTAAGCCGGCTTTTTCTAAACCTGCACAGACTTCTTTTACATGCTTAGCACTGTAGTTGGGTTCTTTCCCGCCACGCAAAATAATATGGCAATCAGGGTTACCACTCGTATTGACTATCGCAGAGTGCCCCCATTTGGTAACTGATAAGAAACAGTGGGCTGAACGGGCAGAGTTTATTGCATCAATCGCAATTTTAATCGTCCCATCTGTCCCGTTTTTGAAGCCAACAGGACAGGATAAACCTGATGCTAATTCACGGTGAATTTGTGATTCAGTGGTGCGAGCACCAATCGCTCCCCAACTCATTAAATCAGCAACGTACTGAGGGCTAATCACATCCAAAAATTCACCTGCGGTAGGTAAACCTTGGTTATTGATCGTTAATAATAATTCACGAGCTATACGTAAACCTTCGTTAATATCAAAGCTATGGTCCATTTTAGGGTCATTAATTAGCCCTTTCCAACCCACAGTTGTACGCGGCTTTTCAAAATACACTCGCATGACAATCTCAAGTGAATCTTTTAATTCTTCGCGTAGCTTACCTAAACGCTCTGCATACTCTAAAGCCGCTTTAGTATCATGAATAGAACAAGGGCCAATCACCACCACTAAACGATCATCTTTACCCGCTAAAATATTGTGGATTGCAAGTCGTGCTTCATGAACGGTAAACGCAGCTTTATCAGTTGCTGGAAATTTTTCAAGTAAAGCAATTGGTGGTAATAATTCTTTTATTTGTTTAATTCTGACGTCATCGTTCTGATAGTTCATACCCGTATATCCAATGTTTATTATTTTTTACTGTCGTTGATTTGCATGCCAAGTTTCTTCAAGTTACCCGCGCTAGAGCAAAGCATTAAGCAAGCAGATGAAAGCCTTCACTGCGCTTCAAAAGTTAACTGAAAATTGAAAAGATAATTAGCATCGAATTTTTAATCTAACTGTTCAACCGACGTCTGTAAACAGGCAAACGCACGATAAAACCATGGTTTTACCGTGGGCTGATTATAAAATGAGGTTTAATGTTGATATTTAGCACGATAAATAGGTTAAATACCGATTTTACAGAGCAAAAAATAACTAAAACGGCTAAACGACGATAATGTCACTTTAGCCGCTTTAAGCGATTTTTTCTGGTTAAGTTCGTGATATTGGTGAGGAGCCGTTCTCTTTGGCTGATTTTATCCAAAGTCTAGAGCCATTAACCGCGATACCTAATAAAATTAAGTATTCTAAAGACATTGCATAAACACCCTGAATAAAGAAAATCACGATACTAATCACGTTAATAATGACCCACAATAACCAGTTTTCAACATACTTACGCGTCATCAAGATCATTGCTACAACCGAAAGTACTGTCATTGCAGAATCCCAAAATGGAAATGCATCTGGTTCTATGGCTGGCATTGCTAAGTTTGCGCCAAATAAATTCAATAATTCAACGGCCCATATCGCTAACACACCAAATACAGCATCAATATTAAATGTTAAGTAAACGATAGCTAAAATAGAAACCACGAGTGTGGCCATGGCTTTTGGGAAGCTCAACCAGCGAATTTTTAACTCCGCTTGTTGTGAGCTGGTCACTCGGGTCCATGCGTACCAACCATAAATATTCGCAACAAAGAAAAATATCTGTAAGAGCAGGTTTGCATATAATTGGATTTGAAAAAATATGACAGCAAACAATGAAACATTAATTAAACCAAATAGATAGTTAATCGTTTTTTCAAAACTAGCCAGTAAGATACAGAGCAGCCCTGCAACCGTCCCCACCGCTTCAATATAAGACAAATCATAAACAGAACCCCAAAGTGGGATTTGCACTAATGTATTGGCTGTACTAAAGAAATCCATCCCAAAACCCTTTATGATTGATAGTTAATGTTGTATTGCTCAGTACTGAATTAGAATATAGCTAACATATCACGCTAACTTATTTTTATTTTAGACTCTCGGCAAACTCTAGCATCTTATTCAAAGGCAGCAATGCTTTTTCGCGTAAACTTGCACTTACCTCAATTTGATGATTTTGAGTATGGCCTTCTAGAGCCTCTGCAATTGCCTGTAACCCGTTCATCGCCATCCATGGACAGTGTGCACAAGTACGACATGTTGCGCCCTCACCAGCAGTTGGAGCAATATATAGCGCTTTATCAGGGCATGCTTGCTGCATTTTATAAAAAATGCCTTTATCCGTCGCTACAATCATTGAAGGGTTAGGTAGTGCTTGTGCCGCTTTGATTAATTGACTTGTTGACCCGACGGCATCAGCAAGGTCAACAATAGCTTGTGGGGACTCAGGATGAACTAACACTGCTGCTTCTGGGTAAAGCGCTTTCATTTTTTCCAATGACTGTGTTTTAAATTCATCATGAACAATACACGCACCTTGCCAGCACAAAATATCAGCCCCTGTTTGTTGCTGTACATAGCGACCTAAATGACGATCTGGAGCCCAAATTATTTTTTCACCTAAGCTATCAAGATGCTCAATCAATTCTACCGCAATACTGGATGTAACCACCCAATCGGCACGCGCTTTGACCGCTGCTGAAGTATTTGCATAAACGACAACAGTTCTGTCCGGATGTGCATCACAAAAACGAATAAACTCCTCTTCTGGGCAGCCAATATCAAGAGAACATTGGGCATCTAGAGTTGGCATTAATACGTGTTTTTCAGGGCTGAGTATTTTAGCGGTTTCCCCCATAAACTTTACCCCAGCCACGACTAAAGTTGAAGCTGGGTGCTTAGCCCCAAAACGAGCCATTTCTAATGAATCAGCAACGCAGCCCCCCGTTTCTTCCGCTAACGCCTGGATTTCTGGGTCTGTATAGTAGTGCGCAACAATAACTGCATTTTTTTCAACCAAAAGAGATTTGATCCGTTGGCGATAAAATGTTTTTTCATCCGAGCTTAATAGTGCCGGTTTTGCTGGAAATGGATATACTGACTGATCAAAATCGATAAACACGCTCATTTCTTGCCTCTGTTTAGCATAAAGCGATTTTAATGCTTCAAATAAGTTAAGACCGCAAAATTAGCCGCTTTTTGTTTTATATACTAAACAAGATACCCCACTTTACGAAAGAAGTCTCCACCCTTTTTCAGTTATCAAGCATCATTTTCCCCTTACGGTTGCTTTTCTTTAAAAGATATAAAAGTGAAAATTATTCTTTAATTAGATAGAAGCCGATAACGCCCTACTTGATTGGTCATTACACTTGTACTTTTGGTAAGAATTGCAGTGAACTATAAAATTCGACTACAGTTTTAGCATATCGCAAAATAATCGTTCTGATTCATCAGTTTTAAACTGCCATTATATTGAAGTAACTAGAACTCATTGCTTCACTTGATACTCTAATATGATGATACTGACGCATTTTTGGGATATCTAGAATGGTTCAGGGCTGCCATCCCCATTTATCTGTGATTGATTTACCAACGCTGATGTTATGAGCACAGGCAAATCAACCGCAGAAAGTTGTGGTAATGATTAGTTAGGCGGCTTTAAGTTTTAATTTACTTTGCCATAATATTACTATAAACCCTTAGGTGTATAATACCTCCTCTATTCAGGAGGCTAAATTAGCTATGTGATTTCAATACCACGACAAGTAGAGTAAAAATTTATTTTCACCACCCGCCGAGTTACATTGTAGGTAGAAATGAAATTAGTACTTTAGCACCATTACTAATATTTATATTATCACTTATTTTATTTAACAATGCTTGTTCACTGCTATATAAACTAACAATATTTTCTATCAATTTAATTCCTTCATTATAAAAACCTAAATTCTCCATATCTTTATCTTTGATTGATTTGTCTTGTTTTAATGATTCTTTTTTTAAACTATCATTTGGCGTATCAGTATTACCCAAATTTTCAGTCATTATTTTAGGCTTATATTCAACAAACTCACCAACTTCCCCTCCTGTTTCTTCATACTCTTTTATTTCATTTATTTTTCTAGATATTAATGCTACTGGCTCCCTTATTTTGGCCAAAGAGGTATGGAAATCTAATGTATAATCTTTAGCTTGATTTGTTTTTTTTGGGGAGTTTTGTTTAAACTTAGATGGCAGCCTATACAAAGAATAGTTAATAGTAGGATAATTACGAATACTTAATGCCACATTACTATAGATTCCTGTTATCTCTGATGGAATATTTTTTATTTTCACTGGTTCATCAAGATAGGGTTCCAATTTACCTTTTAGTTCCATATATGTGTCCAATCCCCCCTTAACTCTATCAATATATTCATTAACCCTATCAATATATTCATTAACCCTATCAATATATTCATTAGCTACATCATGTTTATCGATTGTTTTTTTTAGATTTGATATTTCTTCAGTTAATGATTTTAGTTCTTTATAATAAGCTGGTATTTTTTCATAGATATATTCAAAATTTTCCTTCAATTCTAAATAACTTTTATTCCTTCTACGAATACCCTCTTTACGCTCTTCCTGAGTATTGCTCCCCTGAAAAATAGCATTCATTTCAATTCCTTTTGAAAAAAAACATGATACTGATTAAATTATATTAACCTAAAATAAAATACAAATTTTATTTTATTATGTTAAATAAAGAAGAATAATTCTAAATTATATGCATGACTTAAATTCAATTTAAGTCATGCATTATCCTAATGTAAATTTTTCTCGTAAAAATGCGAATAGTCGAGAAAAACCATATCACTTTTTCAACAAGTCCACATTAATACTTGAGATGACTATACAATAAGGTCTCCTCTACTTTGCTCTATAACCTTCGTTTTTCACTTACTAAGCATAGACTTTAATCATTTTCGTGCCTTTTCTACACTTTTTACGTTTGTCCTTTAGCTTTTCACTCATTTTATCGGTATCGTAGCCATTCTTATCAAATTTAATTAGGCCAGTTATGGAATTACCTGTATCTATTATAAATAAAATTATATCCATTTCATTACTCGACCCAAGAATCGAAGCTGTGGTACTCACAGGCTCACGAGGAAGAGAGCAAGATGTTGATAATTACTCCGACATTGACATTGAGTTAATCGGTCACGGTGTGACAGAAATATTTAACCAAAAACATTGGGTTGACCATTTTGGCTCCTCTTTAGCAGTTCTACATTTACTCAATCAAGAAGAGGACGCACCAGATTGGCCGACATGTTTAGTTATATACGAGGAAGGTCGCAAAGTTGATTTCACATTTGCTGAGCCTGAACGCTTATATAAAATGAAACGTGAGGGGTTAGATGCGACATTCTCTCGCGGGTTTATTGTTTTGTTAGATAAAACTGGGATCACTGAAGGGCTACCAAAAGATGCCAATTTGCTATCTTTAGCACCAACACCGTTAACAGAGACTGAGTTTTCACAAACCGTTACAGACTTTTGGCACGAAGCCCATCAAGTCGCCATAGCATTAACCCGTGAAGAATTATGGGTGGCATGGTCAAGAAGTGCCGATATGAAGCACTATTTCTTAACGCTACTTGAGCACCTTGTAACCATACAAGGTAAGCATGTTTGGTATAATGGCCGTAAGTACCATGAATGGATGCCACAAAAGTACATACAGGCACTAGAAATCATTTTTAATTGCAGTACCTCAGAAAAAGCTGCCTTGTCATTGCAATGTTTAATGCGTTGTTTTGATGAGGTGAGTATCGACCTTGCCAAGTTACAGGGCTTTTCTCCTGCGCATAATTTAGCAAAAAAAATGCAAATGTTAGTCATTGGCTTTTTACAAGATAATGGCTTGCTACCTGAAGGATTATAATTAATTAGCGTAGAGTACAGCGAAAAAAGGCGATTTAATGACTATCTTTACAAAACAATGAGTTCTTTTATTTTGACTTTCAAAAGATGACTCATTTAACGGTATAACTGTATACAAGAGTTACCCTCAGTTAAATAAACCATCCCTTTTGAGCCCCAACACCAGGGGCTATTTTTTTATCTTGTCACTTTTCAGTTTATCTCAGTCATATTTAAGTCACTAACTAATTCATGCACTTTTTAAAGGTATGCTTAGAACCATTGCGCGCTTGCCGAGGTATGGATTGCCGACTGAGTATTTACGGGGTAGTGAATTGGCTTGCGCTGCTGTTGAGATGGTGGGTCGTGCAGGATTTAAATTCTACGAATTTAGCCTGCGGCCTGAACCTGCAACCAGCTTGCCGAGGTATGGATGCCGACTGAGTATTTACGGGGTAGTGAATTGGCTTGAATTGCTGTTGAGATGGTGGGTCGTGCAGGATTCGAACCTGCGACCAATTGATTAAAAGTCAACTGCTCTACCGACTGAGCTAACGACCCATCTGAATTGCTTGAATTGTTTGTTTCTTTTAGATGGTGGGTCGTGCAGGATTCGAACCTGCGACCAATTGATTAAAAGTCAACTGCTCTACCGACTGAGCTAACGACCCATCTATATAACTTTTCTAACTAATCACAGCTTCTTACCCTTCGGGTTGAACCTGCAACCATCTTAATAAAACTCAATCATCTACCGACTGAGCTAACAACCCATCTAAAACTATATTTCTTCTTTGTATCTCGAGGTTTTCGGCTAACCGTATTCTCGTATCAACGGCGGCTTATATTACTGATTTCTGACGATGGTGCAATGTTTTTTTTACTAAAATAGATTGAATGCGCACTTATCATACTGATAACCCCGAAATATTCGGCAATATTGCTTCGGGGTTAGTAATTAAAGTGTACTCAACTTTTTTTCTGCTAATTTTGAGCCTGCACTGTTTGGATATTGCTTTAACACCTGTTGGTAAACAGCCTTTGCTTTATCCTTTTGCCCTTTGTCTTGCATGATCAGCCCAACTTTATATAAAGCTTCACTGCTTTTCTGAGATTTAGGATATTGCTTAACTACAGTTGCAAAGTAAAAAGCCGCGTCATCTTTGCTGCCTTTGTTGTAGTTTAACTGCCCCAACCAATAGTTGGCGTTAGATTGATACCCAGACTTAGGGTAGGTTTTGATAAACCCTTGAAGCGCATTAATAGCCCCATCAATTTGGGCTTTTGATTTGCTTTCCATTGCAAGCTTAACTGCCGCATTATAATCATCTTTCTCATTTCCACCTGTATTAGCTGATGCAGCAGGTGTAGTTGAAGAAGATACATTTGATGCACTAGTGTCAGGTGTTTCACCTGTATTGGCAGAATTGCCGTCACCCGAGCCATTTAATTGCATATACAAATCTTTTTGACGCTCAATAACTTGATTCAATTTATATTCACTTTCTTGAATCTGACCACGTAACATATCTATGTCGCGTTGGTTATCGGCAAGCTGTTGCTGGATTTGATACATAATTTGGCCTTGAGAATTAACCGCAGTCTCAAGTTGGGTAAGACGGTCTGTTGTTGAACCAGATCCGACATTGTTGATTGGCGCTTGGGCAATAGCGGCCCAAGGGGCCGCTACGCCAACCAATAACGACAGACCTACAATTAGATGTCTGAAGTTACTGTTCATAATAGATAATTTCTCTTATCTATTAGTATGCAATGACTGCACGACGGTTTTTCGCGTAGTCTGCTTCAGTGTGACCTAACACAGCTGGTTTTTCTTTACCGTAAGAAACCAGTGAAACTTGGTCACCAGAAACACCTTTGCTTTGCAGATACATTTTAACTGCATTAGCACGACGCTCGCCCAGCGCGATGTTATATTCTGGAGTACCGCGCTCATCCGCATGACCTTCAACAACAACACGTACAGATGGGTTGCTACGTAGGAATGCTGCATGCGCATCTAACATTTCCGCATACTCTGGAGATACGTTGTATTTATCGAAACCAAAGTAAACAGTGTTGTTTTGTTGCAGCTGTTCCATTTGCTGACGTGCCAGCTCTTCCGCAGACAGACCAGTGTTAGTTTGGTTAGTAGAAGTATCTACGCCATCTTGGTCATTGTTTTTGTTAGAGCTACAAGCTGCGACTGCCATGATTGGTAATGCGATCATCAGCCCTTTAAGCACTTTATTCAGTTGCATCGTTTTGATCCTTAATATTTTTTTGCCACACATTATTATTATGCATCACAGATACGGCGACCAGGCAGGGAATTTTACCTGTCCATCGGTAGCCGGAAGACGCGCTTTGAAACGCCCGTCGGTCGAAACTAGCTGCAATATAGTCCCCAAGCCTTGAGAGGAGCTATAAATTACCATAGTGCCGTTAGGTGCGATACTCGGCGTTTCATCTAGGAACGTTTTCGTTAAAAATTCAACGTTGTTCGTTGCCAGATCTTGTTTGGCGACATGTTGCTGACCGCCGCCGGAGCTGACCATCACTAAGAAAGTACCATCCGGACTAACATCAGCGTCCTGATTTTGTGTTCCTTCCCAAGAAACACGTTCAGGGCTGCCACCATTAATATTCATTTTATAAATCTGCGGACGTCCCGCCTGATCTGAAGTATAGACTAAAGTTTGGCTATCCGGCATCCAGCTTGGTTCAGTATTGTTGCTACGACCATCTGTTACTTGACGAATTTGCCCACTCGCTAAGTCCATAACATATAAATTCAAGCTGCCTGTTTTAGACAGTGCGAATGCCAGTTTTGTCCCATCAGGAGAGAATGCAGGTGCCCCATTGTGACGTGGGAATGATGCAACCTGACGGACTGCTCCTGTAGAAAGAGTTTGAATAACAAGCGCTGAACTACCGCTTTCAAAAGTGACATACGCGAGTTTTTCGCCATCCGGTGACCATGCTGGCGACATTAAAGGTTCTGGTGAACGATGAACTGTAAACTGGTTAAACCCATCGTAGTCAGAAACTCGTAATTCATATGGATACTGACCGCCTTTGTTAACCACAATATAAGCAATACGCGTGCGGAATGCACCACGAATACCGGTTAGTTTTTCAAAGACTTCGTCACTTGCAGTATGAGCTGCATAACGTAACCATTCTTTAGTGACTTTATATTGGTTCTGAGATAAAACAGCACCTGGGTTAGCTGCAACATCAACCAGTTGATAGCTGACAACAAAGCTACCATCTGCGGCTGGCTGCACTTGCCCTACAACCACTGCATTAATACCCAATGCAGTCCATGCTTCTGGAGTTACTTCAGAGGCTGTACCGGGTTGCTGAGGCATACGACTTGGTTCAATAGGGTTAAATTTCCCGCTATTACGTAAATCAGAACCTACGATTTGGCCTACTTCCTGTGGGGGTGCTCCAGCACCTGTCCATTTAAAGGGTACGACACCAATCGGTTGAGCTGAATTAACACCTTCAGTGATCTCAATACGTATTTCAGCCTGAGCCACTGTCGCCCATAGCATTAGGAACCCTAAAACTACTTTAAAAGCCTGCTTCATTCTTGTCTCCCTTACTACGGATTGTTTACCACCGCAATAATTCGCTGAATTTTAACAAAGGTATAATAACAAAACTAGATACCACACAAACTATTTATTCTAATGCGATAGATTTTTCAATACAGATAGCTCTGACTTACTTAAATCAAGGTTTAAAATCGACGACGATACCTTCCCTCTTAACCCTTTCAAAAATTTTATCTGAATCGGGTCTTGGCATCGAAGCTAACTTCGCAGCTCGAATTGCCGCATCACATAACGCAGCGTCGTTCGTCGGGTTATTTTTAGGTTTAATCCCCATCAAAGCGCCATCCCGTGCGAGCACCAATTGCAATTCGCAAGTCCGCCCACGATAAGTATCTGAATCATAGAACTTACTTTGGATTGCCGCTTTTACCTTACCTGCATAGTTATCAACATCTGCGTTTGAGGCTCCTGATTTTTTACCGCCACCAGTTCCAGCAGAAGCTTGGCCGCCCTGTTTACTTGGCCCAGAAGCAGTTAAATCGCCGAGTAAATCATCTACAGAAGCCGCATTTTTTGCCGCCTCTGCTTTCGCTTTCGCTGCTTTAGCTTTCGCTTCTTTATCTGCTTTCTCTTTCGCTTCTTTATCCGCTTTAGCCTTAGCTTCCTTGTCTGCTTTTATTTTAGCTTCTTTATCAGCCTTTTCTTTGGCTTCTTTTTCTGCTTTTTCTTGAGCTTCTTTCTCTGCTTTAGCTTTAGCCGCTTCGGCTTCTTTTTTAGCTTGAGCTTCAGCTTTCGCCTTTTCAGCTGCCTGCTCTTTAACTAATTTTTCCTTTTCAGCTTTCGCTTTCGCGGCAGCTTCTTCCGCTATTTTTTGCTCTTCCTTGGCTTTTTTAGCGGCTTCTAATGCTTTTTTCTGTTGCTCTTCAGCTTGTTTTTGTTGCTTAGCGGTATCTCGTTCAGTTTTGATACGCTCTTGTTCAAGCTGTTGCAGGCGTTTTTGTTCCTTTTCTTGCTGCTCTCTTAGCTCAGCCTCTTGTTTTTGTTCTTGCTCTTTACGCTCTTTAGCTGCTTGTCTGACCATGTTTTGTTGTTTTTGCATTTGTTCATATTGCTCAACAACCACGCCAGGGTCGACCATCACCGCATCGATGACAGTCCCTTCTTCCCCGCCACCACCAAGTTTGACGACGGAAACTAAAGAGCCTATAACAATCAAGCCAATCAATATGATGTGCAATACAACAGACATCACTAATGAACGGTTTAGGTTATCTTTTTTCTCTTTTGACTTTCCCACTCTGGTATCCAAAAAAAGAATTGTGACTTATTCAAACCACAACAACCCAGCCTAGATAGGCTGAGTCATCAAGCCGACAGATTTTATCCCTGCACTGTGCAAAATATTCAGAGCCTTAATAACTTCTTCATAAGGCACCTCTTTTGCACCACCAATTAAGAAAATCGCTTTTGGGTTTTTCTCTAATTGTGATTTCGCTTCAGCAGCAATCTGTTCTGGTGGAAGCAATTCTAATACCTCACCATCGAGCCGCATATTATACTGCCCAACACCCGACACCTCTAAAATTATAGGTGGGTTGTCACTTGATGATACGGTTTGTGTATCTGTTGCATCCGGTAATTCAACTTCCACACTCTGGGAAATAATGGGTGCCGTTGCCATAAATATCAGTAACAGCACCAACAAAACGTCCAGCAGTGGAACGATGTTGATTTCGGATTTCAGCTCACGTCTGCGACTAGTGCGCGCCATTCGCTTATCTCCTCAACTTATTTCTTATCAGCAGAGAATGCTTGACGATGCAAGATGGCTAAAAACTCTTCCATAAAGTTATCGTAAGTTTGCTCTAACTTATTGACTCGTAAGTTCAAGCGGTTGAAAGCCATAACCGCAGGAATCGCTGCAAACAAACCTATCGCGGTTGCGATAAGTGCTTCGGCGATCCCCGGAGCAACCATCTGTAATGTTGCTTGTTTTACCGCACCCAAAGCAATAAACGCATGCATAATTCCCCATACTGTCCCGAATAAACCAATATATGGGCTAATCGAACCAACAGTACCTAAAAATGGGATATGTGCTTCTACTGACTCTAATTCACGATTCATTGATATACGCATCGCGCGTGATGCACCAGTAACCACCGCATCTGGTGCGTGAATATTTGCCTGATGTAAACGAACGAACTCTTTAAAACCGGAGTGGAAAATTTGTTCAGCTCCGCTCAATTCATCACGGCGAGCTTGGCTTTCTTTATATAAGCGCGATAGCTCAATACCTGACCAAAACTTATCCTCAAATGCCTCCGCCTCACGGGTTGCAGCATTTAAAATTTTCGTTCTTTGAATAATAATGGCCCATGATGCAATAGAAAAACCGATCAAAACGAACATAATGAGCTGAACCAAAAGGCTCGCTTTAAGGAATAAATCCAGGATATTCATGTCAGTCACTGTTTAAACTCCGCGACAATAGACTTAGGAAGCGCAATCGGCTTCATTTTTGATGTGTCCACACAAGCAATTAGGGCATTAGCCCCACAAAGCAGGTTACCTTGTGAATCAACTAACCTTTGATGAAAAGTTAATGAGGCACGTTTCATTTCAACAATTTGCGTCTCAACCTCCAACAGATCATCTAGCTTTGCCCCTTTTACAAAATCAATTGTCATGCTACGCACAACAAAACCAAGGTTATCAGCAAGCATACTTTGTTGGTTGATTCCTTTATTTCGCAACATTTCGGTTCTTGCTCGCTCAAAAAATGCTAAATAACGCGCATGATAAACTACACCGCCCGCGTCTGTATCTTCATAGTACACGCGAACTGGCCAGCGAAATAACATAACAACCACTCCGTCTTAGGTTAAATTAACTAACGGTGCCACTATACGCAAGACAGTGCCAGTTTGGAATCACTTTGAAAGTAAAGATATCAAAAATAATTATGGGTCCATTGACCCACAATTAGCAATTAGAATTATCTAAAGACTTGTAAAAGTCCCCAAATAAGAATGATGGCAGCCGGTAATGGATGGAAAATCGCACGCCAAATGACTTTTTGGGGTTTGAAACCAACACCAAAAATCATCGCACTGCAAGTTGCCCAAATTAATAACAGCCCTTGCCAAATTTGGAATGAACTGGTTTTTGCAGCAAATAGAGATGGGTCCCACATCACTGCACCAGCTGTAACTAAAGCTAAAATAAGGATAAGGGCCCTTAACGGCCCCTTATCCAATAGCTGATAGGTTTTATCCACCAGCATTTTATTTACTCACCATCTTTAGCTGCTTTAGAGTCTTCAGAGTGCTCTAATGCTAGTGCTGCAATCACTGCAAAACTACAAGCTAACAGCGTGCCGAGAATCCAGGCGAAATACCACATAGTTATGCTCCTTAATACAGTGAATGCTTGTTGCCTTCGATGAAGTTTTTGTCCAGACGACCAAACATTTTGTAGTAACACCATGCGGTGTATGCCAGTACGATTGGAACAAAGATAGCCGCGACAACTGTCATGACTTGCAGTGTGAACAAGCTAGATGTTGCATCCCACATGGTCAAGCTTGCATTTGGCATAATGCTTGAAGGCATGATGAATGGGAACATTGCTACACCACAAGTTAAAATGATACAAGCGATAGTTAATGAAGAGCTCACAAACGCCCAACCATTTTTGTCTGCTTTACTGAACAGCATAGTCAGTAGTGGCAGCGCTAAACCCAGTGCAGGCAGAGCCCACAGGATTGGGTAAGTATTGAAGTTAGTCAACCAAGCCCCTGAAACAACCTCTACGGTTTTATTCAGTGGGTTTGATACCGCATGGTGATCAATCGCTGAAGTGATAACATAGCCATCGATACCCATTACTAACCAAACACCAGCACCCGCAAACGCTAACAGTGTGACTAATGCACAGATATAGGTTGCTTTACGTACACGTAGGTACAGCTCGCCAGTGGTACGCATTTGCAGATAAGTTGCACCTTGGGTAACAATCATCATTAAACCAACCACACCCGCTAACAGACCATATGGGTTCAGCAGACCAAACAGGTTACCTGTATAGGTTAAGTACTGTTGGTTATCAATTTGCAGTGGGACACCTAATAATAGGTTACCAAATGCAACACCGATAACTAATGGTGGAACGAAACCACCGATGAACAGACCCCAGTCCCACATGTTACGCCATTTTGGGTTCTCCAGTTTTGAACGGTAGTCGAAACCCACCGGACGGAAGAACAAAGCAGCTAACACTAAAATCATCGCGATATAGAAACCGGAGAATGATGCCGCATAGACTTGTGGCCATGCAGCAAACATCGCACCACCCGCAGTGATTAACCAAACTTGGTTACCATCCCAGTGCGGTGCAACGGCATTAATCATGATACGGCGTTCGGTATCTGTTTTACCTAAAATAGGTAATAAGAAGCCAACGCCCATGTCAAAGCCATCCGTGACAGCAAACCCAATCAGTAATACACCGATAAGGATCCACCACACAAACCGAAGAACTTCATAATCAAACATAAGTGGCTCCTATTTACTGAACGTCGTGTGCAGAAGTGTTTTTCTGTTCAAAGTGGTAGCGACCAGTTTTCAGGCTACTAGGCCCTTTACGAGCGAATTTGAACATTAAGAACATTTCAGCAATTAAGAACAGTGTGTACAGACCACAGATCAATACCATAGAGAAGATCAGGTCATGGGTCGTTAAATTAGAATGAGCAACCGACACCGGTAATACTTCACCAATTGCCCAAGGCTGACGACCATACTCTGCAACGAACCAACCTGATTCAATTGCAATCCATGGTAGTGGAATACCAAACAGTGCAATACGTAACAGCAGTTTGCTTTGACCAATTTTGTTACGGACTACTGACAGGAATGCCCAGCCAATAATTAATAACAACAGGAAGCCAACACCAACCATGATACGGAATGCCCAGAACAGAGGCCCTACGTTAGGAATACTGTCTTTTACTGCTTTTTGAATTTGCGCTTCTGTCGCATCAACAACATTTGGTGCGTATTGTTTTAACAGAAGACCATAACCGAGATCTTTTTTGCTAGCTTCAAATGCAGCACGCAATTCAGGATCTTTATTTCCAGCTAACAGTTCTTGTAATTGACCATATGCAACCATACCGTTACGGATACGAACTTCGTGTTGTTTCATTAGATCTTTCAGACCTAATACTGGCGTATCAACAGAACGAGTTGCAATGATACCCATCGCCCAAGGAATTGAGATAGCAAACTTGTTTTCTTGCTTCTCAGTATCTGGCCAAGCGATTAAGTTAAATGCAGCAGGAGGCGCATGGGTTTCCCACTCAGCTTCAACCGCAGCGAGTTTAGTTTTCTGAACGTCACCCATTTCGTAACCTGATTCATCACCAAGAACGATAACAGATAGAACCGCAGCAATACCAAAACTAGCAGCAATTGCAAAAGAACGCTTAGCAAAAGCAACATCACGACCTTTAAGTAGGTAGTAAGAGCTGATACCTAAGATAAACATTGCACCAGTACAATAACCTGCAGCCACTGTGTGGACAAACTTAACTTGCGCAACTGGGTTTAAGACTAGCTCAGAGAAGCTAACCATTTCCATACGCATTGTTTCAAAGTTGAAGTCAGCTGCGATCGGGTTTTGCATCCAACCATTCGCCACTAAAATCCACAAAGCAGAGAAGTTAGAACCTAAAGCAACTAACCATGTTACAGCAAGGTGTTGAGTTTTGCTTAAACGATCCCAACCAAAGAAGAATAAACCAACAAAAGTAGATTCTAAGAAGAACGCCATCAAACCTTCGATTGCCAGAGGCGCACCGAAGATATCTCCAACGTAATGAGCATAGTAAGACCAGTTAGTCCCGAATTGGAATTCCATGGTCAGACCCGTTGCAACACCTAGGGCGAAGTTAATACCAAATAACTTACCCCAGAACTTAGTCATATCTTTATAAATTTGCTTGCCAGACAGCACATATACCGTTTCCATGATCGCAAGCAAAAACGCCATACCGAGCGTTAATGGCACGAACAGGAAGTGATACATTGCAGTTAAGGCAAACTGTAATCGTGACAGTTCGACAATATCAAACATCTTGACTCCTTGCTCCTAGCAGGAAGACACCGACTTGCGGCAACCCAGCTTCCAGATTAAATTTCGAAGAAAGCCTCTTAACTACCAGCAAAAAATGCCTCAAAACAACAAATAATTAACAAAACCAAAAGAAAGAACAATACTATAATAATAGTACGCCTATCTTCACATACAATAAACTTCTTTTACGTGACTCAGATTTGAATTCTGAATTTACATCAATAATTATACCCTTTAATAGAAAATAGAGTATTTGATCGTGCACCAATTTAAGCAATTTCGACAAATAAAGCTAGAGGTAATAAATTGATTTACGTCAATTTTTTTCCTATTGTTAATTGATTTGCATACCAGTCAATTAATAGTTATTCACTTGTTAATGTACTGTTATTGGTATTGATATAAATGTTCTTATTTTTTCTAAAGATTAACAAAAAAATATAATCTTTTTATTAAGAAGTCTAAAAAAGAATATTTAATTTCTAATAGTATCTTATTTCAAAGCTATTATGAATTTTATTAATATACGAACTTATCTCAACTAAAATCATATATTCGGTTAATTAACTTTTCCCAATAATTATAAAATTGACCTGACACAACTTTCTCGTTTTTTGCTTAAAATGGGCTTTGTAGCCCACCAAAGCTATGGAGCATTTTCACAGATAGCCGTACCTGTACTCGTATCTTTTAATATTTTTAAGTATAGACACTCTTTGCCAGAAATCCTTATCCTCTCTCCAGAAATTACACTAACGGCTTTTAAAGCCATAAAAAAACCCGTACTCAAATAAGCACGGGCTTTCGTCTCTTACGGCTGCTAGTTACCTAGCGGATCATTTACTTATTCAGTAATGATTTCACGGCATCGCCGATGTCTGCAAGGCTACGAACGGTTTTCACGCCCGCAGCTTCTAATGCAGCAAATTTCTCATCCGCAGTACCTTTACCGCCAGCAATGATTGCGCCAGCATGGCCCATACGTTTACCTTTCGGTGCCGTTACACCAGCGATATAACCAACTACTGGTTTAGTTACATGCTCTTTAATATAAGCCGCAGCTTCTTCTTCCGCGTTACCACCAATTTCACCGATCATGACAATCGCTTCAGTTTGTGGGTCAGCTTGGAACATTTTCAGGATATCAATAAAGTTTGAACCTGGGATTGGGTCACCACCGATACCAACACAAGTTGATTGGCCTAAACCTGCATCAGTAGTTTGTTTTACCGCTTCATAAGTCAGCGTACCTGAACGTGAAACGATACCGACTTTACCTGGCATATGAATGTGACCAGGTTGGATACCAATCTTACATTCACCTGGAGTGATAACGCCTGGGCAGTTAGGGCCGATCATGCGAACGCCAGCTTCATCCAGCTTCACTTTCACAGTCAGCATGTCCAGAGTTGGAATACCTTCAGTGATGGTGATAATCAGTTTAATGCCTGCATCGATAGCTTCTAAGATAGAGTCTTTACAAAATGGCGCTGGCACATAGATAACAGACGCAGTTGCACCTGTCGCTTCAACCGCTTCGCGAACTGTATTGAACACCGGCAGACCTAAGTGTGTTGTACCACCTTTGCCTGGTGTAACACCACCGACCATTTTTGTACCATAAGCAATCGCTTGTTCTGAATGGAATGTACCTTGACCACCAGTAAAACCTTGGCAAATCACTTTGGTGTTTTTATCGATTAAAATAGACATTATTTAGCCTCCGCTGCTGCTACTGCTTTTTTAGCTGCGTCAGTCAAGCTGTTAGCAGCGATAATGTTCAAGCCGCTGTCTGCCAGTTTCTTAGCACCTAATTCAGCATTGTTACCTTCTAAACGCACAACTACTGGTACATTTACGCCAACTTCTTCAACTGCACCAATGATGCCGTCTGCAATCAGGTCGCAACGAACGATACCACCAAAGATGTTAACAAAAACGGCTTTCACGTTTTCATCAGAAAGAATGATTTTAAATGCTTCAGTTACACGCTCTTTAGTTGCGCCGCCACCAACATCTAAGAAGTTTGCAGGTGCGCCACCGTGAAGTTTAACAATGTCCATAGTTCCCATTGCTAAGCCTGCACCGTTAACCATACAGCCAATGTTACCATCTAATGCAACATAGTTGAGTTCCCACTGCGCTGCTTGAGCTTCGCGCGCATCTTCTTGAGATTCATCACGTAGTTCACGGATTTCTGGCTGACGATATAGCGCATTACTGTCGATGCCTAATTTGCCATCTAAGCAAACTAAATCACCCGCAGTACTGATAACCAGAGGGTTAATTTCTGCTAAAGCTAAGTCACGCTCAAGGAATAAAGTTGCTAGACCCATAAAAATTTTAGCAAATTGGCTAACTTGTTTACCTGTTAAGCCTAATTTAAATGCCAATTCACGGCCTTGGAAAGGCATTGGGCCAGTCAGTGGGTCGATAATTGCTTTATGAATTAATTCAGGCGTTTCTTCAGCAACTTTTTCAATTTCCACACCACCTTCAGTCGATGCCATGAAAACAACACGACGAGTGCTACGGTCAACAACCGCACCTAAATACAACTCTTTATCAATGTCAGTCGCTGTTTCAACAAGAATCTGGTTTACTGGTTGGCCGTTAGCGTCTGTTTGATAAGTCACTAAGTTTTTACCTAACCAGTTTTCTGCAAATGCTTTAACTTCGTTAATATCGCTAGTGACTTTAACGCCACCTGCTTTACCACGTCCGCCTGCATGTACTTGGCATTTAATTACCCATGGGCCATTGCCAATTTTTTTAGCAGCGTCTACGGTTTCAGCGACTGATGAACAGGCATAACCTGTTGGTGCAGGCATCCCATAACGTGCAAACAACTGTTTTGCCTGGTACTCGTGTAAATTCATGATGTTCTATCCATAATTGAGTCTGAAGAGGCGTTTATTCGCCTCCTGCAATTGTTACTGATTTAGCAACCCGCAAGCGGGTTGCATCGGTTACTTCAGACCGGGCAGGTTGTTCCTACCCTGTTATGTTGCTATACGTCCAGCAGTAAACGAGTTGGATCTTCCAGCATATCTTTGATAGCGACTAAGAAGCCCACTGACTCACTACCATCGATTAAACGGTGGTCATAAGACAGCGCTAAATACATCATAGGAAGAATCTCTACCTTACCATTTACAGCCATAGGGCGGTCTTTAATGGCATGCATGCCTAAAATTGCGCTCTGTGGTGGGTTAATGATAGGTGTAGACATCAGAGAACCAAATACGCCACCGTTAGTGATAGTGAAGTTACCACCACTTAAGTCTTCAACAGTTAATTTACCATCGCGACCTTTAACAGCCAGTTCTTTAATTTTTTTCTCGATATCTGCCATGCTCATTGCATCAACATCACGTAGAACTGGAGTTACCAGACCACGAGGCGTAGAGACGGCAATGCTGATATCAAAATAGTTGTGGTAAACCACATCGCTGCCATCAATAGAAGCGTTAACTTCTGGATAGCGTTTCAGTGCTTCTACCGCAGCTTTAACATAGAAGGACATAAAGCCTAAACGTACACCGTGGCGTTTTTCGAATGCTTCGCCATATTGTTTCCGTAAGTCTTTAATTGGTTGCATGTTAACTTCATTAAATGTTGTCAACATTGCAGTGGTGTTTTTCGCTTCTAACAGGCGCTCTGCGATACGTTTACGTAAACGTGTCATTGGTACACGTTTCTCGCTACGGTGTGCTAACGGCGCTTGTGGTGCAGCAGGTGCTGTTGCTGCTGGAGCTGCTGATTTATTTGCTGCTAAATGTTTTTCAACATCTTCACGAGTCAAACGACCACCAACACCCGTCCCTTTAATGTCAGCTGGGTTCAGGCTATGTTCTGCAATCAAGCGACGAATAGCTGGGCTCAGAGCGTCATTACTTTCAGTCTCTAGGCTTGCAGTTTGGCGTTGTGCTGGCGTTGCTTCCTGTGCATCTTTAACTTCAGCAGGAATACCTGAGCTATCACCTAAACGAATACGACCTAACAGTTGTTTAGATAATACCGTCGCGCCTTCTTCTTCAACGATAGCTTCTAACACACCTGCTTCACTTGCAGGCACTTCTAACACCACTTTATCTGTTTCGATCTCAACCAGGACTTCGTCACGCTGAACACTATCACCTGGTTTTTTATGCCATGTGGCAACCGTGGCATCTGCAACGGACTCAGGAAGATCGGGAACAAGAATTTCTACGCTACTCATTTTCTATCCTTTAATTATTCAATGTTCAAAGCGTCATTAACCAGGGCTTTTTGTTGTTCCTGGTGAACGGACGTATAGCCAACTGCTGGTGATGAAGAAGCAGCTCGACCTGCATAACGTAAAGTAGCCCCTGCTGGGATAGCTTCACGGAAATTATGTTGACTGCAATACCAAGCACCTTGGTTTAATGGCTCTTCTTGACACCATACAAAGTCTTTAACATCAGTAAATTGCGCCAACGCTTTTTGGATATCATCGTGTGGGAACGGATACAACTGCTCAATACGCACGATAGCAACGTCAGTTTGTTCATTCTTACGACGTTGTTCTAACAGATCGTAATAGACTTTCCCTGAACACAGAACGACGCGTTTCACATTTTTCGGATTGATTTCATCGATTTCACCGATAACTGGTTCGAATTTGCCATTCGCCAGTTCATCCATACTAGATACTGCTAATGGGTGACGGAGCAGAGACTTCGGTGACATCACAATCAGAGGACGACGCATGCCACGTAAGGCCTGACGACGTAACATGTGGTAAACCTGAGCTGGTGTTGATGGAACACATACTTGCATGTTTTGATCAGCACACAGTTGGAGATAACGCTCTAAACGTGCAGATGAGTGTTCTGGCCCCTGACCTTCATATCCATGTGGCAGTAACATTACAAGGCCACACATACGACCCCATTTTTGCTCACCAGAGCTAATGAATTGGTCGATAACAACCTGAGCACAGTTTGCGAAGTCACCAAATTGCGCTTCCCAAATCGTCAGAGCACGTGGTTCAGTCGTCGCATAACCATATTCAAATGCCAATACTGCGTTTTCTGTTAGGACAGAGTCCCAAACGTTGAATACGCCTTGACCGTTATGAATATTTTGTAATGGAACATAGACAGAACCGTTAGTTTGGTTATGAATAACCGCATGGCGGTGGAAGAATGTACCACGACCCGCATCTTCACCTGACAAACGAACAGGAACACCTTCATCAACCAATGTTGCATAAGCTAAAGTTTCAGCCGCACCCCAGTCGAGTAATTTTTCGCCTTTCGCCATTTCAGCGCGATCTGCATAAATTTTCTCAACACGAGACTGAGCAACAACACCTTCAGGAATAGTGCTAACTTTAGTTGCCAATTCAGTTAAACGTTTGATATCAACGGTCGATTTATATGATTCATCCCATTCATGGTTCAAATACGGAGCCCATGTATAAGAATTGAGTCCCATTTCACGGTACTCTTCAACCACACAATTACCTGCATCTAAGGCATCACGGTACAGATTGACCATTTCAGTCACATCATTAGCACTCAACACGTTCTCTGCAATTAAACGGTCCGCATAAATTTTACGTGGTGTTGGATGCTGTTTGATTTTTTGATACATCACAGGCTGAGTTGCACTTGGCTCATCCGCTTCGTTATGACCATGACGGCGATAACACACTAAATCGATCATCACATCACGTTTAAATGTATTACGGAAATCTAGCGCTAAGCGAGTCACAAATGAAACGGCTTCAGGATCATCAGCATTCACGTGGAAAATAGGCGCCTGCACCATTTTCACGATATCAGTACAGTATTCAGTTGAACGGGTATCTTTCGGATTTGAAGTAGTAAAACCAATTTGGTTGTTAATAACGATACGTACAGTACCGCCAACTTCATAACCACGAGCCTGAGACATGTTCAGTGTTTCTTGAACAACACCCTGACCGGTAACTGCGGAGTCACCATGAATAGTGATTGGTAACACCATGTTGCTGCGACCTTCGTCCAAGCGATCACGACGAGCACGCACTGAACCAATTACCACAGGGCTAACAATTTCAAGGTGAGATGGGTTAAATGCTAACGCTAAGTGAACACGAGAACCGGCGGTTTCAAAGTCAGACGAGAAACCTTGGTGATATTTAACGTCACCCGCACTTGAATGGTCTTTATGTTTACCCGCGAATTCATCGAATAATTCACCAGGTTTTTTACCTAGGATATTCACAAGAACGTTTAAACGACCACGGTGAGCCATCCCCAGAACAACTTCACGAGTATCCTGTTTGCCTGCGTGGTGAATTAAATCTTTCAGCATTGGGATCAGGGCATCACCGCCTTCCAATGAGAAACGTTTAGCCCCTGGGAATTTAGCCCCGATATAGCGCTCAAGGCCTTCAGCGGCGGTGAGTTCCGCTAAGAAACGTAATTTTTCTTCTTTAGAGAAAACTTTTGCAACATCAACTGACTCAAGACGTTGTTGAATCCAACGTTTTTCTTCAGTATTTGTGATATGCATATATTCAGCACCAATCGAACCGCAATAAATGCGTTTCAAGTGCTCATATAGCTCACTGAGTTTCATGGTTTCTTTGCCAATAGCAAATGAACCCACGTTAAAGGTTTCGTCGAAATCTTCTTTCGTCAGATTATGGAATGCTGGGTCTAAATCTGGAACAGATTCGCGTTTCCAAAGCCCTAACGGGTCAAGATTCGCATTCTGGTGCCCGCGGAAGCGGAATGCATTTATTAACTGCAAAACTTTGACTTGTTTTGCATCGATAGCTGGATCGCTAACAGAAGTGTGATAACGCGTAGAGTCTTTTGCTAAGCGGCGGAAGTAATCGCGCGCTTGGGAGTGGAATTGTTCACCACTAGTACCTAAAGTAGCACCAGGAAGTTGCTCAAAAATGGCTTTCCACTCGGCATCTACAGAGTTAGGGTCAGTCAGATAATCTTCATAAAGCTGTTCTATATATGTCTGGTTCGCGCCTGCCAGAAAGCTTGAATCCAGCCAGTCCTTCATTACGCCGTTCTGCATTGTGATCCCTTAAGCTTTAAAAGCTTTAGTTTTCGCCGTGGTTAACTAATTACCGCATTTAAGCGGCCTCGATAAAGGTTCTCTTGGACGTGCTTTATGCATGTTCTCTCTTTGGGAGGCCCTTTATCAGTAAGGGTTTCCCTTTTAAGGAACCTTTAAAAACTGGCTACGGTTTTTAAAGGCCCCTATGCTTGGGCTGTCGTCTTCATCTTTTTTTGCAGTTGGCTATTTTTTCTACTTTTTACTGTTACTTTCTTTGCTTTCACTTTTTTGCGCTTTTGTTATGACAACGTTTTATTAAGTGCTACATTTTATATATGACAATGTTACTTTCTGATGCTCGTTGTGGGTATTTCGTTTTCGCGCTTTTGTGACCTTAAGCGCTATTTAAATTAAAAACCCTACTTTACTTTACGCCCTATTTTTAAGTTATGTATTTATTTTGTGCTATTCCCATTTTAACCCGTAGCACTTAAGCACTACGGGTTAAATATTCACTATCAGGCAGTATGTTTTAGCAACATAGATTTAATATGACCGATAGCTTTTGTTGGATTTAGCCCTTTAGGGCATACATTGACACAATTCATGATGCTATGACAGCGGAAAACACTAAAAGCGTCGTTCAGATCATCTAATCTTGAATCCGTTTCAGTATCGCGGCTATCGATCAGGAAGCGGTATGCTGCCAGCAAGCCCGCAGGCCCAATAAACTTATCTGGATTCCACCAGAAAGATGGGCAAGAAGTCGAACAACAAGCACATAAGATACACTCGTATAAACCATCAAGTTTTTCACGTTGTGCAGGAGTTTGTAAATTCTCACGAGCAGGAGGGTTCTTATTATCATTAATAAGATATGGGCGGATTTTTTCGTATTGGGTATAAAACTGAGTCATGTCGATAATCAGGTCGCGCACAACAGGCAAACCTGGTAACGGACGGATAACAATTTTTTTCCCACCACGGATTAAAGCGGACAATGGTGTGATACACGCCAGCCCGTTTTTACCGTTCATATTGACACCATCAGAACCACAGACACCTTCACGACAAGAACGACGGAATGACAGTGTTGGGTCCTGTTCTTTAATTTGGATCAACGCATCCAACAGCATCATGTCACGCCCTTCTGGCACTTCGAGGGTGTAATCTTGCATGCGTGGGGCGTTGTCCACATCTGGATTATAACGATAAATCGAAAATTGTAGTTTCATAGTTTATTTCTCCGCAACTGGATTAACACCACGCATTAGTAGGTACGAATTTTCGGTGGGAAGGCTTCACGCAATTTTGGCTGCATGTTGACTTCACGACGCGTCATCGTTTCAGATTGCGGTAAATATAATGAGTGACATAACCAATTCGCATCATCACGCTCTGGATAGTCAAAGCGGCTATGCGCCCCACGACTTTCTGTACGGAAGTTCGCTGCTTGTGCTGTCGCATAAGCGGTTTCCATCAGGTTATCCAGTTCTAAACACTCAATACGCTGAGTGTTGAACTCTGTTGAGGTATCATCAAGACGTGCATTTTGCAGGCGTTCACGGATCACTTTTAGCTCTTCCAGACCTTTCGCCATCGCATCACCTTCACGGAATACCGAGAAGTTATGCTGCATACAGGTTTGCAGTGCCTTGCGGATCTCAGTTGGATCTTCGCCAGTACGAGCCCCTTCCCAACGGTTAAAGCGTGTCATCGCCGCATCAATATCGGATTCAGAAGCATCACGCATTGAACCTTGTTCCATGATGGACTCTTTTAGGTGTAGACCCGCAGAACGACCAAATACGACTAAGTCGAGCAATGAGTTACCGCCTAAACGGTTAGCGCCGTGTACAGATACACACGCAATTTCACCCACAGCAAACAGACCTGGAATAACTTCGTCTTCGCCTTTTTCGTTATAGCGAATCGCTTGGCCAGTCACTTTTGTTGGAATACCACCCATCATATAGTGACAAGTTGGAATAACTGGGATTGGCTCTTTGATTGGGTCAACGTGAGCAAAGGTACGGGATAATTCAAGAATACCCGGTAAACGAGACTCGAGAACTTCTTTCCCTAAATGATCCAATTTCAGTTTGGCATGTGGACCCCAAGGACCATCACAGCCACGGCCTTCACGGATTTCAATCATGATTGAACGTGCAACAACATCACGACCTGCCAAATCTTTCGCATTTGGCGCATAACGTTCCATGAAGCGCTCACCGTCTTTATTCAGCAAATAGCCACCTTCACCACGGCAACCTTCTGTCACAAGAACCCCTGCGCCAGCGATACCCGTCGGGTGGAATTGCCACATTTCCATATCTTGTAAAGGAACACCAGCACGAGCTGCCATCCCAACACCATCACCGGTATTGATATGCGCATTGGTGGTCGATTGATAAATACGCCCTGCACCACCCGTAGCTAAGATGGTCGCTTTAGCTTTGAAGTAAACTAATTCGCCAGTTTCCATACAAATTGCAGTACAGCCCACCACATCGCCGTCTTGATTTTTAACTAAATCAAGGGCATACCACTCTGAAAAGATGGTTGTGTGATTTTTTAAGTTTTGCTGATACAAAGTATGTAACAATGCGTGACCAGTCCGGTCAGCCGCAGCCGCAGTACGTGCCGCTTGCTCGCCACCGAAATTCTTAGACTGACCACCAAATGGACGCTGATAAATACTGCCATCGTCTAAGCGAGAAAAAGGTAACCCCATATGCTCTAATTCTAGGATAGCCTCGGGCCCTGTTTTACACATGTATTCGATTGCATCTTGGTCACCGATATAGTCGGAACCTTTCACGGTATCATACATATGCCATTCCCAGTTATCAGGGTGAGTGTTACCTAAAGCAACAGTGATACCACCTTGCGCTGATACTGTATGAGAACGGGTTGGAAATACTTTTGACAGCAGAGCACAAGACAGGCCCAACTGTGAAATTTGAAGTGCTGCACGCATACCTGCGCCACCAGCACCAATAACGATAGCGTCAAACTCTCTGATTGGCAGATTCATTTATGCACCCCACACAACAATTGTTCCGTAAATTAAATAAGCCAACAGACCAACAACGATAGCCAGTTGCAGCACTAAACGAATTGCTAGCGGCTTGACATAGTCAGTTAGCACTTGCCACATGCCAATCCACGCATGCACAAGAATCGAGAACAATGTGAGGATAGTAAATACTTTCGTCACAGAAGAAGCGAAGAAACCACGCCATACTTCATAAGTAATATCATTGATAGCAACAAAACCAACAATGTAAATTACGTATAATACGATAATAATCGCAGAAACACGGATTAACAGCCAGTCCTGGATACCAGTACGGCCTAAAGCAGAAGCATTACTTACCATACTAAGATCCCCGCCAGAATTGCCAGAATTACGGTGATAACAAATGTAATTTTTGCAGATGAGTTACCAGCAGCAAGGGTTTCATCAACACAGCCAAAATCCATCAGCATATGACGAATACCACCACAAATGTGGTAAGCCAATGCCGTTAGAATGCCCCAAAGAATGAACTTAGCAAAAAAGCCAGTCATTATTTCAGACGCGTATTGAAAACCTTCTGGAGAGGAGAGAGATGTCCCTAGCAACCAAAGCAGAATACCAACTGCGATGAGAGTAATGACGCCAGAGACACGGTGCAAGATCGAAGATATTGCAGTGATCGGGAAATGAATCGTCTGCAAATCAAGGTTGACAGGTCTTTGTTTTTTCACAATTTTGCCCACACAGCTCTTTATTATTTTCCATCCTCCGGACCTGGGGTGGAAATCAGACAGCGACAGGGGGTACAAAATGCAACTTAACACAAACTCTAATCCATCATGTTTAAATAAAGTTGCATACTGATCACGCTGGGAACTCCTACTACAGGGTAATCCGGAGACCTGCCGCTAGTATAAAGTCTTCACAATGCCATTACAATTCCCACACAAAATGTTTGGGGACATTTAGCCCGAACAGTGAGAAGGATCACGATTTAAACATTTTGTATAAATGTGCTTATCTTATTTGACAATGATTCAACATTTATCTTACATATAGGTCTAGCAGAATTATCTTAAGGTGTGGGCGTTCCCTCACTGAAAAATAAAAAACATGAATGTTGCAATGTTAAGTACCTTCCAATTTGAACTGTGACAGGTATTACTAACAAAAGTTATGAAAGTTGTTCCTCTTACCACAAATAATGATATTGTAAGTAAAACAACAAAAAGAACATAACATCTACACACTCATAAACAACCTAATTACATTGTCGTCGGTCGTCAGATTTCAGGTTTTATGTGATAGCTAGCTGATTTTCTAATCATACCGGTAGAACAATGCACGAAGAAACAGTATAACGCTGAGCTTCTGGGTTGTTGGGTGTCGATTATCAAGCGCTAAGGAGACCGTAAATGGCTGATAACAAAGCTAAGCTAACGACTGGTAGTAAGGGTGATATTGACCTCGATATTTTAAGCCCTACCATTGGTCAAGACGTTATCGATGTCCGAACTTTAGGTTCAAAAGGGTTCTTTACCTATGACCCTGGTTTTACTTCTACTGCATCCTGTGAATCAAAAATCACCTATATCGATGGTGATGAAGGCATTCTGCTGCATCGTGGTTTCCCGATCGATCAACTCGCTACCGAAGCTTCTTACCTCGAAGTTTGTTATATCCTGTTATACGGCGAAGCACCGACTCAAGAGCAATACGACACATTTAAAAATACGGTAACTCGCCACACGATGATCCACGAGCAAATCACTCGCATGCTGAATGGCTTCCGTCGTGACTCACACCCAATGGCAGTGTTATGTGGTGTAACAGGTGCACTGGCTGCGTTCTACCATGATGCATTGGACGTGAACAACCCGCGCCACCGTGAAATTACAGCTTATCGTCTGCTGTCAAAAATGCCAACTGTTGCGGCAATGTGTTATAAATACTCCATTGGCCAGCCTTTTGTTTATCCACGTAATGAACTGTCGTACGCGGGTAACTTCTTGCATATGATGTTCTCTACACCATGTGAAGAATATGTGGTAAATCCAGTTCTTGAACGTGCAATGGATCGGATTTTAATCCTGCATGCTG
Organism: Providencia sp. AGC89; assembly: GCF_053543535.1. Classification (NCBI taxonomy): domain Bacteria; kingdom Pseudomonadati; phylum Pseudomonadota; class Gammaproteobacteria; order Enterobacterales; family Morganellaceae; genus Providencia; species Providencia sp. AGC89. Next base: position 268,180 of record NZ_JBIXLP010000091.1, read on the forward strand.
ACCACGAACAGAACGCTTCAACATCAACCGTACGTACTGCTGGGTCATCAGGTGCAAACCCATTTGCTTGTATTGCTGCGGGTATTGCGTCTCTGTGGGGGCCAGCTCACGGTGGTGCTAACGAAGCCTGTTTACGCATGTTGGAAGAAATTCAAACCGTTGAGCATATCCCTGCATTTATCGAACGTGCGAAAGACAAAAATGACTCTTTCCGCTTAATGGGCTTTGGTCACCGTGTTTATAAAAACCATGACCCACGTGCAACTGTGATGCGTGAAACTTGCCACGAAGTACTTAATGAGTTGGGCTTAAACGATAGCTTACTCGAAGTCGCTATGGAGCTAGAACGTATTGCCCTGAATGACCCGTACTTCATTGAGAAAAAACTGTATCCAAACGTTGACTTCTATTCAGGTATCATATTGAAGGCAATGGGAATTCCATCTTCAATGTTTACTGTTATTTTTGCTATTGCACGTACAATTGGTTGGATAGCCCATTGGAATGAAATGCATGATGACGGTCTGAAAATTGCTCGTCCTCGTCAGCTGTATACGGGTTACAGCCAACGTAAATTCAACTCTGGATTAGCAAAAAAATAATATTCAATTAAATCTATCCCCCTACAAATACTCAAGCCTCGGTTTATCGGGGCTTTTTTCTCTTTTACTGTTGATATTCCCGCGGTGTTACCCCACTCATTTTGCGAAAAAAACTGATAAAAGCACTATCACTGGCTAAGCCAAGCTCTTGAGTAATAAAGTGATATGGGTGATTTTGTGCCAATAACTCAATCGCTTTAATAAACCGCCATTGTTGCCGCCATGTTTGATAAGTCATTCCGGTTTCTTTTAAGAAAACCCGTGTAATGGTTTTTTCACTTGCGCCAATCGTTTGAGCAAGTTGGTTTAAATTAGGTGGTAATTGCTCGATATCGAGGCCTTTAAAGCGCCTATCTTGAGGAAGTGCAAGTAATGTTGGCTCAGTCGTTGCACTTTGTAGTTCATCGATAAATACTAGTAATAAATTTGCTAAGCGCCCTTGTTGCCAATCACTGTCAAACGGGGCAATTGCAATCCGTTCAAGTACCTCTCTTAGCAGAGGTGAAATGCTCAAAATGACGACTTCATTTGCTATTTTTTTAGCATATTGTTCACTTAAATACACCGAACGATAGCCCACAGATGCGCGCATTTGTGCTCGGTGACAAACAAATGGAGGTATCCATGCCACCCTTCCAGGAGGTAATAGAGAAATTCGGTTCTCAAGTGAAATTCGTATACACCCTTGTTGTGTAAACAAAAGCTGCCCCATTTCATGGCTATGTAAACCAGAATCATGTTGCCCCATTTGAGCTGCTATTCCCAATACTGGCGCTGTATACCAGTGAGTTTGAAATTCATCTGTTTGTTCTAGCCAAGCCATAATGTCCCTTTTTTGATATTTATAGTCTTTATTTTTGTAATGGGACACTAAAAATACCATTAAACTACTTGTCATTGAATAGTTGTATTCATCTTCACCATCTATTTTTATTAATATAAGCAGGATAATTGGTATGAAACACCCTCTTTCATTATGGCTTGCTGTTGCCTTAATGATGTTTCCACAAATCGTGGAAACCATATACAGCCCAGCATTGACCAACATTGCTAGCGCATTTAATGTCGATGCTGAACAAGCATCACAAACATTATCATTCTATTTCTTTGCTTTTGCGCTAGGTGTCGTATTTTGAGGAAGAATGTGTGATACGCTAGGCCGCCGCCCGACTATTCTGGCAGGTCTGTTGATCTACGGTATCGCCTCTATCTGCGCGTTGTTTATCACACACTTTTATTTATTACTGTTAATGAGAATGCTTGCCGCATTTGGTGCCGCCGTCGGTTCAATTGGAACACAAACAGCAATGCGTGATAGCTATCAAGGGCATGAATTAGCTAAAGTTTTTTCAATTATGGGTATTGCCCTAGCCATTAGTCCTGCATTAGGGATGTTATTCGGTGCGGGGTTAGTTAGTTTTGGCGGATATATCGCCGTTTTTACTGGCTTGGCATTTCTCGCGGTCGTGCTTTTTATTTGGTCTACTTGCCGTTTACCAGAAACACGCCCTGAAAATGTGATCAAAGTCCCATTT
>NZ_JBIXLP010000092.1:0-114973 GCF_053543535.1 Providencia sp. AGC89
AGTCACTCTTCAAGACTTAAAATCAAATATTTTTTTGATAGTGTCCTGTGAGTGCCCACACAGATTGTCTGATAAATTGTTAAAGAGCGTTGCGACTAAATCTGTTTGATTTTCGACTTCGAGGTCGTTGTCGCGAGGAGCCGTATAATACGTTTTCCTCTGTGAGAGTCAAGCAATTTTTTGCTTTTTCTTTTCAGAATCTCTCGCTACCGTTTCAGTGTTCATCGCGCTTTGCGTTGTCTTGTTCCCGGTCAGTGGTGGCGCATTATAGGGAGTCAGAAAAATCTGGCAACCCTTTTTTTGCATTTTTTTTCTGACTGCTTACTTAACACTCAAAACGACTATTTTTTGATTCTTTTTAGGGCTTCTGGTAACTCAGCAATACTATTAATGACAATATCTGCATTCTCCATAGCCTCATCAGTGACCTGCTCACCACTTTTCACTAACACAGTGGTACCAACTTTAGCCGCTTTTCCCGCTAGTATATCCGCGAGTTTGTCGCCAACCATAATAGAAGCAGCCATATCTATATTTAAGAATGATTGCGCATCTAGTAACATCCCTGGCTTTGGTTTGCGGCAGTTGCAGTCTTGGCGATACTCTTCAATTTTCGCATCGATATGATGAGGGCAAAAATAGATACCATCTAAGTCAACACCGCGGTCGGCTAACGACCAATCCATCCACTCTGTTAGCTGCATAAACTGGTTCTCGGTATAAATACCACGACCTATGCCAGATTGATTAGTTACAATGACTAATGCATAACCCATTTTTTTTAATTCTAACATCGCTTCAATCGAGCCTTCGATAAATTCAAAGTCATCGATTTTATGAACATAGCCATGATCGATATTGATTGTTCCATCTCTGTCTAAAAAGACTGCGGGGGTCCCGTTACTCACCGATTTGCTCCTCAAATTTAATATCTTTTTAGTATCTCATGAAAAGAAAAGAAATGAGAATAGAATAAATAGAACAATCTTTATTGACTTAGACGTCTAGACGCCTTAACATCCAACAATATTAGATACACTATCTAAAAAAACAATTCAGATAAAAGTTAGAAAATATAAATGATAAAGCTCTCAAATATTAATAAGGTTTTCCAGCAAGGAAACCGTAACATTCAAGCGCTGACTGACATTAGCTTGCATGTTCCTGCTGGTCAGATATATGGCGTAATAGGCGCATCAGGTGCAGGTAAAAGTACACTTATACGTTGCGTAAACATGCTCGAACGCCCTACTTCAGGCCAAGTCGTCGTTGATGGGCAAGATTTAACAGCAATGACAGAAAAAACGTTGACGAGAGCACGCCGTGGCATCGGCATGATTTTCCAACATTTTAACTTATTATCTTCACGTACTGTTTTTGATAATGTGGCGCTTCCTTTAGAGCTTGATAATACGCCTAAGGAAAAAATTAATGAGCGCGTTAATGAATTACTCGAACTGGTTGGTTTAACCGACAAGAAAGATAGTTATCCTGCTAATCTTTCTGGAGGGCAAAAACAACGCGTTGCTATTGCGCGAGCCTTAGCAAACTCACCCAAAGTTCTATTGTGTGATGAAGCGACCAGTGCATTAGACCCTGCGACAACACGCTCTATCCTTGAGTTATTAAAGGATATTAATCGTCGTTTAGGATTAACTATCTTATTAATTACCCATGAAATGGATGTGGTAAAACGCATCTGTGACCAAGTTGCAGTCATCAGCGGTGGTCAGTTAATCGAGAAAGATAAAGTCAGTGAAGTGTTTTCTCATCCGAAAACACCGGTTGCCCAAGCATTTATTCAGTCAACATTAGTGATTGATATTCCAGATGACTATAAAGCTCGTTTAAAAGCTGAATCAGGCAGTGATTTATCGCCATTAGTGAAATTAGAATTTACAGGGCAATCTGTTGATGCTCCTTTAATTTCCATGGCTGTACGCAAGTTCGATATAGATATTAATATATTGAGCTCCCAAATCGACTACGCAGGCGGCGTTAAGTTTGGTGTAATGTTAGCTGAACTACATGGCATCAATGGTGGAGTAGAGTCCACAATTACATTTTTAAAAGAACACCATGTCAAAGTAGAGGTTTTGGGTTATGTCTGAGGGAATGATTTCACTACTTATAACAGGAACGATTGATACTATCATTATGACTTTCGTATCAGCGATCCTCGGTTTTTTATTAGGTGTACCGACAGGTGTTTTACTTTATGTCACTCGCCGTGGGCAAGTGATGGAAAATACAGCTCTTTATAGTGTAATTTCAGCGGTAGTGAACGTATTTCGTTCAATCCCGTTTATCATTCTATTAGTATGGATTAGCCCATTCACTAAATTCTTGGTTGGTTCGGCCATTGGTATTGAAGGCGCTATTGTTCCATTGACAGTTGGCGCAATTCCCTTTATTGCTCGTATGGTTGAAAATACATTATTAGAAGTACCAAGTGGTTTGATTGAAGCTTCAAGGGCTATGGGGGCAACACCGCTACAGATTATTCGTAAAATATTGTTACCTGAATCATTACCGGGGATTATCAACGCAGCAACTATCACATTAATTATGTTAGTCGGCTACTCAGCAATGGGCGGTGCTGTGGGTTCTGGTGGTTTAGGGCAAATTGCAATGCAATATGGGTATTACACCTACAATCCATTAGTGATGAATACCGTACTTGTTTTGTTAATCATTTTAGTTTTCATCATTCAATACACTGGTGAATACTTAATGAAAAAAGTATCACATCGATAGTAAGTAAAATAGCTGCGCCGTTAGGGTGCTTATAAAGTCCGTTTTAAAGGGGTATATCAATGTCTATTAAATTAAAATCTATCGCAGTTGTCGGCGCGCTATTAGGCACTCTAGTTCTCACAGGTTGTGGTGAGAAAGAAAAAGATGCCAACAGCATTAAAGTTGGTGTGATCATGGGCAAAGAATTAGAAGTTGCTGAGGTTGCACAAAAAGTTGCTAAAGAAAAGTATGGCTTAAATGTTGAATTAGTTTCATTTAATGACTTCGTTTTACCTAATGAAGCATTAAGCAAAGGCGATATTGATGCTAACGCATTTCAACACAAACCGTACCTTGATCAACAAATTAAAGATCGTAACTATAAATTAGTTCCTGTGGGCAATACTTTTATTTACCCAATTGCAGCTTATTCTAAAAAAATTAAATCAGTTGATGAATTAGCCGATGGTTCACAAATTGCGCTACCTAATGACCCGACTAACTTAGGCCGCTCTCTACTATTGTTACAACAGCAAGGTTTGATCAAATTAAAAGAGGGCACAGGTTTAATGCCTACTGTTCTGGATGTGGTTGAGAACCCAAAAAACCTGAAATTTGTTGAATTAGAAGCACCTCAATTACCACGAGCTTTGGATGACCAAAAAATTGCTCTAGCCATTATCAATACCACTTGGGCAAGTAGCGCAACACCAAAATTAACACCAGCAAAAGATGGTTTATTCGTTGAAGACAAAGATTCTCCATATGTGAATGTTATTGTTGCCCGTGAAGATAATAAAGATAACGAAAATGTGAAGAAATTTATCCAAGCATATCAATCGGATGAAGTATCTAACAAAGCTAATGAAGTCTTTGATGGTGGTGCAGTTAAAGGCTGGTAATCTTTTTTATTATTAAAAAAACGATTAAAATACTAGGTGGCGTAATGCCATCTAGTATTTTTTGCAATTTATAGACTACAAAACATAGCAACTTAATTTTAGTAACCATATAAGAAAGGTATAACTTATGAGACTGTTATTGCTCACCTTGGTGGCTTTTACGCTAGCCGGGTGTGGAATTAACCAATACACAAGTCCAGGGCAAAACAAAGGTTTCACTAGTATGAAATTGTCTAAACCTGTACCTCGTGTCACAGAACCAGACACCGCAAATGTCAAATTAATGAATAGCCCTGAAGAGCTGTTAGGCATGCCTTTCAAAGACTTAGGTGTTGTTTCTGGGGAATCTTGCCGTGAAAGTGTTCAAAGCCCTCCGGCAAATCTAAACACAGCAAAAAACAGCATGTTAACCCAAGCTGCTTATATTGCCGCCGATGCAGTGCTTTTACATCAATGCCAAACAATGACCTCACCGGGCTGTTATCAGGCAACCATTTGTGAAGGCAGTGCATTACAAATTGTTGAATAATAAATCAATGCAATCTTTTCAATTTAATGTTATTGGCCATATTGAATCACCTTATAAAGAAAAGTTTGCCATCCCGCGCCAGCCTGGACTCGTTCTAGGCGGTGTAGGACGCCTACATTTACACCCGCCTTATAATGACCCAAACACTGTTCGAGGGCTCAAGCAATTTAGCCATATTTGGGTTTTATTTATTTTTCATCAAACGATGGAAGGCGGTTGGAAGCCTTTAGTTCGTCCGCCGCGCCTTGGTGGCAACCAGAAAATGGGGGTTTTTGCGACGCGTTCAACTTTTAGACCAAACCCTATCGGTATGTCACTTGTTGAATTAAAAGGGATAACGGAAAAAGATAATCAAGTTATCCTTGACCTAGGTAGCCTTGATTTACTTGATGGTACGCCAGTGATTGATATTAAGCCTTATTTGCCCTTCGCTGAAGCGTTACCAGAAGCCATTGCAGGATACGCACAAGAGGCGCCTACAGACGATATGCAGGTTATATTTACTGTACAAGCCCAACAGGAATTAAATCTCTATCAAAGACAATACCCTAAATTGAAGCAATTTATTGAACAAGTACTAATGCAAGACCCTCGTCCTGCTTATAAAAAACAATCTACTGAAATTCGTGACTACGCTGTCCATTTATTAGATTTTAATATTCGCTGGCGAGTAATTCGTGGTGTGACTGAAGTATTCGCTATTGAACCGTATGAAAAAACGCGTTAACCCCTTTTGGCAAATGTCAGTCACTGGTAGACTAGCTCTCTATATACCTTGGTAAGCAAACGACTTATCATAATTTGTTGTTCTAATGGAACCTATACAATGCGTACTAGCAAATATCTGCTCTCAACTCTAAAAGAGACCCCTGCGGATGCAGAAGTTATCAGCCATCAGCTGATGCTGCGTGCAGGAATGATCCGTAAACTTGCTTCTGGTCTGTATGACTGGTTACCCACTGGCGTGCGTGTACTACGAAAAGTAGAAACCATTGTTCGTGAAGAAATGGAAAATGCAGGTGCTATCGAGGTATCTTTACCCGTAGTTCAACCGGCAGATTTATGGCAAGAAAGTGGGCGTTGGGAACAGTATGGTCCTGAATTGCTACGTTTTGTTGACCGTGGTGAACGGCCTTTCGTTCTAGGCCCAACTCATGAAGAAGTCATTACTGATTTAATACGTAATGAAATCACCTCTTATAAACAACTGCCTTTGAATTTATTCCAAATTCAAACTAAATTCCGTGACGAAGTTCGCCCACGCTTTGGTGTCATGCGTTCACGTGAATTTATCATGAAAGATGCATATTCGTTCCACATCAATCAAGAATCGTTACAAGAAACTTACGATGCGATGTACGAAGCGTATAGCAAAATTTTCACTCGCATTGGCTTTGACTTCCGTGCAGTCCAAGCGGATACCGGCTCAATTGGTGGTAGCGCTTCTCACGAATTCCAAGTACTTGCGAAAAGTGGTGAAGACGACGTTGTTTTCTCAACGGAATCTGATTTTGCTGCAAACATTGAATTTGCTGAAGCAGTTGCACCTACGGCACCACGTGGAGCAGCAACAGAAGAAATGCGTTTAGTCGATACTCCAAATGCAAAAACTATTGCTGAGCTGGTCGAACAATTCCATTTACCTATTGAAAAGACAGTTAAAACATTAATTGTTCACGCCAAAAAAGATTCTGGTCATACATTGGTCGCGTTGTTAATCCGTGGTGATCATGAGCTTAATGAAATTAAAGCGGAAAAACACCCTTTAGTTGCGAGCCCACTTGAGTTCGCTTCTGAAGAAGAAATTAGAAATGCGGTAAATGCAGGTCCGGGTTCTTTAGGCCCTGTTAATATGCCATTACCTATCGTTATCGACCGTAGTGTTGCAATAATGAGCGACTTTGGCGCGGGTGCGAATATTGATGGTAAACACTATTTCGGTATTAACTGGGAACGTGATCTACCGACTCCTGACACTTTTGATCTGCGTAATGTCGTTAATGGTGACCCAAGCCCAGATGGTAAAGGGGTACTACAAATTAAACGTGGTATCGAGGTCGGTCATATTTTCCAATTAGGGACTAAATACTCTGAAGCGATGAAAGCTTCTGTCCAAAATGAAGAAGGCCATAATCAAATCGTGACAATGGGTTGTTATGGTATTGGTGTAACTCGTATCGTTGCAGCAGCTATTGAACAAAGCCACGATGAGCGTGGGATCATTTGGCCGGATGCGATTGCACCATTCCAAGTTGCAATTTTGCCAATGAATATGCATAAATCTTACCGCGTTAAAGAAGTTGCAGAAAAACTGTATGCTGATTTAAAAGCCAACGGTATTGATGTTATTTTTGATGACCGTAAAGAGCGCCCTGGTGTGATGTTTGCCGATATGGAATTAATTGGTGTGCCATACACCATTGTTATTGGTGATCGTAATTTAGATAATAACCAAGTTGAATACAAATCTCGTCGCAGTGATGACAAAGACTTGGTTGGTCTAGACAATGTGGTTAGCTTCTTAAAAGAAAAGTTAGCAGCTCGTTTAGTTAAATAACCAAAACAATAAAAAGCCCCCAGCCATTGGTTCTCCAACTATTGGGGTTTTTTTTTAAATATCTCGATATGAACCAATTTTAAAGCCACGCTCTAAGATCCGCATCTTTAAATTCTCTGAGGTCAGCACTTCTAATTCATTCAACCGTGGATAGGCATAATTGCTTTTTAATAAAGCATTATCAATAAATGCAGGATGACTCATTATCTCAATGGAGCGATTTCCATGTAGTTTCGCTTCGTCTAAAATCTGCAAAAATAATGACTCACTAATTTTATCACCATAAAACTCACTACTAAAAGAATCAGTGCTAGCAACTTGATATGACAAAGGCGGCCAATTTTTTTCTAATTGACGATCAACTCGCAATGCAATACCTTTTTCCTGTGCAAAGTTAACAATGATAGGAAAGACCCCTTCTATCATATGCACATGGTGATGGCTATCTATGTGACTTGGCTTTCGACCGAAAACCTCAATAAATTTCTGGTATTGCTGATTTAGCTCTTCTTCAATTTCATTTAATGGCAATTCATTTGTGTCTATATCCCACAACCATTTACCAAGCAAACCATCACGACACAAAGATGGCATCGATGAAAAAGGTTTGCCCGCGGTCAAAACAAAATGCATACCTACCGCTAAATTAGGGTAATCATGACTTAATTTTGCGGCATCCGATATCGCGGGCATATTCATCATAGCCGTAGTTGAATGAACAACTCCATTTCGATGGGATTCAATGATCCCATAGTTTACAGCGCGACATAATCCAAAATCATCAGCATTAACAATAAGTAATGAAGACATAGTATTTCCCTTAACCCTGTATATAATCGCCCTATTTACTTGCCTGCTCTAATTTTTTTATCACTTCATCAAAGTTAGGCAGGTATTTTTTATGAGCAATTAACAATTCTTTTGAAATTAAACGAGCATCTTTATCAGAGTGAATTAATGGATTTAGATTCATAGCCAATAAGACATCATTAAAATCACCATTGGTTGCAGCTCTACTTGTTGCTATTTCAAAGTTTTTCAATGTATAAATTAACCCTAGTACCTTATCATCGAAATGCGTAATTCTTGGATGAGGCATAGCACCATCACGTCCAAGTATACAGGTCATTTCTACAGTCCAATCGCTTGGAATATTATCAATATGGCCATGGTGTGGGATATTTACATAGTGCTCTGTCTTTTTATCATTGTAGATTGCATTTATCACTTCACAGGCAGCATCCGAATAATATGCTCCCCCCCGCAGCTCTAATTCCTTAGGTTTAACATCGAGGGATGGGTTTTTATAAAGCTCGAAAAGTTGATGCTCAACTTTTTGCACAATTTGTGCTCGAGCCCCACCTTTATAATATTCGCCAAGCTCTATTGCTAACATTTCTTTAGGTTTAAAATAGTATAATAAATACGAGCAAGGGATTAGATTTAAGCCTCTGATTAACCCTTCTTCAAAGGCTAGGTCAGTAATGTTTTTTACTGAATTTGCGCTTAATGTCCCTGCGGCAATTCCTTCTAATAGTTCATCAAAGCGTGATACACCATTTACAATAACATCTTTGATAAAAACCATATGGTTTAAACCAAATAGATCTATTGATAACTCATCTTTTTCAGATAGTTGCAAAACATCTGTAATAAACATTTTCATACCGATTGGAATATTACAGACACCAATGAAGCGTTTAAAATCAGTATGACGATATACTGCTTCTGTCACCATACCTGCTGGGTTGGTAAAATTAATCACCCATGCATTTGGGCAAATTTCTTCAACATCTTTAATAATATCGAAAATAACAGGAATGGTACGTAACCCTTTAAATAACCCACCAGCACCGTTAGTTTCTTGCCCTAAATAACCATGTTTTAACGGAATTGACTCATCCAGCTCACGCGCTTTTAATTGACCAACCCTTAATTGAGTCGTAACAAAATCAGCATCTATTAATGCTTCTCTTCGATCTAATGTTTTATATAATTTTAAAGGGACTCCTGCATGTTTAACCATACGCTCACATAAGTTAAAAATAATATCTAACTTTTCTTTCCCTTCTTCAACATCAACTAACCATAATTCCGTAATAGGTAATTCGTGATACCGCTTAATAAAACCTTCTAACAATTCAGGTGTATAGCTACTACCACCGCCAATAGTGACAACTTTTAATTTCTGAGTCATATTAACCTCATTGAACCTTATAAAATGAATATAGAAAAGCACACCATCTTTATCAAAAGATGGTTATGCTTGAGTTTTCTTAAAAGAAAAATTAACTTAAATAAAAAATTAACCCACCATTTTTTGCTCAACACTAAATAGATTTTTTCTATAATCACTTGGTGTTAATGATGTTAACTCTTTAAATTTTTTCACAAATAAACTGGGGCTACTATACCCTGATTCAAATGCAATATCGGTAATTGAATAATTAGTTATTTCAAGCTGTTTTTTAGCAAAATTAATTCTTATATCATTAATAATTTGCATCGGCGTTTTGCCATAATATCGTTTTGTTGCGCGAGTTAAATACTCTTGTGATTTGCCAGTAATTGTTATCATATTTTGCAACGCACTTTCACTAAACATCGCGATATCATGCATTTCTTCCAATGTACTTTTTAACCATTGGGGGGCATCATCCCGCATACTTTTCTCACGAAAATGGCGTAACCGATTAACTACGTTAAATGTAACTAATTCAATAAATTCATTAAATTCACTATCGCGGAAGTTCAATGATGCGATTACCGATTCGATATAAGCCATAAATTCATTTTTTAATTGGTAGCTTTGTGATGCAACAAAGCAATTTGGTAATAATGGCAAATAATGCTTATCGAAAAATGCTTTGCTAATTCCGACATTTAATATCCGTGTAGGACCAAAGTCATAAGCACTTTCATGGTAGGAGCCAATTGGTAGAAATACAAAATCCCCACGCTCTAATAAAACTTTTTTTCCATTTATAATTTGATAACAACGACCAGTTAGAACAATCATATATTCATAATAATCGTGTTGATGCAGTCCACTTGCACTCTCAACTTTATTATAAATAAAGACATGAAAGGTTTTATTATTAAAAAGTTCACTTTCTTGAACCAATTTAATCTCAGCATTAGTGTCGGTTCTATTCATCAGTGTCTGCATCATGAGCCTCTCTCTAATGATTTATTTTTTCATGTAACTCAATTAATTCTGTAATTAATTCACGGGCTAACATAGCATTCATTAAGTGATCTTGAGCATGAACAAGAACTAAACTCACTTTGATTCTCCCTTCTCCCATATCACTTTCAATCAATTGAGTTTGTACTTTATGAGCTTCATTTAATGAAGCATGAGACTGCTCCATTAAACTTTTCGCTGTCACGAAATCACCCGCTTTGGCTTTTTTCAGCGCAGTGTAGGCTAAACTTCGAGCTTGCCCCGCATTAATAATTAACCCCATGACAACTTCTTCTAGTTCATTGCTTGCGTCTTCTTGGATATCATCAAGTTCAAACATATTTTTATCTCGACTTAAATGGGAGGAGCAAGCTCCTCCATATTTTAAAACTTCAGTGCATTCGCAATATCTTCTTCACTTTCTTCTTCATCTATCGTGTTTTGGGCTTTATTCGAAATGACCACAAACGGTAGATAAACAAGAACAGCAACACCAAGGTTGAATAAGGCAAGTAATAAGGCAGCAATACTTCCATTGGTGTTAAAGAAAGCAGCCAAACCTGTTGGCATCGTCCACGGAGCAATATTTGTCACCGGTGGGATGATCCCTAAAGAATATGCTGCCACCATTATTCCTGCCAATAATGGCTGAATCAAAATAAAGGGGATAAACATCACAGGATTCATAATGATCGGTAAACCAAAAATAATAGGCTCATTAATTTGGAAGATACCTGCAGGTAAAGCTAACTTAGCAACTTGGCGATGATCAGCACGACGTGAAGCAATAAAAATTGCAATAATCAGACCTAATGTCGCCCCTGTTCCACCTAAAAATACATAGGAGTCAAGCATAGGCTTCGCCCACATATGGAAGGATTTACCAGCTGCAATTGCTGCGTCAACTGAGCCATACTCTGCATATAAAGAAACGTTTTCTAATGCCCAAGGCGTCATAATACCGCTATCTAACGCCGTTAATGCTAATGAACCATGGATACCAAAAAACCACAGCAGCGACGTAAAGACCACATAAGCCCATCCAACCACATTTCCCATCGATGCTAAAGGCGTTGAAACACTATCCATGATAATTTGATGAAAATTAGTGCTAATCCCCGTTAGCGCCCATGACACTATTCCCATAATAGATAAGATAATAAAACCAGGAATAAGTGCAGAAAACGAACGTGAAACTGATGGCGGAACGCTATCTGGTAATTTGATAACCCAATTACGGCGGACAATAAAAGTGAACATTTCAGCGACGACTAACCCTAAAATAATCCCTGAAATGATATTTGCTCCACCCAACCAATTCGCCCCAACGGCATAGGCACCATTTACATCATAAGGTGTTACTGTCATAAAAGAAGCTATAGCAAGTAACCCTGCAGCTAGCGGGTCAACTTTGCGTTCTTCTGCTAATGCCATGGCAATAAAGAAAGGGGCCATTAGAGACATAATACCTAGTGTCCCATTATAAACATTTCCCCCTATCACTTTAAAACCGTTTAATGTTTCGATTGTTGAAGGTTCTAATCGAACACCTAAAGAATAAAAAAACGACCCTGTATCAAAACTAAGAAAAACATTATTAATTAGTACAAACATAGCCCCAACGAGTGTTAGAGGCATTATTCTAATAAAACCATTCTTTATTGCATTAACATGAGGCTGCTTTCCCAATCGAACCGCGAATGGAAGGAGTACCTTTTCAAGCGAAGTGATAACAAGACTCATAAAAATACCCTCAATTTTTTGAGTATGCTCCATTCTTAATTAGCTAAAGATCGTATTAGCACCAATATCGATGGAGTTATTATGTAATAGAGGTAGTTAGTAGCGCTCTAATATTAACCTGCTGTTTGGTTTTTAATGATTGCCACGGCCGCTTTTAACACTCCTAATCCATCAACCTTGCCGTACAAAAGTGAGTCAATCACCTCAACGGGTTTGTTCGGCAATAATTTTTGAATATCAGATTGCATCCAAGCAATTTGCGGCCCAAGTAATACCAAATCAGCATCGACACCTTTTTCTGCTGCTAAGCTTTCAGGGAAAGCTTCAATGTTGACTGGTACATCATATTTCTCTGCCTGTTGCCTCATTTTGTTAACTAGCAGTGAGGTAGACATCCCCGCAGAACAAAATAAATAGATATTTTTTTTCTTCATTCCTTATCCTTAGATTCGTTCTATCTTTTAATTACCGCTGTAATTTATAAGTTTTTTTGCAGACTTACAGCATTTACTAACACTACAAACTAAAAATAAAAATTCTTTCTAGTTGAATGAAGTATACGTACTTCCCCTAGTTTTCGATATTTCAATGTCATCAAGAATTGTCTCTCATTGACCAATCGTTATGACCCCCCTCACATTTATACAAATATTTTGCGTTAATAAAAAAGTTATATTGATATCAAAAAAGCAAAGGCTGGTGAATATATTGATAAATCGAAGGGATTTTGGCTGATATTTTAGATAGTTAATAAAAGAAAAAGGCTCAATATAACTATTGAGCCTTTAATAGAAATGGATGTACTAAGATTAGTTACAAGAAGCAGATTTATCGAAATTGATGTTACCTGTAGGAACTAATGCAGGATCAAATTGACCATCTTCCATTGATGGACGAACAGTATAATAACCTTCTAACTCAACATACACCGGTGTTCCACCATCAACACCTGTTTCACTATATGCTTTTTCTAATTCAATACCTGATGCTGAATATTGGCGCCCACTTTCACATTCAGTGAACACAGCAGCGTCCGCCATATAACGGTACTGACCTATTTTTTTGCTTGGCTTAACTTTCTCTAACGTATAATTCATTTGCGATTCAATCGGATTACCTTCTAAATCAAGTAAAGTAACCGACTTCCCATCCGCAGCTTGAGAGAAATAAGTATTCTCACCTTTTGGGTTAGTTGTGCGTAATTTGTTATCTTCAATAGCCCATTTACCTGAATCATGGAAAGCACTATCGCCATCCTTTGTTCCTAAATAGATCAATTGCTCAACATAGCTGCCATCTTGGTTAACTAATAAGGTTGCTTCAATACCAGAACAGTCTGCACAAGGTAGTACACCTGTGTAAACATTATCTACTGGTGATGATTCTGTATTTTTTGCAACTGTCTGACAGCCAGCTAACGTGACAGCCCCAACAGCCATTAATACTAACATTAGTGATTTTTTCATTATAATACCCTTAAAATCATACATTTTTATTCGTTAACCGATTTCTCAATCATAACATTTCAAAACTTAAAAAAACGGCAGGGATAAGAAAATTCGGACATTACTGATAAAATACGTTATGAATTAATTTAATGAATAAGAATTGTCTTTTTCCTCTAGCTACGATTATAGTTATTAAATTTACTGTGCTATTATCGTAGCAAGCGCTTTTTTGCTTGATACAACATGTTCAAGGCGGCAATAACCGCCACTAACACAGTGGTGAGGGAATATGTCTACAGATACTGAATATCAACCTATCAATTGTGATGATTACGAATATCTAGAAATTGCATGCCAACGTCAATTAAAGTTACAGATAAAACTTAATGACGGCGAGAATATTGAAGGGCAGGCCAGTGATTTGCTCCTGCGAAAAAAAGTCGAGTACCTGATTGTTGAAACGCATGAAGGAACCAAGGAACTACGACTGGATTGCATAAACTCCTTCAGTCATCCAGAAATCGGCACAATTGTTGTCGACCACTCTCACTAATACTCACATTATTGAGTCCTTCTATCCCCCCTTATGATAATCACAGTCATAAGGGGTTTCTCTTTATAACAGCGCCTTAAATACACTGCCTTGCTGCCAATCAATCGCTATCCCTAATTGTGTCTCATCAGCCAGCCCTTCAGGCGTAATAAAACAACCTACAGCCGTGATAAGCTGGTCATTATAATAAACTAGAGGCACTCGCTCACGCATCCACGGAGCAACCCCCAGTTCTTGCCATAGCTTTTTGCTACTTCTTGAACGATGGCGACCCACGATATTCAATGTGCCTTGCAACCCAAAGCGAATAGTTGCTGTTTCATGAGGCAACGGAGGGCGTATTTGCCCTTGCCCAGCCATAACATGAAGTACACCAAGAGATTCTGGCAATTCAAATGGTTTTGGATAATGCCATTGAAACTGCTTGTTCGCTAAACTATTAATACGCTTAATAACCCATAATGCCCCTTGGTACCGACGAACTTCAAATTGGCCTAATCGGCAAATTGGGTCGGCATCTTGTCGAGCTAAAGCAACTTCTTGCCAAATTCGTTCTAATTGGTTAAAAGGTGGCATCGGGAGTTGATGCAAACCTATCCAACGGCGGATTAATGCATTACGCTTTGATAATGAACAATCTTGTAGGTCATCAATAAATAGCCCACCTCGATAATCCATCATGCCTTCTAGCGTTTCCTTCAATAATTCATCAAGTAACGTTTCTTGTTCAGCACATAAAGCTGCGCTGCGAGCAACAGCATGCGAAAAGTGCGGCCAACGTTCTGTTAATGCAGGCATGATATGTAGACGAAGAAAATTCCTATCATAGCGATCATCTTGGTTACTATCGTCCTCAACCCACGCAAGTTGGTTTTCCTGCATGTAAGTTTCTAACTCAACACGTGGCGTTGAAAGTAACGGGCGCAATAGCCATGTAGCCCCACTCAAAGCAAGAAATGGTAACGATTCAGGCATAGATGATAACCCTGCGGGGCCACTGCCTCTCTTAAGCGCCAACATAAATGTTTCTGCTTGGTCATCAAGATGCTGTGCCGTCACTAGGATTTCATTTGCCATTAACTCTTCACGGTAAGCTTGATACCGCGCATCGCGTGCGGCTGCTTCAACCCCTTTTTGGCTGGGGTCAACCGTCACATGTCGGCAAATAAAAGGGATATCCCACTGTGAGCATAACTGAGCACAATGTTGTTCCCACGCATCCGCTTTATGGTTTAGCCCATGATGAATATGTATTGCGCGGATACTCAATGTAGGAAGGTGAGTTTGCCGAATTTGAAAAAGGGCATGCAATAACACCGTTGAGTCAATGCCGCCACTAAAGCCCACCAATAGCTGCTCAAAACCCTGTATTTTATTTAAAATACGCTCAATGATGATATTTGATTGCTGCACTATTAGCCTACCCTTATTCACGATTTCTGACTTTCCCTTTTATACCAACACATAAAACACCTGAAATGATCACAAGCAACACCCCTATGATATAGGCGATTTCAAACGGATCACTTAAAATTAATACCAACCACAGCACCGATAGTACAGGGGACAAAAACACGACAGAGGCGATTTTTGCCGAATGGCCCGTATTCATTGCTTTAAACCATAGAATATACGAAACGCCGTTGATTAAAATACCATTAATCAGTGTTGGCCAAAAAGCAGCTTTTGAGGGTAACTGTACTTCGCTAAACAGTAGCAGTAGCACAAGCGAGGTCAGTGTGGAGAAGATAAATAGCCATACTGTACTGATATAAGGGTCGATCGAATATTGCCGAGAAAAAACGGACATTAGCGCAAAACAAAAAGCACCACTAAAGACTAATAATAGCGCCGTTGGGTTTTCTACATGCAGCTGAGTAATTTGCCCCTTGGTAAAGGTAATTATCACGGCAATAAACCCAATAATAATGCCAACTATTTGCCTACCCGCTAACTTATCCTTTAATAATACCACTGACAGCAAAATAATAATTAATGGCCAACTGTACTGAATAACTAAGACTGCAATTCCATTTTCGATGGAATAACCGTAATACAATAGTAAGTAGAACAAACAATCCAAAAAACCAAGAATAAACACTTTTTTTATCGTGTTTCTAGGTAAAATAAACAGCTTACTCACTTTATAGCCAGAACCTAAAGCAACAATCACGACAGATATTGCTGATATCAAATTAGACCAAAATAGAAACTGAAAACTATCCATTCCAGCTTGCCCTAAACGGGAAACAATAGGAATAAAGCTCCATATCAATACACAAGCCAAAGCGTACATTAGGTAATTATATTGTCTCACTTTAGTTCCTATCTATTGTTCTTCTTAGCAGATAACCGAATGGCAATTTAGACCTTAACTTATCGGTTATATTAGAAAATAAAAAACGGGAGCAAGCAAAAGCAAACTCCCGTTTTTTTAACTAATTAACGACTCGCAATTAGCAGTAACCGTATTCCATTAAACGTTGGTAACGACGGTTTTTCAACGCTTCCGCGTCTAATAACTCTAATTCGTTAAGGTCTTCAGTGAGGCGAGCTTTTAAATGCTCTGCAATCTCATCATAATTACGATGAGCACCACCTAAAGGTTCAGCCACAACATTATCAATTAGTTTCAATTCTTTCAGACGAGGTGCGGTGATCCCCATCGCCTCAGCCGCTAATGGGGCTTTATCAGCGCTTTTCCACAGAATGGATGCGCAGCCTTCCGGCGAAATAACAGAATAAGTACTGTATTGCAACATGTTGACTTTATCGCCAACACCGATTGCCAGTGCCCCACCTGAACCACCTTCACCAATAACGGTACAAATAACCGGAACGGAGAGGCGTGACATCTCACGTAAGTTACGAGCAATAGCTTCTGATTGACCGCGCTCTTCAGCACCAACACCAGGGTATGCGCCTGGAGTATCAATGAATGTAATAATCGGTAGATTAAAGCGTTCAGCCAATTCCATCAAACGCAAAGCCTTGCGATAACCTTCAGGAGCTGGCATACCAAAATTACGACGGATTTTTTCTTTTGTTTCACGCCCTTTTTGGTGACCAATAATCATCACTGGACGACCATCTAAACGTGCCATTCCGCCCACAATAGCTTTATCATCCGCATAGGCACGGTCGCCCGCTAATTCTTGGAAATCGGTAAAAATGCGCGGAATATAATCCAAAGTATAAGGACGACGTGGATGACGAGCAAGTTTAGCAATTTGCCAAGCACCCAGATCAGAGAAAATTTTACGTGTCAGTTCAACACTCTTTTCACGTAAACGAGCAACCTCTTCATCTAGGTTGACTTCTAAGTTGTTATCTTGACGGCTAACCGCTGTTAGAGAATCAATTTTCGCCTCTAATTCCGCAATTGGCTGTTCAAAATCAAGAAAATCCAGACTCATAATATTCCTATTTTAGTCAAATTCTAATTCTACCTGCTCACTACCCAGCAGAGTTCGAAGATCGTTCAGAAGGGGATCTACGGGTGTCACACGCCAAACAACACCAAATTTAAGCTTAGCTCTGGCATCATCCTTCTGGTAATACAAATGAACCGGGATCGTTCCTGAACGGTGAGGTTCAAGAGTACTACGAAGCCGATTCAGTAATTGATCGTTAATTTGTTTGTCTGACAGTGAAATTGCAAGCCCTCGTGCATATTTTTCCCTTGCTTCACCAATATCCATTAACTCACGCACTGTCATTTTATTACCACCATTGAAATCATCAAAGCTGACCTGACCGGTGGCTATCAGGATATTGTCTTTTTCCAGCAGGTGCTGGTACTTATCGAGTGCATCTGAAAATAGCATAATATCCAGACGACCGGAACGATCATCAAGCGTACAAATACCTATTCTATTACCACGCTTGGTTGTAATCACTTTAGCTGAAAGTACTAAACCTACCACAGTTGTCACTTGACCACGAGGGGTTGGGTTCACATCTTTTAATCTAAGACCGTTAGTATAGCGTTCTATTTCGCTCAAGTATCGTGTTATTGGATGCCCTGTTAAATATAAACCAAGCGTTTCCCTTTCACCATCCAAAACCACTTGCTCGGGCCATTTCGGTACGCTAGCGTAAGAACTTTCCACCTGTTCTGGCGCATCCGCTAATACGCCAAACATATCAGCTTGGCCAATAGCTTCTGCTTTCGCATGTTGATCGGCAGCTTTTAATGCATCTTCTAATGAAGACATTAATGCCGCACGATGAGGGCCTAATCGGTCAAAGGCCCCCGCCATAATCAGTTTTTCCATCACCCGTCGGTTAATTTTTTTTATATCAACACGGGCACAGAGATCAAAAATTTCTTTAAAGAAGCCACCTTGTTGACGAGCTTCAACAATCGCCTCAATCGGGCCTTCACCAACCCCTTTAATCGCGCCAATACCGTAAACTATCTCACCCTCGTCATTGACATGGAAATGATAAAGCCCACTATTGATATCCGGTGGCAATACTTTTAATCCCATTCGCCAACATTCGTCAACTAAACCAACCACTTTTTCTGTATTATCCATATCAGCGGTCATTACTGCAGCCATAAATTCGGCTGGATAATGGGCTTTTAACCATAAAGTTTGATATGAAACTAATGCATATGCAGCTGAGTGAGATTTATTAAACCCATAACCGGCAAATTTCTCTACCAAGTCAAAGATTTTCATTGATAGCTCGCCGTCAACACCATTTTTGATTGCGCCTTCTTCAAAAATGGACCGTTGCTTGGCCATCTCTTCTGGTTTCTTTTTCCCCATAGCTCGACGCAGCATATCTGCACCGCCAAGTGTGTAACCAGCCAAAACTTGCGCAATCTGCATAACCTGTTCTTGGTACAGAATAATGCCATAAGTTGGTTCTAGAACAGGTTTTAATGACTCATGTTGCCACTGTACATCAGGGTAAGAAATTTCTTCGCGACCATGCTTACGGTCAATAAAGTTATCTACCATCCCTGATTGCAAAGGGCCGGGACGAAAAAGAGCAACTAAGGCGATCATATCCTCAAAACAGTCTGGACGTAACCGCTTGATCAAATCTTTCATTCCACGGGATTCTAACTGGAATACCGCCGTGGTTTCTGAGCGTTGTAACATATCGAAGCTTTTTTGATCATGCAATGGGATCGCTGCGATATCAATCGGATCTAAATTTTTCTTGGCTCGACGTGCGTTGATCATTTCCAACGCCCAGTTGATGATTGTCAGTGTGCGTAAACCAAGGAAGTCAAACTTCACTAACCCTGCGTATTCAACATCGTTTTTATCGAATTGAGTAACAGGGTTATTTCCTTCTGCATCACAATACAGCGGCGCAAAATCAGTAATTTTCGTGGGGGCAATAACGACACCACCCGCATGTTTCCCTGCGTTTCGGGTCACACCTTCAAGCTTACGCGCCATATCAATAAGCGCTTTAACTTCTTCATCAGCTTCGTATATTTCTGGCAATTGGGGTTCAGCTTCAAAAGCTTTTTCCAATGTCATACCTGGATCAGGTGGCACTAATTTCGAAATTCTGTCAACAAAACCATAAGGGTGACCAAGCACGCGCCCTACATCTCGGATAACCGCTTTTGCAGCCATCGTACCGAAAGTGATGATTTGCGAAACAGCATCGCGCCCATACATATGAGCAACGTGTTCAATCACTTGGTCACGTTTTTCCATACAGAAATCGACGTCAAAGTCTGGCATCGAAACACGTTCAGGGTTAAGAAACCGCTCAAACAGTAAGTCAAATTCCAAAGGGTCAAGATCAGTAATTTTTAAAGCATAAGCGACAAGTGAGCCCGCGCCTGACCCCCTGCCCGGCCCTACAGGGACACCATTATCTTTTGACCACTGGATAAATTCCATTACGATCAAGAAGTAACCGGGAAACCCCATTTGGTTAATAACGTTTAGCTCAATATCTAAACGCTCATCATACTCGGGCCTCTTTTCTGCCCTAACTTTTTCATCTGGAAAGAGAAATTCTAAGCGCTCTTCAAGCCCTTCTTTTGAGCGTAAAACCAGAAAATCTTCCGTTTTCATATCCCCAGTAGGGAATTGTGGTAAGAAATATTCACCAAGACGGATGGTCACGTTACAACGCTTAGCAATCTCTACACTGTTTTCTAACGCTTCAGGGATGTCAGCAAATAGCTCACACATCTCTTCTTCAGAACGTAAATATTGCTGAGGGCTATAATTTTTAGGCCTTTTAGGGTCGACAAGTGTAAACCCATCATGGATGGCAACTCGGATCTCGTGAGCATCGAAATCACTACTTTCAATAAAACAAACGTCATTGGTAGCAACAACAGGTAAGCCTTTTTTAGTGGCTAGCTCAACGGCTGCGTGTAAG
Organism: Providencia sp. AGC89; assembly: GCF_053543535.1. NCBI lineage: Bacteria > Pseudomonadati > Pseudomonadota > Gammaproteobacteria > Enterobacterales > Morganellaceae > Providencia > Providencia sp. AGC89. Next base: position 20,025 of record NZ_JBIXLP010000092.1, read on the forward strand.
TAGCTTTCTTCATCCGGTCGACCAGTTCTTATTAACTCTAAATAATAACTGTCTGGGAAATGGGTTTCATAAAATTCAAGACATTCATCGACAAGCGCCTGATTACCTCTTAAAAGAAATTGACCGACATCTCCTTTGCGCCCACCTGAAAGTAAAATCAGGCCTTCTTTATGTTTTGCTAACCAATCACGGTGGATTGTTGGGCCTATTGCCCCATAACCTTTTTGATAGGCTTCAGAAATCAGCAAGGTTAGGTTCTGATAGCCTTCATTATTACGCGCTAAAATAGTTAAATGTGAAATTTCATCGCCTAATAATTCACTTTCAACATAAAAATCTGCACCAATAATTGGCTTAATCCCTGCACTATGGGCAGCCCCATAGAACCTAACTAACCCACAAAGGTTAGTAAAGTCTGTGATTGCAAATGCGGGCATTCCCATAGCGGCCACTTTTTTAACTAATGGACCCGTTTTAGCTAACCCATCAATCATGGAATAGTCACTATGGACACGCAAATGAATAAAACGAGGAGATGCCATCGAATTTCTACCTACTGTGTTATATCTAAAGCTCGTCTCACTGGAGCAAAGCTTTTGCGATGGAATTCGGTTGCGCCATATTGCGCTAATTTTTCTAAATGGTAAGCCGTAGGATAACCTTTGTGCTTAGCAAAGCCATATTCAGGGAAGGTTTTATCTAGTTCGACCATTTCGCGATCTCTAATAACCTTCGCCAATATAGAGGCGGCACTAATTTCCTGTACAAGGCTATCCCCTTTGATAACCGCCTGTGCTGGCATCGGTAATTCAGGGCAACGATTGCCATCGATCAAAACAAACTCAGGAACAATTGCTAACCCTGCGACTGCACGTTGCATGGCTAACATAGTTGCATGCAGAATATTTATTTTATCAATTTCTTCAGGTTCTGCACGACCAATGCACCAACACAACGCTTTTTCCTGGATTTCATCAAATAGTTTTTCACGTTTTCTTTCCGTGAGTTTTTTTGAATCAGCGAGACCAATAATTGGATTGTTAGGATCGAGGATCACGGCAGCAGTTACCACAGCCCCGACTAATGGACCACGACCTACTTCATCCACACCAGCAATCAAATTGGCTTTTGGATAGATAAATTCCATTAATTTTTAACCAAATCTAGTACTGCCTCAGCAGCTTGTTTATCTGCATCACAACGAATACGTTGATGCAATTGCAAAAAGGTTTGTTTCAAGCTATCAACCTGCTCTCCGCCATCTAATAATGGAATAAGCTGTTGTGCTAATTGTTCAGGTTGACACTCTTCTTGTAGTAATTCTTTTACTATCTCTTTTTCGGCCAGTAAGTTAGGCAAAGAAACATAGGGTGTTTTTACTAAGCGTTTTGCTAACCAAAAAGTAAAAGGTTTCATACGATAACCCACAACCATTGGGCATTTTGTCAGCATACATTCAAGCGCAGCAGTGCCAGAGGCTAATAAAGTTGCATCTGCAGCTATCATTGCATCGCGTGCTTGACCATCAAGAATATGAACCTGTAATTCAGGCGCAGTACTTTGCTTGATAGCATCAAATTGCTGACGGCGTTTTTCATTCACCAACGGAACGACCACATGCAAGTCAGGAAACCGCTGCTGTAAAATTTTAGCTGTATTGAGAAAGTCTGCGCTGAGCATTTCCACTTCTGAATGGCGACTCCCCGGCAATAATGCTAAACATTTTACACTTTCAGGGATATTTAGACGAACTCTAGCTGCGTGCTTATCTGGATGTAATGGGATTGCATCTGCCATTGTATGACCGATAAAGCGACAAGGGACATTGAAACGATCGTAAAACGCTTTTTCAAATGGTAAAAATGCTAATACTAAATCAGTGGAACGACCGATTTTAAATACCCGTTTTTGGCGCCATGCCCAAACCGACGGGCTTACGTAATGGATCGTTTTGATCCCTTTTGACTTTAAACGACCTTCTAAGGTGATATTAAAATCAGGCGCATCAATACCAACAAAAACGTCAGGTTGCAACTGAGTAAAACGCTGAGTTAAATCTTTACGAATGGATAATAAGCGAGGTAAACGACCAAGGACTTCAACCACGCCCATCACAGCAAGCTCTTCCATTTCATACCAAGCTTCACAACCTTCAGCTTGCATAAGCGGCCCTGCAACACCGACAAAACGTGCATTAGGGACTTGCTCTTTAAGCGCTCGTATAAGGCCAGCGCCAAGAATATCACCAGAAGTTTCTCCGGCAACAAGGCCAATAGTAAGTGGACGGTTGCTATTCACCGAAATTCGCTCCTTAATAAAGGCCTAAGCTCGTTAACCCCAAAGTAGGGATTAACGGATAATACCACGTTTAGATTGCGCAGAATCTTCCAAGAAATCGCTGAATACTTTAACGTACTCATTAAGCTTTGCAGCTTCCGCGATTTCTTCACGAGCTTCCTCTAACGATTTCCCTGAACGATATAACGTTTTGTATGCATTACGAATTGCATGCAACGAGTCTTTTTCAAAACCGCGACGTTTTAAACCCTCAAGGTTTAAACCAAATGGGGTCGCATGATTCCCTTGCGCAATAACATAAGGAGGAACATCTTGTGCAACACCAGAGCAGCCACCGACCATAACATGTGCACCAATTTTACAAAACTGATGTACAGCTGTCATCCCACCAATTATGGCGTAATCACCTAATGTAACATGACCACCTAATGTCCCATTATTGGCAATGATGCATCGATTGCCAATCAGGCAATCATGAGCAACATGGACGTTAACCATTAACAGGTTATCATCACCGATTTTGGTCAGCCCTACGTCTTGGACAGTGCCTCGGTGAATAGTTACGCTTTCTCTAATACGGTTTCTATCACCAATTTCAACACGTGTTGGTTCACCTTGGTATTTAAGGTCTTGGTTTATTTCGCCAATTGATGCGAATTGAAAAATGACATTATCACAGCCGATCTTTGTATGGCCATTGACCACAACGTGGGATTTCAGCTCTGTACCTTCGCCAATTTCAACATTCGCGCCAATATAACAAAAAGGGCCAATTCTAACATTGGCTCCAATACTAGCCCCATCTTCTACAATAGATGAGGGATGGACATAGGCTGTTTTGTCAATCATATCAGACCTCACGACGACGGGCGCACATCATTTCTGCTTCGCAGGCCACTTCTCCATCAACTTTTGCAACACCTTTAAAACGTGCTACACCACGACGTTCTTTAATGAATTCAACCTCTAAGACCATTTGGTCTCCAGGTAGAACCGGACGTTTAAAACGTGCATTATCAATCGCAGCAAAATAGTACAGTTCACCAGGTTCTAATTTACCGGCGCTTTTAAACGCAAGAATACCTGTGGCTTGAGCCATTGCTTCTAAAATTAACACGCCAGGAAAAATAGGTTTGCCTGGAAAATGGCCTTGGAAAAATGGCTCATTAAATGAGACATTTTTTACTGCGCGCAAAGATTTGCCTTCTTCGAAATCTAATACACGGTCAACCAAAAGAAATGGATAACGGTGCGGAAGCAGTTCTAAAATTTCTTCTATATTCAGAGTATGATTATCACTCATCGAAATACTCTTCCTGTCTATTAATACGGTTTAATTAATGAATCGGCCCGCTTTAACCATAAATTAGGTTAACTGGCAGGCCGGAAAACGTAACTCAGATGACTATTTTAGCCTGAATTACAAAATGATTACTGATTTTTTTGATTTTGGCTATCTAATTCACGCTCAACATGTTTCAGTCGCTTATTCATCTCATTGATATTTAAGACTAAAGCAGCTGTTTTACGCCAAGCTTTATTAGGCTGTAAAGGAATACCTGAAGAGTAAACTCCCGGCTCAGTGATTGGTCTCATGACCATACCCATTCCCGTTACCGTTACCTTATCGCAAATTTCCATATGGCCATTGATTACACTGGCACCACCAATCATACAATAACGGCCAATTTTTAAACTGCCCGCCATGATGACACCACCAGCAACTGCTGTATTATCACCAATAATGACATTGTGTGCAATTTGACACTGATTATCGATGATAACCCCATTGCCAATTATTGTGTTATCCAATGCACCACGATCAATCGTTGTATTTGCGCCGATTTCTACTCGTGAACCAATAATTACGGTGCCTAATTGGGGGATTTTGACCCAATTACCACGATCATTTGCATAGCCGAACCCATCGGAACCAATCACTGTTCCGGATTGAACCAAGCATTGCTCGCCAATTTCAATATTGTGGTACACACTCACATTTGCCCACAAGCGGGTCTCTGCACCTATACGTGTGTTTTTACCCACAAAGCAACCTGCGCCAATCACCACGTTATCGCCTAGGGTTACACCACTTTCGATAACGGCATTTGCACCTATTGCCACATTCTCACCGAGTTTTGCGTCTTCTGCAATCACTGCGGAGGGATGGATATTTTCAGCTGGGCTCGGAGTTGTATCCATAATTTGAGCCATGTGCGCATAAGCAAGGTATGGGTTATCCACAACCAATGCTGCGACTTTACAGGCTGCAAGATCTTTTGCTGTGAGAACAACCGCTGCAGCTTGGCAATCAGCCAATTTATCACTATAACGGCTATCAGATAGAAAAGTAATCTGTTGATTATTCGCTGAATGCATTGGAGCAATACTGGTGATGACAATATCGCCATCACCATGTAGTTGCGCATTCAACTGCTGAGCAAGGTCAGCCAATCGAATTGAAGACATCTATTATTTAACCTGTTTTTGAACCTGACTGGTGATGTCTACGCTATCTTTTGCATAAGCAACTGCATTTGCATCGATAACAACATCATAGCCTTCTTTAGCAGCTACAGATTTAATAGAATCCTGAATACGTGTTAAAATTTTAGTACGCTCTTCACCTTGACGACGACGGTTGTCTTCTTCAAATTTTTGAGCTTTTTCAGCGAACTGGTCACGTTTAGTCATGAGTTCTGCTTCAAGTTTTTCACGTTCAGTTTTCTTCATAGTTGCACCATCACGGCGCAATTTATCAACTCGAGCTTGTAAATCTTTCTCTAGATTTTGTAACTCAGTTGCGCGACTTTTGAACTCACTCTCAAGCTGTTTAGCAACGGCTTCACGTGCAGGCATTTTTTGGAAAATTTCACCAACATTTACAATAGCGATTTTCTCAGCATAAGCACCCGCAGACATTGCTAAAGCAATACTAACACCCGCTGCACACAACAATTTTTTCACACTAAACTCCTTAACCCATATGTATGGCTGGAAATTTTGGTTGCTCCCACAAAATTATGGGAGCCTTCATAGATAGAAACTAGAGTAGATTACCACGTTCTACCAATATTAAATTGGAACTGTTCTGATTTATCCCCTTCGTAGTCCTTAATTGGCTGCGCATAAGAGAATACCAATGGCCCAAGAGGAGACATCCATTGTAAAGCAATACCCGCAGAAGCACGGACATTACTTGCTTTACCATAGTCAGGCATACCTGCACGCCAAGCAGCGGGAATACTGTTCCAATTTGTGTCCCATACCGTACCAGCATCGACAAACAAAGAAGTACGAACAGAATTCGAATATTTCTCGTCAATAAATGGTGTAGGGGTAATTAACTCAAATGATGCTGCGTACATAGCATTACCACCGACCGCATCACTTGATGGACTTCCAGGTTCAGGTTGATCTTTACCATTAATTTTCTTCAGGTAAACCGCTTTCGGACCGATATTGTTCGAGCGGAAACCACGAATGGTGCTAGAACCACCCGCATAGAAGTTTTCATAGAATGGCATTTGCTTACTACCGATACCATCCCCATAACCCGCTTGTGCACGGCCAAGAACCACCCACGATTCGTCTTCATCCAATGGGTAATACTGTGCTGTATCAAAACGCAGTTTATAGTATTCGTTATCAGAACCAGGAATAGTCACTTTAGCAGACAAGTTAGTTTTATTACCTGATGTCGGGAAGAAACCGCGGTTTAACGAGTTGTAAGTCCAACCTAAGTTAAGCGTGAAGTCATCTGCATCAAAACTTTCTTTATTACGCCCATTTTCTGTGACTGGTGGATTTTTACCCATAGAATCAAGGTAATCCCACATCGCAGCTTGTGCACGCATATCAGAAAGTCGGTTATGTACATAACCGGCACCAACACGGAAAGAGTTATTCTCATTGAATGGGAAACTTAAGAAACTATCTAAACCATACGTTTTGTTGTTATAGCCTGATAGATCTGCATCTTTCGCACTAAAATCATTATAGAAAATGCGCCCACCTAAACTCACACCGTTAACGGTGAAGTAAGGATCAGTAAATGAGAATTCAACGTTTGTTGAATAGTCATTCTTACTTGCGTTAATACCAACCGCATTCCCCGTTCCTAACCAGTTATCTTGTGTTACACCGACTTGGAAACTTACACCACTCTCAGTACCAAAACCGATACCAAAGTTCATAGAACCCGTATTACGTTCTTTAACTTTGTAGATAACGTCAACTTGGTCAGGGCTTCCTGGTACACGTTGAGTTTCAACATCAACAGTTTCAAAGAAACCAGTACGATTGAGGCGTTCTTTACCTAATTCGACAAGGTCATTACCAAGCCAAGCGCCTTCCATCTGACGCATTTCACGGCGCAGAACAGTATCTTTACTGGTATCATTCCCTTGGAAACGAATTTCACGTACATAGAAACGGTTACCAGCATCAATGTTGAGATGCAACTTAACTGTTTTATCTTCATCATTGATTTCAGGTTGAGTCATAACCCGAGGATAAGCATAGCCATAGCGACCAAACATTTCTTTAATTTGGTTTTCCATGCGTGTCACTTGCGCACCGTTATACAGCTCACCCGGAGTGATAGTGATTAGCTCTTGGATTTCAGCTAAGTGTTCTGCTGTATTACCATTAACCTCAACACCAGAAATTTTATACTGGTCGCCTTCGGTAATGTTAATCGTAATATAAATTCCTTTTTTGTCTGGTGTCAGACTAACTTGGGTTGAATCTATATTGAAACGAGCGTAACCGCGATCAAGGTAAAAACTGCGAAGTGTTTCTAAGTCACCCGCCAATTTTTGTTTCTGATATTTTTGGTCAGCAGCAAGGTTCCACCATGGTACATCATCACGCAATTGCAGTTTATTGACTAATTCTGCAGTCGTGTAATTTTTATTACCAACAATGTTAATTTGCTGAATTTGCGCAGAAACACCTTCAGAGAAAACAAATTTTAGGTCAACACGATTACGTGGTAAAGGCGTTACAACCGCTTTTACTGTCGCGTTATATTTACCTACACTGTAGTAAAAGTCTTCTAAGCCTTTTTCAATATTCGCAATTGTTGTGCGGTCAAGCGCCTCACCAACACGGATATTTGAAGCTTCCAAGTTCTGCTTAAGCATGTCATCTTTGACAGATTTATTACCTGTAAAAGTGATACTTGCGATAGTTGGGCGCTCTTTAACTTGAACGATCAGCGTGTTTCCATCACGCAGGACCCTAACATCTTCGAAGTTACCGGTTGAAAATAGGGAACGAATCGAACGACTGATATCTTCGTTATCAACCGAATCACCGACCCTAACTGGCATGTTCAATAATGCTGCACCAACGGCGACGCGTTGTAGACCTTCGAAACGAATGTCTTTAACTACGAATCCGTCTGAACTGTATGCAGTGGCGCTGCTGAAAAGCAGCGACGCTATGAGCAACTTTTTCATCGCCATCGTTGTTATGCGTATTCCTTACTGGTCCCCAGCTTATAAAAATTAGAAGCGAGAGAAATCATTAAAAAGTGCAAGTCCCATTAACAGAATCAATGCCATTGCACCTATCCGAAAACTAAAGTCTTGTACTCGCTCAGACACTGGACTTCCTTTAATTTTTTCAATTAACAAGAAGAGCAAGTGCCCCCCATCTAAAACAGGCAGTGGAAACAGATTGATGATACCTAAATTGACGCTAATAAGCGCAATAAACATCAAATAATACACCAAGCCTGATTCGGCTGATACCCCCGCACCTTTTGCGATAGATATCGGACCGCTTAAGTTATTGAGTTTGACATCCCCAACAACCAGTTTACCCATCATGTTGACCGTTAATTTCATTAACTGCCACGTTTTATCACTGGCTTGGTAAAACGCAGAAAATGGCCCATACTGCTGTACCATTTTATATTCATCCGCTAACGGTAACACTGAAAGTTCAACGCCCGCAAACCCAATTTTTTCACCACGCTGACCATTTTGGCTGTCAGGGGTTAGAGTGAGAGGGATCAAATGTTGTGACCGCTCTACCTCAAGTTTCAATGGTATTCCAGGGTTATTACGAATAATACGCGTCACTGGATTCCAAAGACCCAATGCCTCCCCGTTAACACTAACAATTCTATCACCCGGCTGTAAACCCGCACGTTCACCAGCCAAACCTTCAGTGACTTTTTGAATAACAGGGTCAATTCTCACAGATACTGGCATAATGCCAATAGACAGTATCGGGTCTTGTTTTTCTGGATCAAATTGCCAATTGGTTAAATCAACCGTTTTTGTAATCGGCTCACTGTAGCCCTGTGGCAATACTTGAGCCGTTAATTCACGGTCACCAATTTTACCGACCAATGCCAAACGCACTGAATTCCAATCAGGTGTTTCGATACCATCAATGGCTTTTAGTTCCATTTTTGGTTCAAAATTTGCTATGGCGGCGATAGAACCGCTTTTTACATCCTCAATAATTGGTTTCACCGAAGGAACACCAATCATAAATACTACCCAGTAGACAACAATAGCAAGTAAAAAGTTCGCAATTGGCCCTGCACTAACAATGGCAGCCCGCTGCCCAACCGTTTTATTGTTAAATGCTTGGTGCCGACGCTCAGGAGAAACTTCGCCAACTCGCTCATCAAGCATTTTGACATAGCCCCCTAGCGGGATCATTGCTAATACAAACTCAGTACCCTGTTTATCTACCTTACGCCATAACGTTTTCCCAAAACCAATGGAGAAACGCTCAACATAAACACCACAACGGCGAGCAACCCAAAAGTGCCCAAATTCATGTACTGTAATCAGCACACCAATCGCAATAATAAACGCCGCTAAGCTCCAAATAAATCCCATTTATCTTCCTAAAGACCAAAACCGTTAAAAACTAACAAATTTAGCCCAGCAAAAACTGGAATCGCTGCTGTCAGGCTATCAATTCGGTCAAGAATACCGCCATGCCCCGGAATTAAGTGGCTACTGTCTTTAATACCTGATTGACGTTTAAACATACTTTCTGTTAGGTCACCAAACACAGATACTACAACAACAATAATCGAAGTCACTAGCAAATAATCAGGCATCACAGGGATTGGTGCAAATGTGCTAAACAACCACGATATCACCCCTGCGGTAATCAAGCCCCCAATTAAACCTTCCCATGTTTTCCCAGGAGAAACTTTCGGCGCCATTTTATTCCGCCCAATGGTGCGGCCAAATGCATAAGCACCTGAATCAGCTCCCCAAACAAGTAACATAACGTACAATAACCACCATGCACCAAAGGATGTATCACTTTGATAACCAATAGTTCTAAGTACCATCATGCCGCAATAAAATGGAATAATAGTTAATGCACCGAACAGCAAGCGGACAATGACCGATTTACCCCACGATGCCGATGCAGGATAAGTCACGACTAAAAGAATTGCGACAACCCACCATGCCAGACCGGCCCACAAGCCGTAGAGGATCATCGGCTCAGAGGAAAATGATGTTATATCAGGAACAGCTAATTGAACCGCAAGTAATATTATTGCAAAAACAATAGCTAGCCCTATACGTTTAACTTGCGAATGCCAGCCTGCGAACTGCGCCCATTCCCAAGCACCTAATGCACAAACTGCAATCACGACAAAACCAAAATTTGCTGGAGAAAGCAAAAACAAAGCTGCAATAACGATTGGTATTAATACTATTGCAGTAAGTAAACGGTATTTCAGCACATCTTTCCCCTATTATTTGACGAGTTCATCATCTGATTCAGCTCCACCATAACGACGCTCGCGCTTACTAAAAGCATCAACTGCATCCTGAAACACCATTTCATCAAAATCTGGCCACAAAACGTTGGTGAAATAAAATTCCGCATAAGCGACTTGCCATAACAGGAAGTTGCTGATGCGATGCTCCCCTCCTGTTCTTATAACCAAATCGACATTTTCTTGGTCATGCATACAAATTTCACTATTAATGGTTTCTTCATTGATATCATCAATAGAGAGTTCACCATTTTGTACTTTCGAAAATACCTGTTTCACACTGTTGGTTATATCCCAACGGCCACCGTAATTTGCGGCAATATTCAGTTTCAAACCTGTATTGTTTTGCGTGAGTGCCTCTGCCTTATCGATTCTTTTTTTGAGACGATCACTAAAACGACTTACATCACCGATAACCTTTAATTTTACATTGTTTTTATGCAGGTTTTTAACTTCATTGTCGAGAGCAAAAACAAATAATTCCATCAAAGAACTCACTTCTTTTTCTGGCCGTCTCCAGTTTTCACTACTAAATGCATACAGTGTAAGGGAGCTAATTTTATTTTTTACCGCAAAACGCACTGAATTACGAACAGATTCAACACCTGCCTTATGACCTGTAATTCTGAGTTTTCCTCTCTGTTTAGCCCATCGCCCATTACCATCCATAATGATAGCGACATGCTTAGGTATCATCGAATCAGAGAGATTTTCACCACTAGAGTTCATTAAATGTTAATCCTTGTGAGTACTGCTTTAAAAATACAGCCCAATAATAACCACTATTATTAAGTTTGCTGATAAGACACATCCTTAATTCGCTACAAAATACTATGTTATCTTTCTTTTTTTAAACACATCACATATTAAAGATATAATGTGGCTATCAGCAACTAAATAAATCACATACTGAGGTTAAACTGCCTGAGCGATTATTTTTACCGCATTTTTGCGGGCTTGCTCATCGATTTCTAAGACCTCATCAATAGAAACTGGTTCAGAAAAAACTTGTGCATCTAGTACTTTGTGGTTAATTTTTGCTATATCTGTAAAACGAATTTTACCGTTAAGGAAAGCAGCAACGGCCACTTCATTTGCTGCATTTAATGCAGTTGTTGCCGCTTGGCCTTCATGGCAAGCATCTATAGCTAACTTCAAACAAGGATAACGTTGATAGTCTGGCTGAACAAACGTTAATGATGAAAGAGTGGCAAAATCGAGAGGTTCTGCACCAGACATTATACGTTGAGGATAAGCCATACTATATGAAATTGGTGTGCGCATATCAGGCGTACCCAATTGAGCAATCACACTGCCATCTTTATACCGTACCATTGAATGGATAACTGACTGAGGGTGAATAATGACCTCCATCTGCTCAGCACTCGCATTGAAGAAATAACAAGCTTCAATATATTCTAGCCCTTTATTCATCATTGTCGCCGAATCTACTGAAATTTTTCTTCCCATCGACCAATTCGGGTGATTGCAGGCTTCATCAGGTGTCACGTTATCAAAATGAGATAATGGGGTATCTCTAAAAGGGCCGCCTGAGCCAGTTAAAACAATACTTGATATACCAGAAGCAGATAGATCAGCAAACCCTAAATTAAGCTGAATAACTTCAGGTAAGCTTTGAAAAATAGCGTTATGCTCACTATCAATAGGAAAAACTGTCGCATTGTGTTGACGAATCTCATTAAAGAATAAACGGCCACTCGTAATCAGAGACTCTTTATTCGCTAATAATATTCTTTTGCCTTTTCTGATCGCGGCTAAAGTAGGAAGTAAGCCCGCCACACCAGTAATCGCTGACATAACTTGGTCAGCATCGTCAAGCCCTGCGAGCTCAATTGCAGCTTGGTTTCCTGACAACACTTCCGTTTTATTGTTATTTTCAGTCAAAATAGCCCGTAATGCTTTGGCTGAAGACTCATCCGCCATTGATACATATTTCGGATTAAACTCAAGGCATTGTTTAGCCATTTCAGCAACGTTTTGCCCTGCGACTAAAGCAAGAATTTGAAATTTTTCGGGGTTTTGGCGAACAACAGAAAGTGTATTTGTACCAATTGAGCCTGTGGAACCTAGGATTGTCAGACGTTTCATAGTGATTGGTTACTCTGTATTAAATCAATACTGAGATTATATCAGCTTAGAGGTTAGAAAGGATTTTTTAATAGATATGAAAACAACAAAGCCACACTAACACATACTTTTTACGGTATGCTTTGGTGGCTTTATATCAAGATGGATTAAAACTCCATCAATTCCGTTTCTTTTTGCGCTAATGACTCATCAACTTTCTTGATGTAGCTATCAGTCAGCTTTTGGATTTCATCCTGTGAACGGCGCTCGTCATCTTCACTAATTTCTTTATCTTTCAGTAAAGCTTTGACTTTATCGTTAGCATCACGGCGAACGTTGCGAACTGCGATACGGCCTTGTTCTGCTTCACCACGAACCACTTTGATTAAGTCTTTACGGCGTTCTTCCGTTAATGGAGGAAGTGGAACACGGATAACTGTACCTGCTGATGAAGGGTTCAAACCTAAATCAGAAGCCATAATCGCTTTTTCAATAGCCGGTGACATGCTACGGTCAAAAACAGAAATTGCTAATGTACGGGAGTCCTCAACCGTCACGTTAGCTAACTGACGTAGAGGTGTTGCTGAACCGTAATATTCAACAGTGATGCCATCTAAGAGGCTTGGAGATGCACGGCCTGTACGGACTTTGCTAATTTGGTTTTTAAATGCTTCTAGGCTCTTTTCCATACGGTCTTGAGCATCTTTTTGGATTTCATTAATCACGTTTTCAACCCTTAAGAACTGGTTATTAAAGGCCGCGATGCGACCTCGCTTAAATAGTCTGAATTTATGTTAGATAATACATTTAAACTCAGGTTATGTCTCTGAGTATTAATTGTGAGAAATCAGGGTACCTTCATTTTCACCCATTACGGCACGGCGTAATGCGCCCGGCTTATTCATGTTAAAAACACGAATAGGTAAGTTATGATCGCGCGCCAGAGTGAAGGCAGCTAAGTCCATCACTTTAAGTTCACGTTCCAGAACATCTTGATAGCTCAGGGTTTCATAAAGAACTGCTTCAGGGTCTTTAGCTGGATCTGCTGAATATACACCATCAACTTTAGTGGCTTTTAATACCACATCCGCTTCAATTTCAATCCCACGTAGACATGCCGCTGAGTCGGTTGTAAAAAATGGATTCCCTGTTCCGGCAGAAAAAATAACAACACGGCCGTGGCGTAATAAGCTGATTGCTTCTGCCCAGCTATAATTATCACAGACACCGTTTAGTGGAATTGCAGACATTAACCTTGCATTCACATATGCACGGTGTAACGCATCACGCATAGCGAGCCCGTTCATCACTGTCGCTAACATCCCCATGTGGTCGCCGACAACACGGTTCATGCCAGCTTGTGCCAAACCAGCACCACGAAACAGGTTACCACCGCCAATAACCACACCGACCTGTATACCCAGTTCTATGAGTTCTTTAATTTCCTGAGCCATACGATCTAAAACGCTAGCATCGATACCAAAACCTTCTGCACCTTGTAAGGCTTCGCCACTTAATTTAAGCAGAATACGTTGATAAACGGGTTTTGCATTGGTTGCCATGGTGTTCTGTCCTAACAGATTATTTATTGGGGTAACACACGTAGAATAATGGTTTTCTACGTACCTAAATTTAAAATTAGAATACGACAGTTATACACTAAATAGTTCGAGCTACATGTTGCTGTTATGTCAACGGCTCCGAGGGCGGAGTTATTCTCCGTTTGCAGTCGTAAAACAAGGCTAATACAGCTTGAAATATAACGTGTATAAAACAGAGCCGCCAATCGGCGGCCCTTAAGTTGCTTACTTGCTCATTGCAGCAACTTCTGCTGCAAAGTCAGTTTCAACTTTTTCGATACCTTCACCAACTTCATAACGGATGAAGTTAGAAACAGTAGCACCTTTTTCTTTCAGTAAGTCACCAACAGATTTGCTTGGGTCCATTACGAAAGGCTGGCCAGTCAAAGAGATTTCGCCAGTGAATTTGTTCATGCGACCAGTAACCATTTTTTCAGCGATTTCGCGTGGTTTACCAGATTGCATTGCGATGTCTAACTGGATTTGATGCTCATGAGCAACAACATCCGCAGGTACATCATCTGGAGTCACATATTCAGGTTTGCTTGCAGCGATGTGCATAGCAATGTGTTTTAGTAATTCTTCGTCTGCGCCTTCGCCAGCGACTAAAACACCAATACGAGCACCGTGCAGGTAGCTACCTACTTGTGCGCCTTCCAGAATATCAACACGACGGATATTGATATTTTCACCGATTTTAGCAACTAAAGTTGTACGAGCTTCTTCGAATTTTGCTTTCAGCGCTTCGATATCTGCATTTTTGTCCGCAACAACAGATGCTAAAACTTCTTTACCAAATGCTAAGAAACCAGCATCTTTAGCAACGAAGTCAGTTTCACAGTTCAGCTCGATCAGAGCGCCTGTTTTGCCATCGTTGAAAACTTCGGTCAGGATAACACCTTCAGCTGCAACACGACCTGCTTTTTTAGCCGCTTTTGCTTGACCTGATTTACGCATGTTATCGATCGCTAATTCGATGTCGCCATTAGCTTCAACAAGTGCTTTTTTACATTCCATCATACCTGCGCCAGTACGTTCACGCAGTTCTTTTACCAATGCAGCGGTAATTCCAGACATGTGATTTATTCCTCGATATTCCCCGTGAGAGTCTTCCTCACGTGGATAGTTCTGATTCATATATAAAAGGGGCCTTTATCAGGCCCCTTCTAACATATAGCAGTACCTGTATAGCAATACCTATAAATAAGGACTTAAGCCTTATTATTCAGCTTCTACTAAGCTTTCTTCTGCTTGAACAGCCAGATCTTGTGAACGGCCTTCACGAACGGTGCTTGCTACAGCGCCCAGATACAGTTTGATTGCACGGATTGCATCATCGTTACCAGGGATAACGAAATCGATACCATCTGGATCAGAGTTAGTATCTACGATAGCAAATACTGGGATACCCAGATTGTTTGCTTCTTTGATAGCAATGTGTTCGTGGTCTGCATCGATAACGAACAGAGCGTCAGGTAAACCGCCCATATCTTTGATACCGCCTAAGCTGTTTTCTAACTTACCAAGTTCACGAGTACGCATCAGCGCTTCTTTCTTGGTCAGTTTATCGAAAGTACCGTCTTGCGACTGAACTTCTAAATCTTTCAGACGTTTGATTGACTGACGAACAGTTTTCCAGTTAGTCAGCATCCCACCTAACCAACGGTGGTTAACGAAATACTGATCACAGCTGTTAGCAGCTTCTTGAACGGCTTCGCTTGCAGCACGTTTAGTACCGACAAACAGAATTTTGCCTTTACGAGAAGCAATTTTAGTTAACTCAGCCAAAGCTTCGTTGAACATTGGAACAGTCTTTTCCAGGTTGATGATATGAACTTTGTTACGAGCGCCGAAAATGAAAGGTTTCATTTTTGGGTTCCAGTAACGAGTCTGGTGACCAAAGTGTACGCCCGCTTGTAACATATCGCGCATGGAAACAGTTGCCATTTAATACCTCTGTATATAAGTAATTGGGGTTATGCCTCCACAAATCCCATGCTACCGACTCTATGGCTGCGTTTAAACGCATAAGAGCACCCCGGAGCACGTGTCGATTTGTGTGTGTTATTACACAATTGAGTTTAAGTTTATCGCATATCCAATTTTCTATCCGACTAACAACATTTGAGCAGCATTCATTGATGCACAAAAAAGTGAGAAGAAATAATATGGATTGCCGGCGCGCTTTATACCATAAATCCAACTTAGAAGCCAACTTTTGTTGTTTTTTTCGCTAACAGAAATGACAAAAAAGCAGATTGATTAAAAAGCGGTTCACTCGGGAAATATGATATTCCCATTAATCAATTATAGACGCTATTTGGGCAGGGTAAAAACGCTGGTAGAGTAAAAATCTTATTTTCTATCGGTGTTATTTCTCCGTTCAAGATATCTTCATCATTACTGTGCATTTTGTGCTATAAAACACTTAGGTTCGTATAGCCTCAGCGCCCTACTCACCTATCTAAAAAACACTTAATCTATCGGTTCCTATCGATAGCTAGTTGGCAGGAAATGCGGTGGCTGTTACCATAAGTGTTATTGATGTAAAAAAGGTACCAAACCTATTTTCACCCCCCTTTATTAAACATGCCATTAATATATGTGGCATGAATGGATTAAACTCATGGCTATTATTATCAAAACTGAAGAAGATATTCAGAAAATGCGTGTTGCGGGTAGGCTAGCAGCGGAAGTGTTAGAAATGATTGCGCCACATGTTGTGCCGGGCGTCAGCACTGGTGAATTGGACCGCCTCTGTCATCAACACATCGTTGAAACGCAGCAAGCTATCCCTGCCTGTCTTAACTATCACGGTTTCCCTAAATCCGTTTGTATTTCCGTCAATGATGTCATTTGTCATGGAATTCCTAGTGAAGATAAAATTTTAAAAGATGGTGATATCGTTAATATCGATGTTACGGTGATCAAAAATGGTTTCCACGGTGATACGTCTAAAATGTTCATTGTTGGGAAACCGACTATCCAAGGCGAGCGTCTTTGCCAAGTCACATTAGATAGCCTGTACTTAGCCCTACGTCTGGTTAAACCGGGTATTCGCTTACGCACCCTAGGAAAGGCCATCCAAGAGTTTGTTGAAAAACAAGACTTTTCAGTTGTACGTGAATATTGTGGCCATGGTATTGGCGAAGGGTTCCATGAAGAACCACAAGTTCTACATTATGATGCTGATGATAGTGGAGTGGTGCTACAAAAAGGCATGGCATTTACCATCGAACCTATGGTTAATACTGGCGATCACCGCATCCGTACCATGAAAGATGGTTGGACAGTCAAAACCAAAGACCGAGGTTGGTCAGCACAGTATGAACACACTTTAGTCGTTACTGATAACGGTTGTGAAATCTTAACATTACGTAAAGAAGAAGAGCCATTTATCTCAGCGGTTCTGGTTAACGCCTAATTCCAAGAAGACCCCCTCACATTAGGGGGTTCTTTTTCTGTTCATTTTTACTAAAAAACCGTAAGCTGATATAAGTTTTTCTATCGATATCACTACGGAAAGATAAAGATGACGGCACTTCCTACTCCCTATCTCTCACCAAACCAATTTGGTCCCCACGACCTTGAACTCAGTGCCTTAAGGCAACATGTCGATGATTTTGACCATTGGCTAGAGGAAGCATTCAACCAAGGTAAAGATGTCGTTGACCTAGTTCATATTCGCAGTGACTACCTCGATGCTTTACTGACTCGTCTCTGGCAATCATTTAAATTTGAAAAACAGTCAGGGATGTCACTGATTGCGGTTGGTGGCTATGGCCGTCATGAGCTGCACCCACTTTCTGATATTGATATCTTAGTGTTAAGTAAAGAGCCACTACCTGAGACATTAGCAGCTCAAATTGGGCAATTTATTACTTTATTGTGGGATCTTCGCTTTGATATTGGTCATAGCGTTCGTTCTTTATCTGAATGTATTGAAGCCGGCAATGCAGACCTCACAACCGCAACAAATTTAATTGAATCAAGGCTAATTTGTGGTGACATCGCCCTCTTTTTACAGTTACAAAAAACGATTTTCAGTGATGAATTTTGGCCTTCTGCTGTCTTTTTTGCCGCTAAAATTGAAGAGCAACAAGAACGCCATCAACGCTACCATAGCACTAGCTACAACTTAGAACCTGATATTAAAAGCAGCCCTGGTGGCTTGCGGGATATACATACCTTACTATGGGTAGGTAGGCGTCACTTTGGGGCAACAACCGTCGATGAAATGGTGGGTTTTGGTTTTTTAACCGAAGAGGAACACCAAGAACTCAAAGAATGTTTAGTCTTTTTATGGAAAATTCGCTTCGCCTTACACTTAGTGGTTAAACGCCATGATAATAGACTGTTATTTGACCGCCAGTTTAGTGTAGCCAATCTATTGGGTTATCAAGGTGATAAAAACCAACCTGTTGAGCGAATGATGAAAGATTTTTATCGCGTCACTCGGCGCGTTAGAGAACTAAATCAAATGTTATTACAACTATTTGATGAAGCCATTTTGACCCTCAACCCCGATGAAAAGCCTCGTCCTATTGATTCTCAATTCCAGCTTCGTGGCTCGTTAATTGATATGATTGATGATGACCTATTCATTAACCAGCCTGCCACTATCTTAAAAATGTTCTACCAAATGGCCCGCTATCCCAATATTACAGGGATTTACTCAACCACTTTACGGCAATTACGTTTTGCGCGACGAAATCTTGTGAAGCCGCTCTGTGAACTGCCAGAAGCACGAAAACTATTCCTAAAAATATTATGCCATCCAAGAGCAATCAAAGGTGCGTTTGTCCCTATGCACCTTCACAGTGTCCTAAGCGCTTATACGCCTCTTTGGAGCAATATTGTTGGCCAAATGCAATTCGACCTATTCCATGCTTATACCGTCGATGAACACACAATTCGCGTCTTGCAAAAAATTGATAGTTTTACCCTAGAAGAAAATCGCCGCGATCACCCGCTTTGTGTCAGTGTTTACCCTAAATTACTTCAACCTGAGATTTTACGGCTAGCCGCTATTTTCCATGATATTGCTAAAGGGCGTTCAGGAGATCATTCTGATCTTGGAGCCGAATTTGTGTATGACTTCGCCTTATTACATGGTTTTTCGAGCAAAGAAGCAGGTCTTGCCGCTTGGTTAGTAAAAAACCACTTACTGATGTCAGTAACCGCTCAAAGGCGTGACATTCAAGACCCCGATATCATTAAGCAGTTTGCAGCTGAAGTAAAAACAGTTTCGCGTCTTAATTATTTAATGTGTTTGACCGTCGCTGATATTTGCGCGACCAACAGCACATTATGGAATAGCTGGAAACAAAGTTTAATCCGCGAGTTATTTTTATCCACTGAACACCAGTTAAATCAAGGGATGCAAAGCACGCCTGATTTGCGCCAACGTATCCGCCATCACCGTTATCAAGCTTTATCATTATTACGGCAGTCCCCTACTAACGAAGAAAAATTGCAAGCGCTTTGGTCCCGTTGTCACGCCGACTATTTTTTGCGTCACACCCCATCACAACTGGCTTGGCACACCAAACATTTGCTAGCGCATGATTTAAGCCAACCGCTTGTCCTGATAAGCACCCAACCTAAACATGGTGGCACTGAAATTTTTATTTGGTGCCATGATAAACCCCATTTATTTGCAGCTGTTGCTAGTGAACTTGATAGGCGTAATTTAAGTATTCACAGTGCGCAGATCTTTACTAATAAAGATAATATGGCAATGGATACTTTTGTGGTGTTAGAGCCTAACGGGAATGCATTGTCGAAAGATAGATATGAACATATCCGTAAAATGTTGTTGCTAGCGGTGCAACAACCTGAAATTTCGCTACCAAAACCACGCACTATTCCATCTAAATTACGTCATTTTACGGTTCCAACAAAAGTCAATTTTTTACATTCAACGAATGATCGCCGTACCTATATGGAATTATTTGCCTTAGATCAACCAGGGTTATTAGCGCGAATTGGGCATGTTTTTGCTCAAATGGAAATTTCGCTATATGGCGCACGGATCACCACTATTGGCGAAAAAGTTGAAGATTTCTTTGTGTTAGCAGATAAAGAGCACCAAGCCTTAAGTAAAAATATGCAACAAGAGTTATCAGAAAGGTTGACAGAAGCCCTAAAATCGAAGGATAAAATATAGCGCTCATCGCATTATTGCGGTCAACGCTTACTTTCATGTCATTCAAGAGGGAAATACAATCAATGCAGCATTTACAGGCGATCATTGAACAAGCATTCGAAGATAGAAGCAGTATTACACCAAATACCGTCTCTATCCCAGTAAAACAAGCCGTTTTAGAGACTATTGCATTACTTGATAGCGGTAAATTACGTGTCGCAGAAAAAATTGCTGGTGTTTGGGTTACACATCAGTGGCTCAAAAAAGCCGTGTTGTTATCATTTCGTATTCAAGATAACCAAGTCATTGATGGCGCTGAAAGCCGTTATTTCGATAAAGTCCCAATGAAATTTGCCGACTACGACCAAGCTCGCTTCGAAAAAGAAGGTTTTCGCGTTGTTCCACCAGCCGCTGTACGTAAAGGGGCTTACATTGCTAAAAATAGCGTCTTAATGCCATCATACGTCAACATAGGGGCTTATGTTGATGAAGGCACCATGGCTGATACATGGGCGACAGTCGGCTCTTGTGCGCAAATTGGTAAAAATGTTCACTTATCTGGCGGCGTTGGCATTGGTGGTGTTTTAGAACCATTACAAGCAAACCCGACAATAATTGAAGATAACTGCTTTATTGGTGCTCGCTCAGAAGTGGTTGAGGGTGTGATTGTTGAAGAAGGCTCCGTTATTTCAATGGGGGTTTATCTGGGACAAAGCACAAAAATTTATGATCGCGAAACTGGCGAAATCTTTTACGGTCGTGTACCTGCGGGGTCTGTCGTTGTTTCCGGTAACTTGCCTTCCAAAGACGGTAGCTATAGCCTTTACTGTGCTGTTATTGTTAAAAAGGTCGACGAGAAAACACGGGGTAAAGTAGGGATCAATGAATTATTAAGAAGTATTGATGAATAATTCCTATCAGCCACTACTTACCATCTAAAAACCTATTACTCAGTTTTTGTAATCATTTCATAGTAATTAGGTTAAACATGAAGCTATCCCGAAGCGCATACCTTGTATGCAAATCGGGTGGCCATATTCAATACACTTTCGTTAATATTTCATTTTGTGGTTCATCTGAGCGCATTAATTGCAAAGAGAAGTTTGTCAATTTCAAGAAATCGCGCATAATATGTCCGTGACTTTTGCCGTTTACCATCAATAAAACTGTATTATTTTATTTTTCATTATAATGATGCTATTGCAAAATGACGTAATAGGGTATTTCCAACCTACGTCTTTAAACCAGTAGTACCATAAAGGGAAATAGACCGATATTGTTACGGCCTTGCTCACACTATCACTTTGTTTACCGACTCTGTTCCTACATTAAAGCGAGCTAACATGTACGATAATTTGAAAAGTTTAGGCATCAGTAACCCCCAAGACATTGACCGCTATTCCTTGCGTCAAGAAGCGAATAATGACATTTTAAAAATCTATTTTCGCAAAGATAAAGGGGAGTTTTTCGCTAAAAGCGTAAAATTCAAATACCCACGCCAACGTAAAACGATTGCCGATGGCGGTAATAATTTCAAAGAAATTAACGAGATCAATACTAACCTACGTTATGCGATTGAAGAACTAGACCAAATTTGCCAAACAGAGCAAACTGATATTGATTTAAAACACAAAATTCTTGATGACTTACGCCATTTAGAACATGTTGTTTCAAATAAAATTGCAGAAATTGAAGCTGACCTCGAAAAACTTACCCGTAAATAATTTACAGGCGAAGTGATTATATACTGCGCCGTAGCATTACCGCTATTTATTATAAATATGGGTAATCCCACGGTGCAGGCATTTAAAGTAGCTCAGCCCAAGCTTCAATCCAACTCTTCGCATATTCTTCTGGCGTGTCCACTTCAATTGCATCAATAAATAAAATATCACCAATACGTGTAGCTGATTGTTCGGCTAATAGTTCATCAAAACGGACCCCAGCCCCGCAAAAACTTTCATAACTGCTATCACCTAAAGCAATTAGGCCGTAACGTAAATCAGGTTGATAACCAACAACATCGTTAATTTCACTAAACAACGGCGCTATAGTATCGGGCAAATCCCCTTGGCCTGTAGATGAAGTCACAATTAAGGCAATTTCTTCACCTGAATTGTAGTGTTGCCAATCATTCAAGGTAGGTTCGTCAAAGACAACCACTTCATGCCCTTGCTGTTCTAAAATTTCTTGTGCCGTTTCTGCAACAGCCAAAGAGTTACCATAGACAGTTCCAACAAAAATGCCTATTTTTGACATAACACCCCCTCTATTTCTTATTCATTTGACGAATTAATAACGTTTATTCCTAACTTTACAACCTTATCTGACCACCCAAATTGTTCAATTAATGACAACCATTGTGTGTCCCACGGCGCAACTAGTGATATATTTTCTTTTGTTATCGGGTGATTTAAATTTAATAAACTGGCATGCAACATCAGTCGTGATACTGAAAAATTCGCATTAACTCCCCGGTTCTGCCGCAAATCACCATGTTTACTATCGCCAATAATAGGATGACGAAGGTGAGACATGTGCCTTCTTAGTTGATGCTTACGGCCTGTTTCCGGCCTTAATTCAACCAAGCTGAACCTAGATGTGTCGTAGCGCCCGATAGCAATAGGGCATTCAACGGTGGCGATTGGCTTACAATGAGTAATACATTCCTGTAAAACGGGCTCACGAGACGCGTGTTTATCCGCAATTTTATCTAACTCTTCTAAGAGTGGATAATCGATGGTTTGCTCTTCGGTTAAATAGCCACGAACGATAGCATGATATACTTTTTCTAACTGGTGGCTTTCAAACTGTGCAGCTAACAGCCTTGCAACCTCACTCGACAACGCAAAAAGCAATATACCTGATGTAGGCCTATCAAGCCGATGAATGGGATACACATATTGCCCAATTTGATCTCGCAGCGTTTGCATGACAAACACCGTTTCTTTGCTATCTAACCAACTGCGATGCACTAGCATACCTGCCGGTTTATTCACCGCAACCATATACTCATCGTGATAAATGATTTCCAGCATTAATTATTCACCCGCTCGTTTTCGCTGAAAAAAGGCCGTCTAGCTCACGCAAGTGATGAATAACCAATGTATAACGCTCTTCTTCGTCATGCTTATAAGCCTCTTCAAAATAAGGGGCAACTGCAAAGCTTGTCGGCAATACCGCTTTTTGCTCAATCAGTATCTGCAAGCGAGGGATCAAAACCCATTGTAACCATTCCGAAGCTTCCATTGTATCAATACAAAAGGGTTCAACACTTTTAAAAGCTTCAGGACTTGGTGGCTGTTCATTCCAAAGGGATTTTAATTTCATTTCCTCTTCTAGATGACAAAGTTTTTCAATAATGCGTTGTTCAATATTCATGCTTAAACCTATTTAATTATCACAAAGCAAATATACTTTATTTTTCATCACAATTCTGTCGGATAAATGGGGTTAAAAACGAGGAAATACAAGTTTATTGATATCTCTATACCATTATTTTCTGCTTAATTATCTGCTCGACTTAACTTGATAAGTTTCGTTGATGATTTGTTTCGATTGATAAAAGTAAAATCAAATGTTTTTCAATTTAATACAAACAAAATAATTAACAATAAAATGGTTTATCTATGGGATTACTAAAGCAGTGGCGTAAGGAAAGTAAAGTTTGGCGAGCTTTTAACTCAAAATATGTTGAATTAAAAAGAAAAATTCGTATTACTAAACTTCCTACTGAGCAATATAAACACTATCAGGTAATGTGCCAAAACTACCGTTGTGCTCAATTTTCGGCGGCAATTGAAGGTGTTCCTCATTTCATTGAACGACCGATTAATAAATACCTTCATAAGGCTTGGACTGGAAAGCAAAAGTTGCTTACGGCTAGCTATACACTTAATTTAGTTGAAACAACATTTAAACCTGAAGCTATCGAAGCCATGTTTTGTGATAAACGTGAAGGGCTTGTTGTGGCTAATATTGAGTTAAAATCAGGGGATTTTGCTCAATTAACCTTAATATATTCACAATACCCAAGAGAAGGTGACCTCACTCTACACCTGAAAAATGAAACAGGTGATGAGATCTATTTAATGAGTTTTTCTTTCGGCCCTGAAGGCCAACTTTATGTATGCTCCTTACAAGGGCCTTCAACCGAGCAAAGTGTTGACCAAGTTAGGTTAATTACTAAACAAATGCACGGTATGAGACCTAAGAATTTATTAATGTCCGCAGTTTATGCTGTCGCTACTTTTTTCCATGTAAAATCAATATTAGGCGTTTCTAACCAATGCCATATTAAGAGCCAACATTTAAAATCAAGTTATGATACTTTTTGGTTAGAGTGCAATGGGACGCAAACCGCAGACGGCTGGTTCCAATTGCCAATTCAAGAGCCTGTACGCGATATAGAATCAGTCAAAAGCCAACGCCGAGCTGAGTTTCGCCGTCGCGAAGCGCTGCGCGATGCAATGACCCAAGAAATTATTATGTCATTAACTAAAAACTCCCAGCATAACAGCCATTAATATTTCGTTCGCAGGCCCTGCGTTAGCAAGAATGTAAATGATAACTAGCCGTTAATAAAAATGCCTTGAAGAACCATAACCAATAAAGCCTATTATTAACTCTATAATATTTATCAGGAAAAAAGCCAGTCAACCTTGGTTGACTGGCTTACGCTTTAGGACTTATGCATCCTGCAAAATGACATCCTGTCACTCAACATCCTGTTGAATAAAAGCATGTTAATAGGTGTTTTAACCTATTTAGCAATCCCTCGCCTTACTTTTAAAAATTTTTACACCCTATAATTAGGTATAAAAAGCTAAACTGACTTACCCTGTCCAGCGAGATAAGAATGTATGAAACCGCTTACTAAAACAACCTAGTATGGCTTGCAATAATTCAATAATATTAAATGAAATATCACGTACGGTAGTAACGCCATGAAATAAAAAGTTAAATAATTATCATTCTTATAAAAGAAGAAAACTTTAAGATATTGCTTAACTTAATTGTAAGCTTTTACCTACACCAAGTTGTAATAAAATGCTTACCCCTTTGGCTCCACAATGACAGTCAGCTCTTCAAGAAAACAGGTTAAATTCGAAGAAAGTACTCGTCTTTCTTTACTACCAAATTTTTCTAGGATTATTTCACCACTAAGATTACACATTGATATCATTTCAAGTTCAGAATCTAAGGTTGCAATAAACAACGTTGGCGGCAGCTTTAAACGCTTTTGAGTGACCAAATGGCCAATTAAATTTTCCTGTAAGCGAATAAAGTCATCCTCATTCCAAACTTGCACTAAATTAAGGGTAATATCACGAAATGTCGCTTTCATATCACCAGCTAACTGAGTGGTATAAAAAGTGTGGATATCACTTTGCAAATTGATATCTAATGCAGTAGCGACTTTATCCAGGGTTGCACCCTTAATTGGAAATGTTTGAGGCTCCCAATACACCCAGTTTTCGCCAGTGCGAACAATACAAGGGGATGGAATACCATATAAATCCGTTGAAGCGGGCGGTAAACCAGTTTGTTGTTGCCATTGAGAAACATATTTCTCAGTAAAGTTATGCAATGCGACAGAAAGTGTTGTATTCATATGGTTTTATAGCTGCGTTAAATTGAAAGACGTCAACAAGGTGGATAAATGGTATTATGGCAGAAGTTTACGGGCGAATAAAATGTACCAGTTTCTGCCTTTTAACCTCATTCTCGTTTATGAAGTACAAGGACCAATATGTCACACTACCAGAATAATCCCGCACTTGATAATTTAACGTTAGGGAAAAAAACGGCTTATCATGACCAATATGATGCAACATTACTCCAAGCCGTTCCTCGCAGCCTAAATCGCTCTCCTTTAGCGATCTACGCTGATGCTCTTCCCTTTCATGGTGCAGATATCTGGACAATGTACGAGCTTTCTTGGCTAAACCAACGTGGTGTCCCTCAAGTTGCGATTGGTTCAATCAGTGTTGATGCCCATAGTGAAAACCTTATTGAATCCAAAAGTTTTAAGCTATATCTCAACAGCTTTAACCAAACATGCTTTGAAACTTGGGAAAATGTGCGAAGCGTTTTGCAAAATGATTTAAGCCGCTGTGCTAATGGTAAGGTTAGCGTTACACTTTATAAATTAGATGATTTTTCCCATCAACCTATCCAACCATTGCAAGGGATATGTATTGATGATCAGGAAATTGATATCAATAATTATGAATTTAACCGTGACTACTTAGCAAATAGTACGCAAGAAGATATCGTCGAAGAAACCTTAGTTAGCCATTTGTTAAAATCAAATTGTTTAATTACTAATCAACCTGATTGGGGCTCCGTACAAATTCACTATTGCGGTGCGAAAATTAATCGTGAAGCCCTATTACGTTATTTAATTTCATTTCGCCATCATAATGAGTTTCATGAACAATGTGTTGAACGTATATTTAATGATATTACACAACTGTGTAAACCCGATAAATTAAGTGTTTATGCACGTTATACTCGCCGTGGAGGGCTTGATATTAACCCATGGCGAAGTAATGAGGATTTTACGCCTGAATTAGGTCGTTTAGCACGGCAATAAGTATCCATGTAGTTGAAAAACAATTGAAAGTAAATGTTACCCATGCATTTACAGTACAATTCACATATCAAGAACCCACTGGGTAAAGGAGTACTACTTGATTACTCATATCAGTCCATTAGGATCTATGGATCTACTATCTCAACTTGAAGTTGATATGCTAAAACGTACGGCCAGTAGCGATTTGTACCAATTATTTAGAAATTGCTCTTTAGCCGTTCTACACTCAGGCAGCCTTACTGATAGCAGTAAAGAGCTATTAGAAAAAAGCAAAGATTTTGATATCAATGTATTACGTCGTGAGCGCGGTGTTAAACTAGAACTTATAGACCCGCCAGAAAAAGCCTTTGTTGACGGTAAAATCATCCGTACATTGCAAGCAAACCTATTCTCAGTATTACGTGATATCCTGTTCGTTCATGCACAAATTACCTACGCAAAAGAACAATTCCATTTAGACCTTGAAAATGGAGCTCATATTACTAATATGATTTTCTCCATTTTGCGTAATGCCCGCGCATTACATATTGATGAAGACCCAAGCATGATTGTGTGCTGGGGCGGTCACTCCATTAATGAAATCGAATACCAGTATGGTCGTAAAGTTGGTAACGAACTTGGCTTACGTGAGCTCAATATTTGTACTGGCTGTGGGCCAGGAGCAATGGAAGCACCAATGAAAGGTGCTGCTGTAGGGCATGCTCAACAACAGTATAAAAATAGCCGTTTTATTGGTTTAACAGAGCCATCAATTATTGCCGCAGAGCCACCTAACCCACTGGTAAATGAGCTGATTATTATGCCTGACATTGAAAAACGCTTAGAAGCGTTTGTTCGATTAGGCCACGGCATTATTATTTTCCCTGGGGGGGTAGGAACTGCTGAAGAGCTACTTTACTTACTGGGTATCTTAATGGACCCAGCCAACAGCGAACAAGTTCTGCCGCTTATCTTAACGGGTCCAAAAGAAAGTGCTGAATATTTTACCGTTTTAGATGATTTTATCCGTCATACCTTAGGTGAAGATGCCAGTAAGCATTACCAAATCATTATTGACGATGCCCAAGAAGTCGCCCGAGTAATGAAGCAAAGCATGCCAAAAGTTAAAGAGAACCGCCGTAGCACAGGTGATGCCTATAGCTTCAACTGGTCAATTAAAATTGCTCAAGATTTACAACACCCATTCGAACCAACGCATGAAAATATGGCTTCATTGAACCTTCATCCTGGTCAAGAACCTGAAAAACTGGCCTCTGATTTACGCCGCGCTTTCTCTGGGATTGTTGCTGGTAACGTAAAAGAGTTTGGTATGAAGGCAATAGAAAAGCACGGGCCATTTAAAATCCACGGTGATACCGAACTCATGAAACGAATGGATATTTTACTGCAAGGCTTCGTAGAACAGCACCGCATGAAGCTACCAGGTGGTACAGCTTATGAGCCTTGCTACGAAATTGTAAAATAAGTATGGTCTACAAGTAAGGATAAACATTTTAGGTATGGCGTATTTATGATCCATTTATTAATTATTGATGCACTAAACTTAATACGCCGCATCCATGCGGTGCAAGGAAGCCCGTGTGGTGAAACCTGCTTATCTGCCATATCCCAATTATTAAATCATACCGCTGCAACTCATATTGTGGCGGTATTTGATGAGGAAGGGCGGCATCAAAGTTGGCGTCATGAAAAACTACCCGATTACAAAGCGGGTCGACAGCCTATGCCTGAGGATTTACAAGCTGAACTGCCAACTCTGATTGCTCTTTTCCAAGAAAAGGGGATACATTGCTGGCAATCTGAAGGAGATGAAGCAGATGATTTAGCGGCGACCTTAGCAACACGCATTGCTGGGTCGGGGCATACAGTTACCATCGTATCCACAGACAAAGGTTATTGCCAATTATTATCTCCGAATATTCGAATTCGTGATTATTTTCAAAAACGCTGGCTCGATGTTCCGTTTATTGAAAAGGAATTTGGCGTTACACCTGAGCAACTCCCTGATTACTGGGGGCTTGCCGGTATTAGCAGTAGTAAAGTGCCTGGAGTTGCAGGGATTGGCCCTAAAAGTGCAACGCAGCTTTTACAACAATATCATTCAATTGAAAATTTATTTGCTCATTTATCGGAACTAGAAGAAAAATGGCAAAAAAAGTTAGTCGATCAGCAGCAAATTGCATTGATTTGCCGTGATATTGCAACATTAAAAACAGATATAGCTTTGCAAGGTAATTTAAATCAACTACGTTACTACACTAAATAAACACACAAAAAAGGCCACACTTGGCGGCCTTTAGAATGGCAGTACACTAACTAGTAATATTCACGCGCCATTGGGTTGGCAGACCAAATTCTCATCACATGTACAGTGACTTCTTCTCGGTCATGATAAAGTTGCTTAGCTTGAATTAACACATTCACACCTTGCTCTTTTAGCTGTGTTTTCATCTTTTCCAGAATATGTGAAACTTCTTCATAACGCTTTTTCATTGGCAACTTGAGATTGAAAATAGCTTCCCGACACCAACCTTGTGCTAGCCAATCAGTCATCAGTGCAGCCACCTTCGCCGGTTTTTCAACCATATCACACACTAACCAAGTAATGTTTTGTGAACTTGGCTGAAACTTAAAACCATCAGCTCGGTGGTGTTTAACTTGCCCAGTATCCATTAAGCTTTCTGCCATTGGGCCATTATCTACGGCATGGACCATCATACTGCGCTTCACTAATTGGTATGTCCAACCTCCCGGACATGCCCCTAAATCAACTGCGTTCATACCGCTTGCTAACCGCTCTTCCCACTCTTCATACGGAATAAATACATGAAAAGCTTCTTCGAGTTTTAATGTTGAGCGACTTGGCGCATCTGATGGAAATTTTAATCGCGGGATACCCATATAAAAATTCGAACTATTATTGGTATAGGAATACCCTGTATAACAGCAACCCGGAGCAATAAAAAATACATGGATCACTGGGCGCTTAAAATTTTCAAGAGGAAGTAAAATTTTCTCTTTACGTAATGCATTACGTAAAGGCACCGTAAACTTACGGCAGAACTTCATTAACTCTTTAGATTCATTCGTGTCTGCCACTTCAACACGAATATCACCCGCTCGAGCAACTTGCTGGCTCAGCGCGTTTATAATCGGGGTAATACGATCCTCTGGCGGCAGATCTTTTAGTAAATCCCCCACCACAATCATTTGACGAGCAAAAATTAACTCTCGAAAAGGCAACGTCCGCGCGAGTGTATCTGCATCTTCTGCTTGGTAACACTCAAAAATAACATAACCACTATTTTCTTTTACCCGAGCAAAACCATAAATTTCTTTTTGCCCGGCTTTGTCTGTAATCTCTGCTGCACACTCTTTCTCAAAGCCTGGACGGCAATATAGTGCAATTTTATTACTCATTACGTGACGCCGATTTCCTTAGACGCATAGCGCCAATTACTACTAACAGCCAGCCAATCAGGAAACATACTCCCCCTATTGGCGTAAAATAAGAAAAGTATTTTACCTGCAATAGGGCCATACAATAAAGACTACCGCTAAAAAGAAGTATGCCAACTGAAAAAAATACCCCTGACCAGTAAAACCATAGAATCACTTTACGCAATAAAACTGCACCTAACACCATAAGCGCAACAGTATGTAACATCTGATAACGTAAGCCTGTTTCAATCCAGTCCATTTGGTGGACACTCATGATTGACGACAACGCATGAGAGCCTATAGCCCCAAAAGCAACAGTAAAGAAGCCACTAATCCCAGCAAAAATTAACATCAAACGACTATTCACAGTAACACCTTTTTATTTAACTACTTGATTACTGAATAAGCGCCACATCTTGGTCACCCGTAATAAAGCCTAATTTTTCTTGTTCACTCGCTGCTTGCCCTAAGATCCACTGGCGAAATGCCGCTATTTTGCCCAAATCTGCTTGGCTTTCTTGGCAGACTAAATAAAATGCATTTTTACTCACCAATACTTCACTGAAGGGGCAAACTAAACGCCCTGCATCAATTTCATTTTTGGCCATCACATTATTTGTTAATGCAATACCTTGCCCATGTACAGCAGCTTGGATAACCATAGCACTATGACTAAAAATAGGCCCTTGCTGTACATTGACCACATTCTGTAACTCTAGTTGTTTAACATACGCTTGCCAGTCTCTTCGAGAAGAATCGTGAAGTAACGTATGTTTTGCTAAATCTTCGGGATTTTTAAGTTGGTTATCACCTGTTAATAACGATGGTGAACATACTGGCATTAGATATTCAGCATACAGCCGATCCGTTCTTAACCCTGACCAATTTCCTCTACCGTAG
Organism: Providencia sp. AGC89; assembly: GCF_053543535.1. NCBI lineage: Bacteria > Pseudomonadati > Pseudomonadota > Gammaproteobacteria > Enterobacterales > Morganellaceae > Providencia > Providencia sp. AGC89. Next base: position 50,849 of record NZ_JBIXLP010000092.1, read on the forward strand.
AAAATAGCGACATCAACATCATCTGCCAATTTATCTTCTTCTCTATCCACAGCCTGTATTCTTACATCAATACCAGGATAAGCTTGGTTAAAGCCTGAAAGCCTTGGTACAAGCCATTGGATAGCAAAGCTTGGTGACAAACTTACTGTTAGAGCCCCTTTCGCGCTTCGCGCTTGAAGCTTGCGTGTCGCCTCATTTAAAGAAGAGAAAATTTCTTTAATATCAAGATAATAGCTCTGGCCTTCTTCCGTTAATAATAATGAACGATTACGTCGGCGAAACAGCTTGAGCCCAAGAAAATCCTCCAAACTTTTCATTTGGTGACTAACAGCAGCTTGCGTTACAAATAATTCTTCTGCAGCCTTAGTAAAACTTAAATGACGAGCTGCTGCATCAAAGACTCTCAGTGCATTCAGGGGCGGTAATCTTTTAGACATAATCACTTCTACTTGGCATATTGTTATTCATTAGTTTTTTTCATCCGAAGCATTATAATTTGTCCCTTGAGGATACGCCAGTAAATACCTATAGTATGCACACTTCCTAAGCCGGAACGAAAAGTTACAGAGTTTAGTTACTTTGGAACTTTTGGCTTTGTGGTTGTGATGTTGTGTTTGCAAGTTGTCTGGTTCAGCCAGACTTTGTAGCTTTGCTACTGTTTTTTCACTTCCTGTACATTTACCCTGTCTGTCCATAGTGATTTTTATAGTGCACCGCCAACGCGCGGTGCTTTTTTTTTGCTATTTATTTAAACCACTAACAATAAATACTTAAGCAATTTAACGTAATAAATACAATAATCTATAGATAACTACTAGTGTACCGAAAAAACTTTCAGTTAGATATTTAAGATAATTCTTGAAATATGTTCGTAAAGGATATCAATAAAATAATTTCTGAATAAAAAGGATTGCATTGTAATGCAAAACGCTAAATCATTTTAAAAAACACATTCTAGATAATTGATAACAATTAATACCAAACGTAACAAAATATTTCAATGCTTAGGTTGAAAATGATATGTTTAAATTAATCAAAAAAATAACTATAAATGTACTAATAAATGTACAATCAAATTACACCACACTCAGCAATAGCCAATAACAGATAAATTTTGACTAAAAGAAAGAACTCATGGACCATTTTAGCGCCGCTTCATTTCGTCTCGCATTTCCTGCTTTAGACTCATCGACTCTATTTTTTGATAGCGCAGCTACCGCATTAAAACCCATAGCCATGATCGATGCTTCAAATAATTATTACCGTTTATCAGGTAGTTCTGTTTATCGGGGCCAATCCCCTGACGCCTTAAAATTAACTCGTGACTATGAACAAGGCCGTGTCCGCACTGCCAAATTGATTAATGCCCCCAGCGAAAAAAATATTATCTGGACGCGTGGAACTACTGAATCAATCAATTTAATTGCTCAGTGTTATTTTCGCTCAAGATTACAACCCGGTGATGAAATTATTGTAAGTGAAATCGAACATCACTCAAATTTATTACCTTGGATTATGCTAGCTCAACAAACTGGCGCTAAAATAATTAAATGGCCTGTTGAAAAAGACTTAACATTAAGCCTTGATGTGCTCAAATCAAAGCTCTCCACAAAAAGCAAACTTGTTGCTATCACACAAATGTCCAATGTAACGGGATATCAAACTGATTTACATGCTATAACTCAGTTGGCTCACCAAGTTGGGGCACTTGTTCTGGTTGATGGAGCACAAGGTGTAGTACATAGCCCAATAAATGTAAAAAAGCTGAATATTGATTTTTACGCATTTTCAGCCCACAAATTGTATGGCCCTACAGGGCTTGGGGTTTGTTATGCGAAAACTGAGCTATTAGAACAAATGAGCCCTTGGCACGGAGGAGGTAAAATGCTGACTGATGTCACATTTGACCATTTTACCCCTGCGCCTATCCCACAGCGTTTTGAGGCTGGAACACCAAATATTGCTGGCGTCATTGCCTTTTCTGCTGTCCTTAAGTGGCTAGAAGGTGTCGATTTAACTTCTGCTGAAGCTTATGCATGTTCCTTGGTGGAATACGCCAACGAGAAGCTGTCATTACTCCCCAACTTTATGAGTTATCACCCTTCTCACTCCCCTTTATTATCATTTAATTTTAAAGATATTCATCATAGCGATTTAGGTACCCTCTTGACCGAGCAAAATATTGCATTACGCTATGGTCAGCATTGTGCCCAACCCTTAATGGATGCATTGAATATTAGTGGGTGTTTGCGCATTTCAGTAATGCCTTATAACAACCAGCAAGACATCAATAAGTTTATCGATGCAGTCACACTCTCACTTTCTATACTAAATGATTAAATGAAGACTAAAGATACAGAAGGAAGCCTAATGACTTCGACTAAACATGATTTTGCTCCGCACCCTTTTGGTACAGAGATTGGAATTCAAGAAATAGTTGAACAATTTTCAACGTACAAAGCATGGGAAGATAAGTATCGTTTGCTCATCCAGCTTGCTAAAAAGTTACCACCATTAACTGACGATGAAAAGCAACAAACTCAAGAGGTTAAAGGCTGTGAAAACCGCGTCTGGATAGGTGCACTGCTCAATGATAATAATACGTTCCACTTTTATGGTGATAGTGAGGGGCGTGTAGTAAAAGGTTTATTTACCATTTTACTCGCGGCGGTAGAACAAAAAACAGCGCAGGAAATCATAGATATTAATTTTAATGATTTACTCACCCAAACTGGCTTACCGGCACAGCTAAGTGAATCCCGCCAAAATGGCATTCAATCACTCATTAGTGCGATTCAAAATATTGCCAGTGAAATGACACCAGCATAATCAATGCTAGAAAGAGGCTATTTTATGGCCTCTTCCTATTCTTACTCACTTTGACTTGCCTTCCTTTGCGCTTTTGCAACCATTTTTTTGAGTGCATGAGAAACTGCGATAAAGCCAAAGCTCGCAGTTACCATGGTTACTGCGCCAAAACCTGCTGCGCAATCCATACGCTTAGAACCCTCGGCGGTGCTTTTAGCGGCACACACCGTCCCATCACTTTGCGGGTAAACTAATTGCTCAGTTGAGAAAACGCAATCAATACCAAGCTTGCCTTTGCCATTTTTCACGACATTAAAATCAGATTTCAAACGTTCACGTAGTTTGGCAGCTAATGGGTCCTGTATAGTTTTTGCGAGATCTGAAACTTGGATTTGCGTGGGGTCAATCTGCCCCCCGGCTCCCCCGGTCGTTACCACAGGGACTTTAAAGCGCCTGCAATACGCTAGCAGTGCAGCTTTTGGCCTAACACTATCAATCGCATCAATAACATAGTCAAACCCCGTACTAAGGTATTGAGCAGCATTATCAACAGTGATGAAATCATCAATCACATTCACTACACATTCAGGGTTTATTTCCAAAATGCGATTTTTCATGACTTCAACTTTGGGTAAGCCCACTGTCGATTTTATTGCATGTAATTGGCGGTTTGTATTGGTTACACAAATATCATCCATATCAATCAAAGTAATATAACCAATACCTGAACGAGCTAGCGCCTCAGCTGCCCATACACCAACCCCACCGACACCAATAACACAAATGTGAGATCGTGCAAAAAGATGAAGGGCTTGTTGCCCATATAAACGCCCGATCCCAGCAAAACGCTGCATCCAAGCATCTGAAAGCTTAGCTTGCATAATAACAAACAACCTTAGTTAAAACGTTAACTACATTGTACCAAAAAGCGGTTGGCTTTTTTTCAACACCCAAACTCGCCCATAATGATTATAAAAACCTGCCATTTTCCCAGCTTCATGGCCCGTTCCATGGTAAATATCAAAATGATGTCCTTTAATTGCCCCTCCGACATCTAAGGCAACCATCATACGCATTTCATACTGCCCCGTAAATTTACCATTACCGTCTAATACGGGGATTTCTGCAAGTAATGCGGTCCCAGGCGGAATTAATGTTTTATCTGATGCCACTGAAGCTTTAGCAATTAAAGGTACTGCACTCGCCCCCCTAACAGGGACAAATGATTGAGGCTTAAAGAAAACAAACGATGGGTTTTCTTCTAATAATTGGCGAACTTCTTGCTCACTGTGGTTATTTGTCCAATCATGGATAGCTTGCAAAGACATTTGGTTTAATGGTACTTCTCCACGATCAACAAGCACTTTACCGATACTTTTGTATGCATGACCGTTTTTACCTGCGTAACCAAAGAAATTAAGTGGGCTGCCATCACCAAAGTCAACATAACCACTTCCTTGTACCTCCATCATAAAATTATCAACGACAGAGTTACTATAAGCTAAAATTAAATTATCACTCAATGCACCATTGTAAATAGCTGCTCGGCTAGGTAAGCGGGATTTTCTTTTCGGTGGCATACCATATAGAGGGTAACGAAATTCACCTTGTGGGACGCGTCTAGCCTCGATAACAGGCGTGTAATAACCAGTAAATTGCACATTCCCATAATTATCAGCTCCTTCCATTTGAAAAGCTGTTAAATTGAAATTAGCTAATTTCGCAGGTTCTCCCCCCGCCATTAACCAATTCTCGATAGCATGGTAGGTATCGCTGTTATTTTGAAATAAACGGGGTGATGCATTTTTGATCTCAACAACTTGTTGATTAAAATCAGGTGCATTAATAGGCCGACCTTGAACATTCACTTGGTTAACTTTTTGCAGGTCTTGTACTAAACGCCCATCTTTATATTGTTGGCCTTTATCCGTTGGATGAGTTTGGCATCCTGCCAATAAAGAAAAAAACACACTGATTACCAACCCATTTTTTACTGCTCGCTTATTTACAATTTTTGTCAGTCCTAAATTCATTCTCCACCACCCAAGCGCATCCAACAATCCAATATGAAACGCACAATAGCAAACCCAAATTGGGAATGAAACGAGTAAACATATTTAGTTCAGTTATTTTTCTCAACACTCCCACTAAAGATTAAAAAATAGACATTCAGTGCGGATTTTGTTCTGTAGATGCTGAAATTTGAAAAAAAAACACGAAAAAACTTGCATCAGATCTCATCCCGAGTATAGTGCCCGAATCGGACGCGGGGTGGAGCAGCTTGGTAGCTCGTCGGGCTCATAACCCGAAGGTCGTTGGTTCAAATCCAGCCCCCGCAACCAATTACTGATTTTATCAGTAAAGTATTAAAAGTAGTCAGCAGTATAAAGATGTAAAAATTCAGTCGCGGGATGGAGCAGCATGGTAGCTCGTCGGGCTCATAACCCGAAGGTCGTTGGTTCAAATCCAGCTCCCGCAACCAATTTTTTACTTCTTCAGTCGCGGGGTGGAGCAGCATGGTAGCTCGTCGGGCTCATAACCCGAAGGTCGTTGGTTCAAATCCAGCCCCCGCAACCAATTCTTTCTTAGTTTCCTTCCTTGAATAGCAAATCACCTTTAGTCTTTATCCTGTATAAACCCTTATTTTTTTATTTATGCAAATAAAAAAGGCGACTCACAAATTAGTTCATCACCTTTATATCAACATATACCTAATAGCTCACTCGATTAGTTACGAATAGCTAGCTCTCCACCATTGCGGAAATAGGCTTTAACCCCTTCAAAAATAGATTCAGCCATTTGTTGCTGGAACTTAGCTGTTTTAAGCTTTCGCTCTTCTTCTAAATTACTAATGAATGCGGTTTCAACTAGAATTGATGGTATTTCAGGCGCTTTAAGTACCGCAAACCCGGCTTGGTCAACTTTGTTCTTATGCAATTTATTGACTTTACCCATGAGTTTTAATACTTCATCACCAAACTTCAAACTATCATTGATCGTTGCCGTTTGGACCAAGTCAAGCATTGTATGGTCAAGATATACATCTCCACTCTTACTTACCCCACCAATTAAGTCAGCTTCATTCTGAGTTTGCGCAAGATAGCGAGCCGTATTACTGGTAGCCCCTTTCGTTGATAAAGCAAAGACAGAGGAACCGCGTGCTGAACGATTAGTAAATGCATCAGCATGAATAGAAACAAATAAATCTGCTTGCATCTTTCTTGCTTTCGCAACACGAACCTTCAACGGAATAAAAACGTCTTCATTTCGTGTCATATAAGCCCGCATTTTAGGGTCTTTATCAATTAACGCTTTTAAACGACGTGCGATTTGCAGGACGACATCTTTTTCTCGCGTTTTATATTTCCCTATCGCACCTGGGTCTTCACCACCGTGTCCCGGGTCTATCATAATAATAATCGGGCGATCCCTTCCCGCCTTCCCTGGTTTTTTAGCTTGAGCTGGCATGTTTTCTTCGAGATCACCTTTATTGTAATCCTCAAGTAGTGCCAACAGTGGGTCATCATTGGTATCGACACCTTTGCCCGGATAAAAATCAAGCACTAAACGATGTTTAAATTCACCAACAGGCGTTATCGTAAAGAACTGAGGGCTAACTCTATTTTTTACTTCAAAAACTAAACGAACCGTTTGAGGATCAAACTGCCCTACCCGAACCAACTTCAAATACGGGTCACGAGTTTGGATCTGAGTCCCCATCTGTTTAAGCACATTATTTAACTGCACCCCTTCAAGATCGACAACAATGCGCTCAGGGTTATTAAGCACAAACTGGCGATACTTTAACGGGACGCTGGATTCTAGCGTAACTCGGGTATAGCTTGATGCAGGCCAAATACGCACAGCGATGACGCTGCTATTTGCAGAAAAACCGAATGGGCTGACGCTCAGTAACATAACTGCAGCTGCGCCCTGTATAAAACGGCGCTTCGATGGGCTGTGATCTTGATGACTCATCAATAATTCCGAACCTAGAACTGAGAAATAAAGTGATTTAAGAATAACTGCCAATAGCTTGACCAGAAATAAGCACTCTAACTAATCATTTGTGCTCTGTCATTAAGAATATACAAGACATCTATAGACTTACCACTATAAGCATAACTTAATCATACCTAGAGAAAATGTTTTTGAGTGACTTTCTGTGTCAATTTTAAGCAATTTAATTTCCGTAGAGTATATATAGTTAAATTTAGAGATATGTAAACGTCAAAAATAAAATTGTTACTTTTTTTATACCATCTTTTACTTGATATTCTGCGCCAAAAAGAATAAAAATACATTATTAGCGAATAAAAATTCATTTAAGAGGGTCGTTATGAAAGAGCGCAGTACCGAATTGGTTGATGAGTTTCGCCATTCGGTCCCTTATATAAACGCCCACCGCGGCAAAACTTTTATTATTATGCTTGGTGGTGAAGCAATTGCCCATGAAAATTTCCCTAGTATTGTCAATGATATAGGGTTATTACATAGTTTAGGCATAAGGATTATCGTCGTTTATGGCGCTCGGCCTCAAATCGAAGATATCCTAGCAGAGCATAACTATGACGCTGTTTATCACAAACATACTCGCGTAACTGATGCCAATACACTTGAATATGTCAAACAAGCCTCAGGTGCTTTACAATTAGATATTACAGCTCGGTTATCCATGAGCTTAGGTAACACTCCGTTACAAGGCGCGCATATTAATGTAGTTAGTGGTAATTTTGTTATTGCTCAACCATTAGGTGTCGATGACGGTATTGATTATTGCCATAGTGGTAGGATACGCCGTATTAATGAAGAAGCGATTAATAACCAACTCGATAACGGTTCCATTGTACTCATTGGCCCTGTTGCCGTTTCTGTTACTGGGGAAAGCTTTAATCTCACCTCAGAAGAGATAGCCACCCAACTCGCTGTAAAAATGAAGGCTGAGAAACTTATCGGTTTTTGCTCTTCGCAAGGGGTTGCTGATAAGAACGGTAATATCCTGTCTGAGTTATTCCCAAATGAAGCGGAAAACCTCATTCAACAGCTGGAATCTGAAGGGGATTATTACTCAGGAACTGTACGCTTTTTACGCGGTGCAGCAAAAGCTTGCCGTCGTGGTGTTCGCCGTAGCCACTTATTGAGCTACCAAGAAAATGGGTCTTTAATCCAAGAGCTGTTCTCCCGCGATGGTATTGGTACCCAAATAGTAATGGAAAGTGCAGAGCAAATCCGCCGCGCAAATATTAACGATATTGGGGGCATTTTAGAACTTATTCGCCCACTCGAGCAGCAAGGCATTTTAGTACGGCGTTCACGTGAGCAGCTTGAAATGGAAATCGACAAATTTACCATTATTGAACGTGATAGCTTGGTGATTGCTTGTGCGGCTCTCTACCCATACCCAGAAGAAAAACTTGGAGAAATGGCATGTGTTGCAGTTCACCCTGACTACCGCAGCTCTGCCAGAGGGGAAGAACTACTTAATCGAGTGGCAGCTCAAGCAAAACAATTTGGCTTAGACAAATTGTTTGTATTAACAACACGCAGCATTCATTGGTTCCAAGAACGTGGCTTTACCCCTGCTGAAATTGAAATGCTACCATTGAAGAAACAAGCATTATATAACTACCAGCGGCGTTCTAAGATTTTAATATTAGATTTAAAAACCCAATCAGATAAATAACTATTTCGACACTATTTGAAACCATAGCTGGTTAATTATCCTCTCCCACCCAAATCATATGGATGTATAATTTGGGTGGGCACTTTTACAACTTTAACTCTAGCTAGGAATAAATTACACAGTTAAGCTATTTGTACAACCCTTGCCTTTTGGCATAATGGGATTGTATCTAAATGGGGTTTTAATGCAGCTTCCATTTCAGCAAAAGAAGTGCCGTAAAAGTAAAATGCTGTTTCTGTTGGCCCATCCCAAACACCATGGATACTACCAATATCTTCAACTGCTTCATCAAGTATGTCAAAGACCTCATTGATATCTCCGTTTTCATAAACCTCATCGGCTAATTCTGTTCCATTAAAATAAATTGCCAGCCCTTCATCTGTACCAAAATCAATCCGGACATCTTCACCATGAATAAATAAACGAGAGCCCTTCGGCGCTAACATTGAAGTAAATAGCTGGATAATTAAGCTGATATTTTCGTCACTAGCATCCGCAATAGCGATTTCTATATCGCATTCTTGTGCCTCACCATTATCATCAAGTGACGTACCACCACCAGTAACATGGATATCTTTCCCCATGCTTTTCATGACTTCATCAAATGCATCTTCTAAATCTGCACGCCTAATCGGCTCAAGCCTTGCATTTAATGTTAGGGTTATTGCGGTCATTTCTTGCTGGTTATCCATCTTATTACCTTTAATCTATGGTTATAAATTATTTAAATATAACTGTCACTTAAGTATATCTTAGTCACATTAATTGTATCGCCAAACCACTGCGCCGTTTTGTCGGCGTTTCAATTGCTCGACGTAATACTTTTGGGCTCCCATAAAGGGACAATTCTTTTTTTGCTCGGGTTATTGCGGTATAGACGAGTTCACGTGTAATAACAGGTGAATATACCTGCGGTAACACTAATGCGGTATGAGCAAACTCCGAACCTTGTGATTTATGAACCGTCATCACATAAGCGGTTTCATGCTGTGGTAGACGGTTCGGTTGTATTCCACGAATAGTGCCATCTGGAAATTGAAAGTAAGCTCTCAGGCTATTATTTTCATCAGGTAATATGACACCAATATCCCCATTGAATAAACCTAGTGGACTATCGTTGCGGCTAATCATGATTGGCCGGCCAGCATAGTGTTTATTTAATAAATTATAGGGACGGTTTATTAACCCTTGCCGATGTAATAATTTTTCTAATTTATCATTCAGGCCTACTACCCCAAAAGGGCCTTCCCGTAAAGCGGTTAATAAACGATATTGATTAAACTTTTTTAAAACCTGAGCCGGCGTTTCCTTTGATTTTACAGCCAATAAATAATCTTTATAATTTTCAGAGGCATTTAATAAAATTTGTGCATAATCATCTGCCGTTTCTTGCACATAATTATGCACATCAAAACAGCCTTGCTTTAATAACTTTTGAACACCAAGTACATTTCCCGCATTTACAGCAAAAGCAAGTTTCCCAATTCCTGAATCAGCAGAAAAACGGTAGCTTTTGCGCAATAAACACAAACTATCGCGAATTATCGGACCTGTTGTCGAAGAGTATTGATCGATAGAATAACCCGATATTTCAGAAAGCTGAGCCGCTCGTTCAAGGCTGTAGCCATTATCTGCAAACTGGCAAATATCCCCGAGTACAGCCCCTGCTTCAACAGATGCAAGTTGGTCCTTATCACCAAGAAAAATAAGTTTTGCATTTTCAGGCAGCGACTCAAGTAATTTACCCATCATCGGTAAATCGACCATTGATGCCTCATCAACAATTAAAATGTCTAGCGATAATCGGTTATCTCGGTTATAGCGAAATTTTTGGCTTTCAGGCTGAGCACCAAGTAAACGATGAAGTGTTTTCGCTTGATGTGGTAATAACGCCCTCTCATCATCGGTTAAAGGCATATGTTTCATTGCCTCTCCTAAAGATTCGGTTAACCTTGCAGCCGCTTTACCTGTAGGCGCCGCAAGCTCAATTCTGACCCTATACTCATGCTTAGTTTCCAGTTTAATTAATGCAGCGAGGATACGCGCGACCGTTGTTGTTTTCCCTGTTCCCGGCCCCCCAGAAATTATGGAGACTTTACTCGTCACGGCAACAGCAGCTGCAATTTTCTGCCAATCAATCTCATCTGAGATCGGAAATAAATTATCTAAAACCACCTTGATTTGTTGGTTATTTTTATCATCTATTGGGGTGTTAGAAAAATAATGCGCAACATACTGCTCATATTGCCACATTCGTTGAAAATATAAGTAATCTCCCGACAGAACCAACGGGGACGTTTTATTTTCATTTCCTAACGAAACTGCATTTGCTTGCAGCAAAGTTTGATAAACCGTTTGCTCATCTGGCTGCCCCATTTTGTGCCAAAACTCCGCGGCCAGTTCAGGATGCCGACCTGCAAATAACTTTTCAGGCATGATGTCAGATAACGCTAAGCAAACATGCCCTGCCATCGTTTCCGCACTAAGAATAGCAGTAACCATCAGTAGTATTGGGTTTTCATCCTCTGATAGGCTATAGGCAAATTGCACATCAAGTGGAGTAAAAATACGTTCTTCAATTCCCCGATTAAATAGTGCTTTCATTCAGCACCTCCCCTTGTTGCCTACCTTGAAAAAGGAGATCCAATTCCCCAATAAAAGCTTCTAAAGGCCGATAAAAAAAGACCCCATTATGCGAATTTACCTTATCAATCCCTCTTAGGAATAAGTAATACACACCACCGAAATGCGTTTCGTAATCATAATTAGGTAACCTTTGTTTTAAATAGCGGTGTAGTGCCAAGGAATATAATTGATATTGTAAATCATATCGGTGATCGATCATGGCTTCGGCCATTGCTTCTTGAGTATAAAAGCTGGCATCCTCACCCAGGTAATTTGATTTATAATCAAGAAGATAAAATTTTCCACCCCAAAAAAAAGTCAAATCAATAAACCCTTTTAAAATCCCTTGTACCTTTTCAAAATTCAACGGAGGGCAACGCTGAGATAGCGGGTCATATTGATGGGCAATTTTATCAAAATGATTAGCCGTGAGTTCCGATTCTATAGGGATATAAAATTGCATTTCATCTAACTGATCTTGTGGCTGTAATGCAGATAAACATAAGCCATCATCTGCTAACGGAGCCTGAACAATCGCATTTAACCACTCTTGCAACATAGGTGCCCATTGAATACCAAACCCTGCCGCTTCTAATTTTTCAGTTAACCATTCAACCGAAATTGCTTCAGAGAAATCAATCTCTTCCATCAGAGTATGTAAAAAGGTCCCCGGCAATGCCCCTCTAGGGAATTGATGTGGCGTTAAAAATTCAGCCGAATTTTCACCTTCTTGTTGCTCAAGATCAACGCTGACTTCAGTATCCATATTTGGTGCTAGTGAATTTGCAAATTGTAGAGCGGATACCGCTTGCCCGTCTTCTGAATGGCTAGAACCATAACTTAGCCCCGAATAGCTGGTAACACGCCAGTGGTCATCAAAATAGCGAGTGACTTCCCTTGCCGCTAAGTTTTCATCATGATTTGACTCAAGAGTTAAACGTTCAAATTCAGGTACATCAATGACAGTAACATTAATTACATCGTTACTGAGTTCATCGAGCATCTCATTTAACAGTTGGCTATCTCCTGCCTGCCCTTTTTGTATGACGTATCCAAGCGCAGATAAATGTAAGTCCGTTTCACCACTTTTCTTTCTATTCCCTTTAATCAGCGGCGCAACCCCCACACTACAGTGATAGATAGCCCGAGTTAAGGCTACGTATAATAAACGCAAATCTTCAGCTAATCGCTCTTCATCAGCCAAGGCCACGGTATCTTCACCATCAGACAAGTCTAGCCTTGTACCGAAATCTGTTCTGTCGTGATATAACCCTTTGGACTGAGGTAAAAAATTACTGGCAAAAGGTAACCAAACAATTTTGTATTCAAGACCTTTAGATTTATGAATTGTACTAATTTGAACCAGATGTTTATCACTTTCAAGGCGCATTTGTTGCGCATCTGATTGATGGTCTGGGTGTGCAATCTGCTGCGCTAACCATCGAGTAAGTGTGTGCTCACCTTCAAGTTGTAGTGACATTTCTTGCAACAGTTCACCAATATGCATTACATCCATCAATCGGCGTTCGCCATCAATTCCAGATAATAATGTTTCAGCGATATGCCTCTGAGCCATCACCATGCGAAGCATTGGGAGTACACCACGTTTTTGCCACACTTGTGCATAACGAGCGAATTCATCTACTAATTGTTCCCACGCTTTCTCATCGTGATTAAGGTCATCTATTTGCTTTGCTGATAAACCTAATATCCCTGTGGCTAATGCACTACGCAAAACGCGTTCTTTTTCAGGGGATAATACCGCCTGCAATAACCACAACAGATCCCTAGCTTCGGGGGTGGAAAATACGCTTTCCCTATTGGATTGAAAAACAGAAGCTATATTCAGTTGATTTAAAGCATCGCGAATTAATACGGCCTCTCGCCGGCTACGTACCAAGACGGTAATATCTGAAGCTGCAACAGGAGTACACTTACCTTTATTATCAAAATAAGTATCCCCTCGCAGCCCACCTAGTAAATACTGAGCTATTTGTGCCGCACATTGTGACGCTATTGCTTGCTCATATTCCGCGACAGAACCCCCCTCAGCACCCAATTGCCAAAAAGTGAGAGCGTTAACTTCATCACCATTATGGACCAATTTTTTCCCACTATTTTGTGGGGCAAAGTTAACTGGTTGAAAAGGTATTTGATCAAATATGAACGGAGATTCGCAATGACTAAAGATATGGTTAACGGCCTCAACCATACTTTGAGATGAACGGTAATTAGTCTCTAATGTGTAGTGAGCACTAACTTCTTTTTTGGCTTCAATATAAGTAAAAATATCTGCACCACGAAAGGCATAAATAGCCTGTTTAGGGTCACCGATAAAAAGTAAGGCGCTGTTTTCAACACCTTGGTAAATCCGTTGAAAAATACGGTATTGTTGTGCATCTGTATCTTGAAACTCATCAATCATTGCCACAGGAAAACGCTGGCTAATAGCATGAGCTAAAAATTTCCCACTCTCTTGGCTAAGAGCACTATCTAAACGAGTTAATAGGTCATCAAACCCCATTTCTCCCCGATTGTGTTTTTCTCGAGTAATAGTTTGCCTAACTTCAGAAATCGCGAGTGGAATAATAAGGTCTTTAAGTGTTAATGATTGAGAAAGTAGGTTGTCTATATGTTGAAAAACAATATGTTCTGGCCCAGAACCGCTTTTAGATTTTTCATGCAATGTAGTTTGTGAAAAACGAACGAGATCCTTTGGTAACTGATAATCCTCAGTAGGCTCTTGCGCCCACTGAGCTATTTTTGTCAACCAAGAAGGTAAGAAACGGGAACTATAACTTCGTTTATCAACATCAGAATCTGTAATCAGCTTTTCGAAATCAGCGGAATGTTCTAGCCAAGATGCTTTAACTGAATCAATTAATGAGATTAACCGCTGGTGTCGTTCCTCTAGTGTTTCTATTTGTTGAGGCTGATTAATAATAACTGGAATATCACCTTGCAAAAAAGGTTTTATCTCTGTTAACAATGACTCAGGGCTGTTCCACAATGACTGAATGACTTTCGTCATCGAATAATTTAACGGATAAAAATGACGACGCCAGAAATCTGCACAAGCTTGCTTTTGAATCGGAAATTCGTCTTGAACCATTGTTTGCTCAAATAACACACCTGATTCAAATGCATTATGAACCAACATTCTTTGGCAAAAACCATGAATAGTGTAGATAGCAGCTTCATCCATTTGCCTTTCTGCCGCCAATAGCCATTCTTGGGCAAATTCCCTTTGTAAACCCTCGGGAAGTTCACTTAATAGTTCAAGATATTCTGGCTGTGATTCAAAACCAACGCCATTTCTTAAACACACTAAGCGCATTTCATGTATCCGCTGACGAATACGACCGCGTAGCTCATTCGTTGCTGCTTCAGTAAAGGTTACAACTAAAATTTCCTCAACACTCAAAGGCCTAGAGAAAGCATTCGCCCCCCCTAAACCTAATAAAAGACGCAGATAAAGTATACCTATTGTGTATGTTTTACCGGTTCCTGCCGATGCTTCAATTAAACGCTGCCCTTGCAACGGTAATGAAAAAACATTCAGTAATTGGGACCCTATCTGCGCGTTATTCACTCAGCATCTTCCTTTATTGGTAAACTCTTTTGTAATTCTGAAGCTGTTGGGTACAGCCGCCAATTTTTCAATTTAGCGTACCCTGCTTTTCCATCAACACCATGCCCTATAACCTGAGAGCTAAGTGCTAGCCCTTTGTGTTTGATAACTGCATCTTCATAGTATTTGATTACCTGTTGTTTAGTCGCAGAACCAAGCGTAGCTATTACTTTTTCTCGAGTATCAAAGCTGAAAATATTACGTGAGAAATCGGAAGAATAGCGACCAACCTCCTCATAGAACGTTTGTGGTGGTTGTTTCATTTCAGTAATCATCGATTGTTTATACTGATTAAACTCATCTGTTGGTAATTTTTTCAACCTTTCCAAGGCATTGGTATAAAATTCCTGATAACGAGTATTCAGGTAGTTCGGCGTTTTAGCATTACTTTGCAATAAAAAGCCAATTCCCCACTGATCGCCCAGGCCCGCTTTAAAAGCAAACACGGCATAACCAAGCTGTTCGTTTGTCCTCAGTTGGTCATAAAACCAAGGTTGGATCACCTTCGCGAGAATGCCACCAAAAACAGCGCCATCAATGCGATTATAACCATCTGGAATAAAGATCTCCGCTAATGCATTATCGGAGCTATTCCCTTGTTTATGAAAATCAGCTAAATAGCTTTTATCAATAACAATGATATCCCCACGCCACCAGTTTGTTCCTTCGCTTTTGAGTAGCTGTTGAGCATCTTTAATGGTCTCAATACTTTTTTCTTCCGTGATATTACCGAAAACAAGTGCTTGTAATGCAGCACTCTTAACCAGCATCTCACGATAATCAGTAATTTCTTTAAGCGTAATTTTATCTAATTCAGCAAGACGCTGTTCTTGCTCAAAATATGGTACGCTATTGATGCGCTGCAGGGGCTGCATTGCCAGTTCATAAGCTTTAGCATTGTTAGCAACCGCTATTTGCTCTTTGTACCAAGATTTTGCTTGAGCTAATTCCTGCTCAGTCGGTTCAAAGCTAAGATACAGCTTAGTCATTGACAAAAAGAGTTCAGGTAAGTGTTGCGTATAGCCACTCGCATTTAACTGCAATCCAACGCCCTGAGAAACAGAGACAGACATACCTGCAACAGACGCCTGATATTGCAGTTCATCCATTTTTAATGATGAAATATATTGCAACAAGGCCCCTGTAACTTGTTCTTTAGCATCCTTGTCACCTTGGTTTGAGCGTAATGATAAGGTAATGCTCGCTTTGGGTTCATCTGCAAAATATTGACTTGGCATATATAAAACACGCGTATTCCCATCCTGATAAATAAACTCAGGGTGTTTATAGGCTTTATCTGTTTTTATTAACGTCAATTTATCCGCAATATATGGGTTTAAAACCGGTAATTTAAAACCCATTTTAGATTCTAAATTAGACCAATGATTAAATTGTTTTTGTGTGATTTTATCAACTTGATAAGGCGCATCAACAAAGTAAGCCTTTTTGTTACTAGGCTCATCCGGGCCAATAAACCAAACTCGTGCATTTTGTGCAGTTAACTCCGATAAGCGTTGTTTAATCGCTTCTGGATCATATTTGTCTGCAATATAGTCTGAATCAAGAACATGTTTAACTGGAACATCAATCATCTGGTCAGAGAGCCATTCAATATAATTCATATCCCTTACAATCGACCCATACTTAAATGACAAATTGAGCACGTTTGCTATTTCGTCAAAGTAATTTTTATTGACCCCCTCTTTCTTGATCAGATCAAGATAGGCAAAAATAGCGGCAATAATTTCGTCTCTGTTCTCTAAGCCTTTATCAGTCAATGTGACATATATGGAAAAAGAACCATAATTTCTATCTGCATTTGGTGAGGCTGATGCACTAATACCCTCAGCAAAGCCTTGTGATATCAACCAGTCCGCTAATGTCCCAGGGCTTCTATTCCCGATCAAGTAACTAATATAGCTATCACTTTTGCTACGAAAGTCTGCCATATTATTTTTGATGCTAAATTCAATTTGTAGCGCTTTTTGTGGTTGTGCGGGGACATAATGAATAATGATGCCCTTTTCTTTATCTGTTACTGCTGGAATATCAAGAACCGGTACGCTCGCATTAAAATTAGGGATACGACCAAATGTGTCTTGGGCAATTTTAGCTAATGATTCAATAGATTGATCACCGTAAAGAACACCATTCATTAAATTTGCAGAATAATAGTGCTTATAAAAGCCCACTAATTCGTCTTGTAATTTACTATTCGCTTTATCTTTTAATGTATCAAGATTCCCCCCAGAAAAGCGTGAATTTGGGTGTTGGGGATTTAATGTTTCCGAGCGCACTTGCCATAGACGCATGCCATCACGAGAACGCGCCATTGTAAGCTCTGCATTGACCGCATTACGTTCTCTATCGGCATTTATAGGGTCTAAAAGTGGTTCTGCTAAAGCATCAGCTAGTCTATCTGTCGCTTCCTGCAATGCCCCATTTTCAACTTCAAAATAATACGCAGTACGGTGAGGTGCAGTACTCGCATTGTGGCTGCCACCATGCTTTTGTAAAAATTCCGAGAAACTACTTGGCTCTGGGTATTTTTTAGACCCCATTAAGACCATGTGCTCTAAATAATGAGCTAGCCCTAACTGGCTATCTGGGTTTTCAATACTGCCAACAGGTATCGATACAGCAGCTAGCGATTTCGTTGCTTTGGCATCTGAAACCAACAAGACAGTCATGTCATTGCTTAGTTTTATTGCTTTATATTCCCTAGGATCACTTTCACTCTTATTAATCGTTTCTGGTAGTAATTCCCAGAGTGGTTGCGCTGCTAATGCACTACCACACACCAAGATGGTGAATAATAAGAACAAATGAGCGATTTTTTTGGATAAATGTTGCATCCTATGGTGCTCTCCCGTTATTTCAAGTATTTTGTCATCGGCAATAAGAACCGCTGAGTGTTTAATAAAAGCGATTGGATCATAGCGCTATCAATATTTCTGCATGCTCGCAACACATAATCATCTTCCATCTCACCTTTTTTCATTTGGCTTCCTTGCAAACTTTGAAGCAAAGCCGACAGTGCTTTTTGTTGTGTTTCTTCATTTGAAAAATCATACTGCTTTGTCTTTTTATCAAAACAAGCCGTTATCCAATTCCAACCACTTTGATTTAGAAGGATTAGGGGCGAATCAAAACCCTCACAGTACCCTGCTATTAGGTCTTGTAGATACCCCAAGGCATCCTCTTTGCTAATAGATGAAAATTGCCAAATACTATTATCCCTACCTAGTGATAGGCTGTCCCCTTCACCAATTTGCGAGTTAAATAATAAATGCTCAATCCATAACTGGACCCCATCATTAGCGGTTAAGTAAGCTGGTCGATAGCGTAATAAACCTGTCTCGTGAACATTTTTAAGTACCCCAGTAATTTTTACCCTATTTATTTCAAAATCAATAGGGTAGTCAAAAAGTTGCCTGTCATATTCTTTAACCTTTTCAGCTAATGGTAAAATCTCAGTTAACTGCTGCTCCCAAAAAAGCTGGCCAAATTGCTTAGCCGGTAACTGACCTGAAGCTTTCAAAGCGAAATAAAATGGATCTGGGCTTTCATCTTTGACAAGCAAATCTAAAATTTGATCATTAATTTTATAACGTTGTAACCGACCAAGGGTAAATGGCTCTTCTTCTGGTAACTCTGTTTCTTCAATTGAAAAATGCACTTTTAACCGTTGTTGGAAAAACGCCCGAATTGGGTGACGATAAAATCGTAACAATTGTTCGAGAGAAATATCCGTAATAGGTTCTCGAGTTTCAAGTACAGAGCAAAATGGTTCATCAACTCTATTGGCTGTTTTTGCTGCGAGTAACCACTCACTAGCAAAGCTTTGGTAAGGTGTTTTAGGGAGGAAATTTTCTTTTGCGAATGGTACTCTATTATGTTGAATAACTAACCTTTGATTTAAACGCTTAGCACTTTCATCGATGGTAAGCGACTCATCGCCTACCAAACAAAAACTTTGGCAAATATAATCAAGCAATTCCGTCACTAATACTGATGGATTACAAGGTTGATTATCACGAATAGATAGCCCTATATAACTAATATAGAGTTGTTTAGCTGCTGAGTTCAATGCCTCTAAAAATAGATAACGGTCATCGTCCCTCCGTTTTCTATCCCCTCGGACTGATTTTTCAGCCATTAAATCAAAGCCTAGCGGTGGAATATTTCTAGGATAAGCACCATCATTCATGCCTAATAAGCAAACAACTTTAAATGGGACTGAGCGCATTGGCATCAAAGTACAAAAGTTAACCGAACCTGCTAAAAAACGCTGGCTTATCTTCTCGTCATCAAAACGCACTGAGAGTTCATCACGGATTAAACGAAGTGGAATGAGCTTGTCGTATCCTGATGTTATCGCATTATCAATAATTTGATGCCATTGTTCTGTTAATAACGTTAATACTAACTCAGTTTCGCTATCAACCATAAAACAGCTATCCAGTAATGGCTGACAAAGCTCCTTCCATTCACTCAGTGAACGTTCTTGCTCTAATAAGGTTCGCCATTCCCTTAATGTATTTATTAATAATGCGAGTTTGCCAGCAAGTTGCGCGGCTAACCCACTACATTCATCATATGGTAAAATACCATTCCAAGGACCATTTCGGCTATCCATTGCATAACCAAGCAACATCCTGCTTAAGCCAAATTCCCAAGTATTCTGGCCAATAACAGGGAGAGCAAAAGAGCGTACATTATCATCATCAAGCCCCCAGCGGATCCCCGATTCATTAACCCATCGACGCAATAAACTTAACTCGCTTTCATCGATCCCAAATCGGCGGGAAAAAGAGGAGACTTCAAGCAAAGAAAGCACCTGTTCCGTCGAAAAACGGCTTTGAGGTAAATCGAGTAGCGTAATAAATGCTTGTAAGATTGGGTGAGCTTGTAGTGCTTTTCTATCTGAAATTGAAAATGGAATATAGCGAGAGGATGCCGTATTACCAAAAACAGCCTGAATATAAGGTGCGTAGCTATCGATATCCGCAACCATCACAATAATATCACGCGGAGTTAATGTCGGATCTTGCTCAAAAAGTGCTAATAACCGGTCTTGTAATACTTCAACTTCCCGCTGCGCACTATGGCACGAATGAAATGTTATAGATTCATCCAGCTCACTTATTGGACGTTTGCCTGAACTCGTTTCATAACTTTCTAATGTCGTTCCTAGCTGTGCATGATTTTCCAGATCTAAGATATCTTGCTGTATATTTTCTAATAAATTTGCACGCTTTGTATCTACATACGCAGAAATTTCATTGGCGTTATCAAGTTGGGCAATAAAATATAAATTGTCTCTACCAAGTTTCCCCCACGACGCTAACAATGGGTTAGCAATATTTTGCTCACCATTTTCATTAAATAAGGTCGGGCTATGTTCTTCGGCCTTAAACCGAGAAATTTCATGTTTATCAAGATAATGACGTAGCTTACGCTGTTGTAACTTAGCTAAAAATGATGCACTTTGAATATCCCCCCAATAATAGCGGCAGGGGTTATTAAACATTAAATGAACGTCCGTATGTTCTGCAATAGCATTAAGAGCCTGCAAATACGTAGGTGGAAATGATGAAATGCCACAAATAAAAATACGTTTTGGTAGCATTTTTCCTAAATCAGGTACTTCTAACAGCTTATTAATGAAGCTTTGGTATAAATTTGCCCTGTGCCAAGGCGGTTGCTTTAATTCGTTTGAATAATCAACAAGGCATTGCCACAAGCGCTTTTGCCATAATTGATTCGAGCTTAACCCTTCAATCTCTTCATTTTGCTGCCATTTTTCAACCCATTGAGGACGATAAACTAAATACTGGTCAAATAAATCAGCAATTCTCCCTGCAAGCTGATGCAGCTTGCGTTTGTCTGTATCTTGCTGAAGATAATGCCTTAAAGGTTCAAACTCTTCTTCATCAATCACGGTTGGCAATATTGTCATCAATTTCCATGTCATTGCTTGTTTCGTATATGCACTTTCTTTAGGAATATCAGGGAGTACCCGCCTAAACATGTCCCAAATAAATGTTGCTGGCAATGGATAATTAATATTTGCAGCAATGCCAAATTGCTTTGCTAACTCGATTTGTAGCCACTGAGACATACCTGGGCTTTGCACCAAAATAATTTCTTGCTCAAAAGGGTGAGGAAGTGGTTCATTTTTCATTAAATGAGCAATTAACTCTTTTAATAAATCTAATTGATTAGAATGATAAACCTGAAACATGATGCTCTCCTATTGAGCAGTACCAGCGGCTTAACGAAAATCGCTGCCTTGAAATTAGTAGTGAAGCCATCGACTCTGTACAATATTTAACAGGGTGCGTAAGAGTTTGCTCTATTTTCCATTCAGGGTAACGTAAAACCTCCCCAATGGAAGAGATTTCCTCAGAATAGGTTTCATCACCGACTGCCCCCTGCTTTTCTAATCGACTATGCAAGACCCTTACCGCCGTTGAATCTTTATACAATTGATTAAAATTCAATACGATATATTGCGTATAGTTTAGCAAAGCTATTAATAAGATAGCAAAAACTGCGGTTGCAATGATTGATTGTATTAATGCAAAGCCTTGCTGTTCTATTTTCACTGGCAAAACCCTTTTTTTGTCACAGGGCAATAGTCTAACCAGCCCTTCGAACGCGGTATAACTTGCTGCTTATTAACATCCAATATAACCCAACGATAAACTTTTATTTCTAAACCAAACTGATAATCACTTTGCCCCGATAAAATAAAATTTGAACCTTTGTAATGTTTTAGGCAAGTTTTCCATTTCCGGTTTGTATTTTGCTGGCAAAACCAAGTTTTATAGTTACGTGAATGGATATCCCACAATAGTGTAGCTCCCCAAGCAAGTGCCGATTCTGCTCGATTAAACCCGCTAAAATACCGAACTTCTTTGCGCCATTCTTCGAAAGCCCGCTCTTGGTAAAAATGCAGTGATTTAATGAGTATCAACCCCATGGTCATTAGCACAACCACCATCACTAAAGCGACACTCCCATTTTGCTGCTTTATTAGCCCCATTATAGATTCCTAAGAAATACAGCAAACTGGTAATTAAATACTTGATTAGGTAACAACCGAGTTTCTACTGCTAAAAACACTTCTAATATTCGCTTGTTTTTCAACAAATTGAACGATAGCCGTTTGACCTTAACAACATTAGGGTCGAACAATGATTGCCAACGAGTTCCATCACAGTTTCTAACATTTCGGTTAGATTCTAATTTCTCACCATTAAAACGATAGCTAAAATAATCAGTCTCTGTCTTTTTTGATTTAATATTTTCCCACTGCCCAGACAGGTCTTGGTCATAAGCAAAAATTATGCACGAGTTATTAATTTTACTCAGGAACTTAGCACTAATTTTTATTGGCTCACCAGTACAATGAGCACTGCTACAGTAACCAATACGCCTGAAGTCTTTTTCCATATTCAGCAAGACCTGCCTAACTTCTCTATCAAGTTGATATTGGAAATAAGCGCGATAAGTTTGCTTAAAAATGGCGGGGATACTATTCATAGCAGCAACACATACAAAGCTACTTATTACTATTGCTATTAACATTTCAATTAATGTAAAACCACCTTGGTTTTTATCTGGTGTTTTATTTCCATCAATGCTAGCCCTGTTTAACATTTGGGTAACCCAACAATATTTTTCTTACTGCAAGCCCTAATCCGCCCTAAGGCCGAAATATAAATAGAAATATCAGTATCTTTATTTCTTAATTCGAAGCTAAACGCGCGGCTTGTACCTTGCTTGCCATATAAATCGACTGAGTGACGACTAGCCCTAATAAGTTCAATTCCTTGATACTTATCTGCTGTTATTTTCCCTATTTCTTGGCGGGTATTCGCATCCTTTACAGATATCCCCCAGCCCTCCTTACCAATCTTGATTGATAACAACTGATGCCTATTTAAGTAAACACCTTCCATCATATGACTATAAATAAACTCAGATAGTTGCCTTGCAGCATCAATTAACCGTTGCTTTTCTAGATGCTGTTTCCACTGATGCATACCAGATAAAGTTGTTAAAGAACAAATAAATAACACTGAGAGGATTTCAATTAAAGTGAACCCATGTTGGGTATGACTTTGCTTCTGTTTCATCGCCTTTTCTTCCATGTTTTATACACAAAGTGGATATTGGCGAAAAAAAACTATATAGCGAGTTAGGTTGATCCATCTTGCGTAGAGCTTCGCAACCTCATATGGAATTCACACAATGTTTAGCCATGTTTGCGAAGCTTTTCGCAAAAAAGTAGTCATGTAGAAATAAACACAAGAAAAAATTTTGATAGCCAGACAAGATTGGATTCAACGAAAGGATAGAAACAACCAAAGGAGGGAAATGTGGTATGCACGAATAAAAACACTAAGGTGACTTTTACTTTCAGGCCACCTTAGCTATCAAACAATTTATTTATTACACAGTGAAAGGGTATTTAATTGCTTCATGGCATTGGTACCCTTCCAAAGTAAAATCATTTGTGGTTACCCAAGTTTCAATATCATCCAATGACTTAATTTGAGGGTTAATAACCAATGAAGGAGACGCAAAAGGTTCACGTTTTAGCTGAACATCTCGCATTAAAGGCAACTGATTTTCGTAAATATGTGCGTTTACAATTTTATGGTAAGCCTTACCTGCTTTATGACCAGTAATACGAGCCATTAATGCAAGTAAAACAAAGCACTGAACTTGATTAAAATTAAGACCAAGCGGAACATCACAACTACGTTGATAGGATGTCAAATAAAGGGTGTCACCTAACAGTGAAAACGTATGAGTGTGCATACAAGGACGCAGGCAACCCATTTCAAATTCGCCGGGGTTATAAAAAGTGATGATTTCCGCGCGGTCATCAATGCCATTTTTTAAATTATTAACGACTTTTTTCAGTTGGTCTAAATACGTACCATCGGGACGTTGCCATGAGCGACCTTGAACACCATATACTCGCCCCATGTCATCTTCCCCTTTACGATGGGGGTTATTTAACCATGCTTGGTTTTCATTGGCATTAGCATTCCAAGTATTGCAACCAATTTCGCGGAATTGAGCTGCATTATCATAACCGCGTAGATACCCAAGGAGCTCAGCAATTGCAGCCTTATAAAAGCTTTTACGAGTCGTAATCAAAGGAAACTGGTTATTGCCAACATCGTATTCAAGGTCAGCATTGATAACCGTTAAGCAGCGAACACCTGTCCGCTCGTTTTCAACCCACTGTCCTTTATCAATAATACGTTGGCATAACTCAAGATACGGCTTCATAGTCACTCTCTTATTCAAAATAACTTAAGTGGCTAGCTAGCACCCTACCCTTTTCCTTTAATAAAAGAGTCGTTTTAAGGTGTACAGCTAGCCCTTACAATCGGGTTAATTAACTGTTTTTAGGCTCTTTTAATGGCTTGTGTGCTGGGATGTTTTTACCATATTTATAAGCCCATACAATCATCAAAATACCAACAATAATCATTGGGACTGATAGAATTTGCCCCATACTGATCCCACTAAATAACCCTAATTGGGCATCTGGTTGCCTAAAGAACTCAACTATGATCCTAAATGCACCATAACCAATTAAAAATAGCCCGGAAACACTCCCCATTGGGCGAGGTTTACGAACAAATAAATTAAGAATAAGGAATAGGACAATACCTTCTAAGAACATCTCATAGAGCTGAGACGGGTGCCTTGGTAGCACACCATACTGTTCAAGAATAGGTAATAATGACGGGTCTTGGGCTGCAAGTTGAATATCTTCACTGCGCGAATGAGGGAATAAAAATGCCCATGGCGTATCCAGTGTCACTCGTCCCCATAGCTCCCCATTAATAAAGTTACCTATACGGCCCATACCTAAACCAAATGGGATCAATGGAGCAACAAAGTCTGAAACTTGTAAAAAACGGCGGCGTGTACGGTGGGCAAACCACATCATGGCGCATATTACACCAATTAAACCGCCATGGAATGACATCCCGCCATCCCAAACTTTAAACAGATAAAGGGGATCATCAAGAAAAACAGGAAGATTATAAAAGAAAACGTAACCAAGTCGGCCACCGACGAATACACCTACGAACCCAACATAGAGTAAATTTTCAACCTCATTTTTTGTCCATCCACTATTAGGCTTTGCGGCACGTCGCCCAGCCAACCATAGTGCAAAAACAAAACCCACAAGGTACATAAAACCATACCAGTGCAGCGATACTGGCCCAATTGAGAACATAACAGGATCAATTTCCGGAAATGCTAAGTAGCTGTTACTCATCGTTCCCCACTTTTAATAATTAAGCCAATCAGTCATCGGCTATAAAATATTCAATAGACTTCAATTTATTCGAAGCACACGAAAGCATACAATAAAAAGTATAGTAATTTATACTCAAAATTATTTGCTCCCACCTAATTTAAACACTTAATTAAAATAGCGCTCCCTTGGCTTCATAAGCGCCAATAGCAGAGAGGCACTCATCATTGACGTTAGTCCAGACATGATGACTGAATTAAATTCCACCACGTACAAAGCCACCTAAACGATGTTTCTCCATAAACTCACTTGCCTCCTGTCTGATGCTATCACAGGTTTCTGCGGCCAATAGTTTTGGCACTAGCTCAGACATCAAGGCTGGGTCTAGCTGACGGATTAAGTATTTCATACGAGGAACGCTACGCCCGCTCATACTTAAAGAACGATACCCCAGCGCAATCAATATCATGGCACTAAGTGGCTGCCCCGCCATTTCACCGCAAACACATACAGGCAGCTGAATACGTTGACATTCTTCACTCACTTTCGCTAAAAAACGCACAACCGCGGGATGAAGATTATCATATAGTGCCGCCACATGTGTGTTGTTGCGGTCAACAGCAAGTAAATATTGTGTAAAGTCATTGGTACCAATCGAAATAAAATCAACCCGCTTTTTTATTTCTGGTAGTAAAAATAATAGGGAGGGAACTTCCAGCATTACCCCTATTTGCGGCATATTGATAGGTGTTCCTAGCAACAGGCTCACTTCTTCTTTTGCTCTTTTGATCAAGACAATAGCTTCATCAATTTCATTTATACTGGTTACCATCGGCAATAAAATACGCAAATTGCCTGAAAGCGCGTTAGCTCGCAGCATCGCCCTTAATTGGATCAAAAATATTTCTGGCTGGTCTAGCATGATCCGGATCCCTCGCCAACCTAAGCTCGGGTTCTCTTCACTAATTGGCATATAAGGTAACTGTTTATCTGCACCAATATCCAAAGTTCTTAGTACCACAGGCTTTGAGGGAAACAGTTGTAGTACTTCCTTATACAGCTGTTTTTGTTCATCTTCTGAAGGAAACCCATTATGTAGCATAAAAGGAAGTTCAGTACGATATAAGCCAATACCATCAACACCAGTATTAATTTGTTGCTCATAACGGG
Organism: Providencia sp. AGC89; assembly: GCF_053543535.1. NCBI lineage: Bacteria > Pseudomonadati > Pseudomonadota > Gammaproteobacteria > Enterobacterales > Morganellaceae > Providencia > Providencia sp. AGC89. The sequence continues at coordinate 77,066 of NZ_JBIXLP010000092.1, forward strand.
GGCTTAAACCTGCATTGAGATAAATACAGACCTGTTCACCATCTTTCAGTGTTGCATCTTGCTCAAGGGTGCCTTCCGCCAATCGGCTAATAACATTTTCTTCCTCAATGATTTGCTGATATTCCTGAATAATCAGGTTTTCCGGCTCAATGAAGACTTCACCACGATAACCATCTAAAATTAAATGGCGATTGTGCAATAACGAAGGCTCAATATCTGCCCCCATAATCGCAGGTATCCCCATTGCGCGGATCAAAATAGCAGAGTGTGAGTGTGTTGCCCCATCACGCACTATTACACCCATTAGTTGCTCAATCGGTAATTCAGCAAGTACGCTAGCACTGAGTTCATCCGCAACTAAAATAAAACGTTCTGGCCACTGTTCGTTCAGTGTTAATGAGTCATCAAGATGGAATAATAAACGCTGGCCTAACGCTTTCAGGTCTGCGCCTCGCTCTCTTAAGTACAGATCACGTAAGCGAGAAAATTGCTCGACATAATTTTCAATGACTGTTTTTACGGCCCATTCTGCGGTTGCTTTATCTTCAATAGCTGCAAAGAGATGTTTTTTAAGTTGAGGATCACTTAACAAGTGATTATAAAGATCAAATATTGCAGCGCTTTCTTTTGCAGAGCTAGCCATAAAACGTTTACTAATACGACGGCATTCCGCAGTTGCACTTTCTAAGGCAGTAATAAGGCGCTGTTTTTCCCCTTCAATATCAATAGCACTAGCTTGACTGATACTTTCAAAAGATGGCTGAGAGTTATCTTGCCAACCATAAGCCATTGAAATCCCCTGTGAGACGGGTATGGCTTTAATTCTATTTTGTCGATATTGCCCAAAAACACCTTTTGTTTGAGCTTGCGATAGGATCACCGCGAGTTGCATCGACAACGTCACCATGAAAGATTCTTCAGTTTCGTTAAATAGCCTTTTCTCTCTCTGTTGCACGACAAGAACGCCTAATAGCTGACGCCGATAGACCACAGGTACACCTAAAAAAGCTTTGAGCTGTTCTTCTTTGAGTTGAGGAAGGAATTTATATTGGGGGTGCTCGCGGATATCAGCCAAATTGAGCATTTCAGATTGACGCCCGACAGCGCCAACCACGCCTTCATCAAAACCAAGGCGTATAGCAATCCCGCTAGGTTTTTTTAACCCGCGGGTTGCCATTAAGTAATAACATTGGCGAGGGTGATCAGCTAAGTAAATTGAACAAACATCCGTCCGCATCGCTTTGCAAGTTTCATTCACCAATATTTCTAGTGCATCTGCCAAACTAGTTGCCATAGCAACTTTTTCGACAATGTCACGTAAACGCATCAACATCGGCTACTTTGCCCCACGCCTACGATTATTAAAAACAGGCCGTTGCGGTAATTTTTGTTCCTGTAGAGGCATAACAACTGGCGCAAACTCTTTCATCACACGGCGATAAACTTCCCGCTTGAAAGAAACTACCTGCCTGACAGGATACCAATAACTGACCCATCGCCAGCCATCAAATTCTGGCGATTTACTGCGCTGCACGTTTATATCTGCATCATTGCATTGAAGTTGAAGTAAAAACCAACGCTGTTTCTGCCCGATACAAACAGGTTTTGTATCCCAACGCACCAAACGCTTGGGTAATTTGTAACGTAACCAATTACGGGTAGATGCCAATAACCTGACATCTTTACGCTGTAGCCCGACTTCTTCGTATAACTCACGATACATCGCCTGTTCTGGCGATTCCCCTGGATTGATGCCTCCTTGAGGAAACTGCCAGGAATGCTGACCATAGCGGCGGGCCCATAGAACTTGCCCTTGCCGATTACAAATTACAATTCCTACATTCGGGCGGTAGCCATCATCATCAATCACAGACTACCTCAATAACCAAATTTGAAAGATGCCTAATTGTTTCACACATACCCAAACTGGTAAACCTATATCAATACAGTTTGCAGATATGTCTGAAGTCTCTACAATAGTGAACGTCTCAACGGGGTGCCAAATATGTTTAGGCTGAGAAATAACCCGTAGAACCTGATCCGGTTAATACCGGCGTAGGGATTTGAGCTACCGATATGCATCGGTTTCCCCTCAAATCCTGTGTCACTATTTTTTTAGCGCAGGAAAAAGCATGTTAAAAAACAAAATTATAGCATCAGTTTTTACGCTTAGTGCACTTAGTTTTAGCCAACTCGCTTGGGCCGAAAAACCCACACTCACTGTCTATACCTATGATTCCTTTGCTGCGCAGTGGGGGCCGGGCCCACAGATTAAGAAGAATTTTGAAGCACAGTGTGACTGTGATTTAAAAATAGTCGCATTGGGTGATGGTGTTGCTTTACTCAATCGCCTAAGAATGGAAGGCAAAAAAAGTAAAGCTGACGTCATTTTAGGCTTAGATAACAACTTGTTAGATTCTGCGGAAAAAACAGGTTTATTCGCACCCGCTGACATCAATACCAACGCCTTAAAACTGCCTATTGAATGGGATAGCTCAACCTTTATTCCTTATGATTATGGCTATTTCGCATTCATATACGACACAAATAAAATAAAACAACCACCAACCAGTATGGATGATCTGCTAACTAGCGATAATAATTGGAAAATTATTTACCAAGACCCACGAACCAGTACGCCAGGGCTTGGGTTAATGCTATGGATAGAAAAATTATATGGTGATAAATCTGCCGATGCATGGCAAAAAATGGCGGCTAAAACGTTAACGGTCACTAAAGGCTGGAGTGAAGCTTACGGTTTGTTTTTAAAAGGGGAAGGTGACTTTGTCCTAAGTTATACTTCATCTCCCGGTTATCAAATGCTAAATGATAAAAAAGACAATTATGCAGCGGCATTATTTAGCGAAGGCCACTATATGCAAGTTGAGGTGGCAGCAAGGCTTAAAAACAGCCCTCAACCTGAACTAGCTAAGCAATTCTTACAGTTTATTTTAACACCTGAATTCCAAGATACATTACCAACCACAAACTGGATGTATCCGGTTATTGATACCCCATTACCTGAAGTGTATAACCAATTACCACTCCCTAATAAGGCGCTGCAATTTAGTTCGCAAGAAGTTGCCAAACAACGTCAGACATGGACTCGTTTATGGCAAGCCGCCGTCAGTCGTTAATGAATCGGTCCTTACTGCCGGGGGCACTCGCCTCCGGCTTATTAATCACTGTTGCACTTCTTAGTCTTGGTGCACTTTGGTTTTTCGCGCCTGAAGTATCGATTAATGAAATTATTAGCGATAGCTATTTATGGCATGTGATTGGCTTCACCTTCTGGCAGGCTTTTTTATCTGCCGTTCTTTCGGTAACCCCTGCTATTTTTTTGGCTAGAGCCCTTTATCGCCGCCGCTTTGTAGGAAGAACTTTATTCCTACGTTTGTGTGCAATGACTTTAGTATTACCAGTTTTAGTTGCAGTATTTGGTATTTTATCGGTCTATGGGCAAACTGGTTGGTTAGGAAAATTAGCCCAATTATTCGGTATCAACTACCAATTCTCCCCTTATGGCTTAAAAGGCATTCTGTTGGCTCACATATTCTTTAATATGCCCCTAGCTACTCGTATGCTATTACAATCATTAGAAAATATAGCTATTGAGCAGCGGCAAATTGCTGCACAACTTAGGTTTAATGAATGGCAGCAATTTACGATTTTAGAATGGCCTTATTTGCGTCGGCAAATTCTGCCTACTGCAGCCTTAATTTTTATGTTGTGCTTTGCCAGTTTTGCTACAGTTCTTGCCCTCGGCGGTGGCCCCGCTGCCACAACCATTGAACTCGCGATTTACCAAGCACTCAACTACGATTTTGACTTAGGAAGAGCCGCTATTTTAGCGCTTATCCAGCTTTTTTTCTGTGTCGGCCTGATGTTTATTTGCCAAAAAATTAATGGTTTATTTTCAGTTGGTTTTAGTCAACAAGCTCAATGGGTTGACCCAACAGATAATTGGTTTCGCCGTATTCGTGATGCATTGTTTATCATTGTGGCCATGCTATTGCTACTCCCCCCGCTTTTAGCCGTTATTTTAGATGGCTTAAATGGGCAACTTTGGTCTGTTTTACAACAATCAGCGCTTTGGCAAGCCACCAGCACTTCCTTATTCATCGCTCTATGTGCCGGCTTTGTTTGCGTTATATTGACCTTAATGCTGTTATGGAGCAGCCGTGAATTGCGTTTACGTCAAGCCTTACGCCTTGGTCAAGCTATCGAACTGAGTGGGCTAATTATTCTGGCTATGCCAGGGATCGTATTAGCAACAGGCTTCTTCATTTTTTTCAATGAAACGATTGGGTTACCAGAAACACCCTACCCTTTAGTTATTATGACAAATGCCTTACTCGCTATTCCTTACGCATTAAAGGTTCTCGAAAACCCTATGCGGGATATGGCAGAACGTTATAATCCTTTATGCCAGTCATTGGGTATTTCAGGCATCAACCGCTTTAAAATCATTGAATTAAAAGCATTACGTAAACCTATTGCACAAGCTCTCGCATTCGCTTGTGTTATTTCCATCGGTGATTTCGGTGTTGTCGCCTTATTTGGTAATGAAAACTTCCTTACCCTGCCTTATTACCTGTATCAACAAATTGGTGCTTATCGAACAAATGATGGTGCAGTCACTGCGATGTTACTATTATTGCTCTGTTTTTGCTTATTTAGCTTGCTAGAACGCATTTCAGGAAAACATTATGATTAAACTGACCCAACTGAACTACCAATACGATAACCTAACTATGTTATTTGATTTTTCAGTAAAATCAGGGGAATGCGTCGCTATTATGGGGCCCAGTGGTGCAGGGAAAAGTACGTTATTAAGTTTAATCAGTGGGTTTCAATTTGCTAAAACTGGGGCTATTGAATTAAATGGCGAAAACCATACCTTTACCCCCCCTGCAAAACGCCCTGTTTCCATGTTATTTCAAGAAAATAATTTATTTGCACATTTAACCGTTAGGCAAAATATTGGTTTGGGGCTACACCCTAGCTTGCGGCTTACTCAAGCACAAATGCAACAAGTAGAGCTGATGGCTGATCATGTTAGCCTGCGCGATTGTTTAGATAGATTACCAGCACAGCTTTCCGGAGGGCAGCGTCAGCGTGCTGCCCTTGCCCGTTGCCTTATCCGCGATCAACCAATCTTACTGCTTGATGAGCCCTTTTCTGCTTTAGACCCTGCCCTACGCAGTGAAATGCTCTTGTTGCTTAAATCAGTTTGTGAAGAAAAATCAATCACCTTATTAATGGTTTCACATAATATTGATGATGCGCTACAAATAGCACCACGCTCATTGGTCATTGCTGATGGTGTGATTGCCTACGATGGTACGACTCAACAGTTATTGCAGGGTAAAAGTCCTGCCTCAACCTTACTTAACATCTCGACACGAACTCACAATTAATACTGTATAAATTCACACTATTCGCGTATATTTATAGGATATTTTGTCACGCGAGTAGCTAAATGTCTCAACTTATGACCTCCGCAGAAAAAGGCTTTATTCTTAGCCGCCACTGGCGAGACACCCGTCAAGGTGTCGAGGTCACTTATTGGTTGCTTACCGACACACGCCCTCAAAAAATTACTATTCCTTATCAAAAAGCGATTGGTTTTTTACCCGAATCTAAACTTTCTATTGTAAAGCCTTTGCTAGATAGCCAACCTAATGTCACCTATCGGCGGGTTGAATTGGCCGATTTTCAACGGGAAAAAGTGTATGCCATTTATTGTCATCAATACCGCCAATTACAAAATCTCAGCAAAAATTGCAGTGAATTAGGCGTCGAATTATTAGAAACAGACATTCGCCCTTGTGAACGCTACTTAATGGAGCGCTTTATTACTGCGCCAGTCTGGTTTTCTCAGACTCAACAAGGTGAGTATCAACTTAAACCCTGTGAAGGTTATCGTCCCGCTATCAAAGCAGTATCTCTTGATATAGAAACGAGCCAATATGGTGAGCTATATTCAATCGGCTTATCAGGGTGCAATGACAACGTCGTGTTTATGTTAGGCCCAGTTCAAGGGCCAGCGCGAGGGGGGGATCACCGCCTAGTCTATGTGAATAGCCGGCCTCAATTAATTGAGAAACTTAATGAATGGCTGAAACAATACGACCCTGATGCCATTATCGGCTGGAACTTAATCCAATTCGACCTACAAGTTTTACAAAAACATGCTGAGCGTTATGGCATTCCACTATTACTTGGCCGGCAAGGTAAAAAACTCGAATGGCGGGAACATGGTTTTAAACAAGGGGTATTTTTCGCTTCCGCTGAAGGCCGGTTAATTATTGATGGCATTGATGCCTTAAAAGCAGCCACTTGGAGCTTTTCGTCATTTAGCTTAGAATTTGTTGCCCAAGAATTGCTTGGTGAAGGTAAAGCGATTGATACTCCATACGACAGAATGGATGAAATTAACCGCCGCTTCGCCCATGATAAACCCGCTTTGGCTCACTACAATATTCAAGACTGCATTTTAGTGCATCGCATCTTTGCAAAAACAGATTTAATGGCATTCTTGCAAGAACGCTCAACTGTAACAGGCCTTGCCGTGGATAAAATGGGCGGTTCAGTGGCTGCATTCTCTCACCTGTATATTCCACGTTTACACCGCCTTGGTTTTGTTGCTCCAAATTTGATGGAACAAAAATCCCAGCTAAACCCCGGGGGCTTTGTCATGGATTCTCAACCTGGGTTATATGACTCCGTATTAGTTTTGGATTTTAAAAGCCTATACCCTTCAATTATTAGGACTTTTTTAATTGACCCCGCAGGGATGATCGAAGGGTTAGCACACCCAGACCCACAACATTCGGTTCCGGGTTTCCGCCAAGCATGGTTTTCCCGTAAAACACATTGTTTGCCTGATATTGTTAGCCATATTTGGCAAGAACGCGATAAAGCCAAACAAGAACATAACGCTCCGTTATCTCAAGCGCTTAAAATTATTATGAATGCCTTTGCTGGGGTATTGGGCGCAGAAGGTTGCCGTTTCTTCGACCCAAGGCTAACAGCGTCGATTACCATGCGTGGGCATGAAATTATGCGTACCACAAAACGCCTGATTGAGTCCCAAGGTTATCAAGTTATTTATGGTGATACCGACTCCACATTTGTCTGGCTACGTGAGGCTCACAATGAAGAACAAGCGCAAAAAATAGGGTTTGCCTTACGTGATTACGTGAATAACTGGTGGAAAAACCATTTAAGGGATGAGTTGCAATTAAATGGTGTTTTAGAACTGGAATATGAAACCCACTATCGCCGATTCTTAATGCCAACTGTACGTGGTGCGGAAATGGGCAGTAAAAAACGCTATGCGGGGTTGAGTAAAGACACTATGGTATTTAGGGGGCTAGAAACTATCCGCTCTGACTGGACGCCACTAGCCCAGATATTCCAAAAAGAGCTGTACACCCTCATTTTCCATCGTCAGCCATACCATGAGTTTATTCGCGAATATATAAAAAACATTCGAACAGGGAAGTATGACGACCGGTTAATTTACCGTAAACGCCTACGGCGCAAACTAACCGATTACCAAAAAAATGTGCCCCCCCATGTTCGAGCAGCCCGCGCTGCGGATGACTATAATTTAAAATTGCAACGCCCTTTACAGTACCAAAATGGTGGCTGGATCAGCTATATCATTACCCAAGCAGGGCCAGAACCCCTCGAAAAAATCACTGCAAAGCCAGATTACGAACACTATATTTTGAAACAAATTAAGCCAATAGCTGATGCCATTCTCCCCTTCTTACAAGATGACTTTGATGCCTTACTCACTGGGCAAATTACACTTTTGTTTTAAAATTTAATATCGCTTTGGTGTTTTTTTAACAGGTGACGATAAGCTCTGGTTGAATTAATATATCGCCCCTTTGATGTATCGCACATCTGACTGCACAAATAATGCGCGATAATCAACGATACTCGTTATAATTCAAATGGTATGCCTTGTGATAAACCCACAACAGCCTTTCCACTTAACGATATGGGTCTATTCACTCACATTGCTGCAATTTGAATTATTAAATGTGTATAATTAATCATCAGGTACTGACTTTTTTTAAAAATAACTCGAACTCTTCCTTGTGTGACTCATAACGGGTTATACCAATAATGAGCGAAGATACCGATAAAAATTGTCTTAAAAAATCTAAAAATAAACTCTCAATTTTATGGAATTAAATTAAATCTATGCCATTTACTCTTGGTCAACGCTGGATCAGCGATACAGAAAGCGAACTTGGATTAGGTGCCGTTGTGGCGATTGATGCCCGTATGGTCACGTTACTTTTCCCTGCAAGTGGAGAAAACCGCCTCTACTCACGCAGCGATGCCCCTATTACCCGAGTAATGTTTAATGAAGGTGATACCATAACTAGCCATGAAGGCTGGCAGCTTCAAGTTGAAAGCATTGAAGAAGACAAGGGATTATTAACTTACATCGGCACTCGCTTAGATACACAAGAAAAAGATGTAAGTCTTAGGGAAGTGTTTCTTGACAGTAAGCTCACGTTTAATAAACCGCAAGACCGCTTATTCGCTGGCCAAATTGACCGTATGGATCGCTTTGCCTTGCGTTATCGTGCGCGTAAATTCCAAAGTGAGCAAGTTAAGCACCAAGCGACAGGGTTACGTGGCATTCGAGCCAGTTTGATCCCACACCAATTACATATCGCAAATGAAGTGGGTAAACGCCACCACCCTCGTGTGTTATTAGCCGATGAAGTTGGCTTAGGAAAAACCATCGAAGCAGGGATGATTATCCACCAGCAATTAATCGCTGGGCGTGCTGAGCGTGTATTAATTATTGTACCAGATAGCTTACAGCACCAATGGTTAGTCGAAATGCTACGCCGCTTTAACCTACGTTTTTCTTTATTTGATGATAGCCGTTATAGCGAAGCACAACACGATAGTGATAACCCATTTGAAACTGAACAACTGGTGCTTTGTTCACTCGATTTCGTGCGTCGCAGTAAGCAACGCTTTGACCAACTCGTTGAAGCTGGCTGGGATATGATGGTTGTTGATGAAGCACACCACTTACAGTGGAGTGAATCAGCCCCTAGTCGTGAATATCAGGTTATTGAAACATTAGCTGAAAATGTTCCTTCTATTCTGCTACTTACCGCCACACCTGAACAACTAGGCCAAGAAAGCCACTTTGCGCGTTTACGTTTGCTGGACCCTAGCCGTTTCCATGACTATCAAGAATTTATTGCAGAACAAGAAAATTATCGCCCTGTTGCCGATGCCGTTTCATTACTGCTCTCTGGTGAAAAACTGACAAACGACCAGCAAAACTTGCTCAATGAATTAATTAAAGAGCAAGACATCGAACCGCTATTAAAAGCGGCAAATGTTGAGAGTGAAGATGGTACGGCTGCGCGCCAAGAGCTAATTAACATGTTAATGGACCGTCATGGGACTAGCCGGCTGCTATTTCGCAATACGCGTAACGGAGTAAAAGGCTTTCCTCGCCGCGAATTGCATTCTTTAAAAATGCCATTGCCAACCCAATACCAAACAGCGATTAAAGTTGCAGGTATTATGGGAGCAAAAAAAGACACCGAAACACGCGCCAAAGAAATGCTTTATCCAGAGCAAATCTACCAAGAATTTGAAGGTGAAAATGCAACTTGGTGGAACTTCGATCCACGCGTTGAATGGTTGATGGGCTTTTTAACCGCTAACCGCCATGAAAAAGTATTAGTAATCTGCGCGAAAGCTGCAACCGCACTTCAATTAGAACAAGTCTTACGCGAACGCGAAGGTATCCGTGCAGCCGTATTCCATGAAGGGTTATCACTATTAGAGCGCGACCGTGCAGCAGCTTACTTTGCTTCCGAAGAAGAAGGCGCACAAGTGTTACTCTGCTCTGAAATTGGTTCTGAAGGCCGCAATTTCCAATTTGCAAACCAATTAGTGATGTTTGATTTACCCTTCAACCCGGACCTCTTAGAACAGCGTATCGGCCGCTTAGATAGGATTGGCCAAAACCGTGATATCACCATCAACGTCCCGTATTTAGAAAATACGGCACAATCCGTTCTACTGCGCTGGTATCACGAGGGTTTAGATGCCTTTGAGCATACCTGCCCAACGGGTCGAGCAATTTACGATAAGTACTATCAGCCATTATTACAATTTATGGCCGACCCAACGGTAACCGACGGTTTCGATGAGTTTATCAAAACCTGTCGTGAAGAACATGACAGCTTAAAATTACAATTGGAACAAGGGCGCGACCGTTTACTGGAAATGCATTCCAACGGCGGGGAGTCTGGTAACCAATTGGCTCAAGAAATTGGTGAAGGTGATAATGACACTGAATTAGTCAATTTCTCACTAAACTTATTTGATATCGTTGGAATTAACCAAGAAGATAAGAGTGATAACTTAATTATTCTGACGCCTTCTGACCATATGTTAGTCCCTGATTTCCCTGGCCTTCCTCAAGATGGCTGTACCATTACTTTTGATAGGGAACAGGCACTTTCACGCGAAGATACGCAATTTATCAGTTGGGAGCACCCAATTATCCGTAACGGCTTGGATTTAGTGTTATCCAGCGATACAGGTAGCTGCGCGGTTTCTTTATTAAAAAATAAAGCTCTCCCCGTAGGTACTTTACTGACAGAGTTAATTTACGTTGTGGAAGCTCAAGCGCCTAAGCACCTGCAAATTAGCCGTTTCTTACCCGCTACGCCTGTGCGTTTATTAATTGACCTAAAAGGCAATAACTTATCGTCTCAAGTTGAGTTTGAAAGTTTTAACCGTCAATTAAATGCGATTAACCGCCATATGGCGAGCAAATTGGTCAATGCGGTGCAAAATGAAGTGCATTCTGTACTGCGTTTATCTGAACCTATGGTAGAAACAGAAGCCAAAGCCTTGATAGAGAGCGCTAAAGAAGCCGCCGACAAAGCACTAACGTTGGAGTTTTCTCGTTTAGAAGCCCTTAAAGCGGTTAACCCTAATATTCGTGATGAAGAACTGGATATTATCGAGGAAGAGCGCCAACAACTGATCACTAATATTGACCAAGCAACATGGCGTTTAGATGCTATTCGCTTAGTTGTGGTGACGCATCAGTAAGATGTATACACGGCAGCCCATTCATATCGATTATTATTAACGGTTTGAATTATAGCTAACCTAATTTAAAATCATGACTGACTTCTCCCTCATCTGAGGGAGAATTTTTTAAGAGCTTTGGGAGCTACATATTTTATGATGGAACCCTATCATCCCGCCATTGAACCTTGGCTATTTGTGTTATACCAAGATGACCACATTATTGTGGTGAATAAGCCAAGCGGGCTACTCTCTGTGCCGGGAAAAGCGCCAGAGCACCATGACAGCATTATGAGTCGTATTCAGCGTGATTTTCCTACGGCAGAATCTGTCCACCGTCTGGATATGGCGACGAGTGGCGTAATGGTTGTTGCCCTGCATAAAGCCGCAGAACGGGAGCTTAAACGCCAATTTAGGGAACGGGAGCCGAAAAAAGTCTATATTGCTCGAGTATGGGGCCATTTAGAAAAAGAAGAAGGCTTAATTGATTTACCACTAATTTGTGATTGGCCAAACCGCCCTAAGCAAAAGGTGTGTTTTGAAACGGGGAAATCAGCTCAAACGCAATACCAAGTTTTGCAATATGAAGAGCAAGCAACTCGCGTTAAGCTTTCACCAATTACAGGCCGCTCCCATCAATTACGGGTACATATGTTGGCTTTAGGGCACCCTATCCTTGGTGATCGCTTCTATGCTCACGAAGAGGCAAAATCCCTAGCACCACGCTTACAGTTACATGCTCTGGAGTTATATATCACTCATCCTGAATATGGCACACCAATGCATTTTACCTGCCAACCCGATTTTTAATATTATTTAATCGGTTGATTACCCCCTATCCTTGACTTGTTTGCCCCGCAGCCAATAATGCTGCGGCGTAAAACATCAAGGTTTTTTGTTACGCCCCTGATATGACATTATGCTAAAGCCCTCTGCGGATAACCGTTTACGTAACGTTCAATAAGCTACACTATTTCAACTTTGTTCGAAGATAACTTAGGTTCTGCGATAAGATTTCATTATTTTGCGATGCCTAATTTTGTAGGCCTTTTAAGCTTTTCAGTTCTCTATACAAGCCGTTTAGTGCCTAATGTGGGCATGGTTTCTCCACATGCTTCTATTCAATGATATGGTACTTTATATAACTCATCTGGATGTGATGAAAAATCCCCCATGTTATCATTGTTGAATTAACTACTGCGCAATACGACAGGTTGCCCCTGATTTTATACTACCACTGCTCTACAACAGAGGCTCCTGACAAAAGAGAGTGACGCCATGAAATCTACCGATGAAATCCGCTTCGCTGAGTGGCAAATCTGGCCTCAATTAAGGGTCCTACTGCACCGCGGTAAGCCGGTTAAAATTTCGGCCAGAGCCTTTGATGTACTGATTGTTCTGGTCAGTGCAGAAGGTCAAGTGGTCAGTAAAGACAGGTTGCTTACTCAGGTATGGGGGAATGAAATTGTTGAGGAAAATAATCTTCAGGCGCAAATTTCTGCGATCCGTCGCGTACTTGGTGACGATCGTAATCTTCTAACGACTGAATTTGGTTCCGGATACCGTTTTAAACGTTTGCCCAGCCCCGAAGTAATATTGCCAGAGCACTCCAGAAAATCACCCGTTGTATTCCCTTTTCTGACATCAATTTTAGGGCGAGACCAAGCAGTGCAGGAGATCTGCAACTTAATCCGTCAGCACCCTCTAGTAACCATCACCGGTCCAGGCGGCGTGGGTAAGACGCGTCTTGCTTGGGAAGTCGTTAACCTCGTCCGGACAAGGTACCCAGATGGCGTTTGTGTGGCTGAACTGGCACACATTTCCGATGCCTCCAGTCTTCTTTCTGTTTTCTCACAGGCCTTACATTTGCCACTGACCGCAGCTCATAATAGTTGTGATTTATCTCACCAACTTGCCCAACGCCAATGTTTGCTGATGATTGATAATGGTGAGCATGTTATTAAAGAATTAAAACCAGTAATTACTCGGCTACTGAATGCAGCGCCACATATTACCATGTTGCTTACCAGTCAGGAGGCAACAGAGATTGCGGGTGAGCAACAGTACCGCCTACCGCCACTCCAAGTTCCGCAAAAAGAAGAGTCCAACTTACAACGCCTACTAACATTTCCCAGTATCCGCCTGTTTATTGAACGAGCTCAGGCTCAGCAATTTGGTTTTCATCCGTCAGATGCTGACCTGCCGGTGATAGGTGAATTATGCCGTCACCTTGACGGTCTCCCCCTAGCAATTGAACTTGCAGCCTCTCGGTTACCCATTATGAGTGTCAGCGAGATTTATCATTGTCTGGAAGATCGTTTTCAGCTTCTGAATCACAGTCAAAGCGTTCGAGTATCCCGACATCAAAAAATCAAGACTACACTGGAGTGGACTTATCAATTACTCAATCCACGAGAACAGACATTATTCTGCTCTTTGGGGATCTTCACCGATATGTTCACAGTAAACGCTGTTATCGATTTCTTGCAGACTGCTAAAGAAAATAGTTGGCAGGTTGTCGATGACCTCCAACGGTTGCTCTCCCTGTCACTGATTCAGGTCAGCACTCAGGTACCTGTTACTCATTTTCGTTTACTGGAAACCCTCCGTCAGTTCGCCTGTGATAAACTCAGGCAGCAAGGAGAATACCCAAGGCTTGTGGCTCGGTTTGCTGACTATTGCCACCATCAAGCGGAGCAAGCTCAGCACGATTGGTATAGACTGCCAACAGAACAGTGGCGAACACGTTATGATCCTATCCTTAATGATTTACGCAGTGCTTTGCAGCGCACCTTAACTGAAGGAGCTGATCCTGCCAAAGGACTTAAAATATTACAGGCCATGACGCCATTCTGGATTGAATATTCACTTTATAATGAATGCCAGCGTCATATTTATCCGCTGCTTAGTGAAGTACGTTTGCAGGAGGTTTTAACATTACATCAAAGAATGAATCTCAGCGCAGAAGCGGGTAAAGCATCCACTTGGGCAAAAGGCCCCACACCTGAAACGCGCGTCACTTGGCAAACAGCGTTGTCACTAGCAGAACAACTCAACGATAACGAAATCCGCTTACAAGCTTATTACGGGCTATGGTTGTATTACTTACGAACTGGAAAATTGGACCTGTCGCTTCATCATGCGCAGTCAATGTGTACACTCGCTCGTGCAATTAATGATACTAACGCACTGGCTACAGGGTTGCGAATTTTGGGTGTATCTTGGCATTTTTTGGGTCAGCATGTCCTCGGTCGCGATTATCTGCAACAATCACTGGACAGATTTGCCATTGACGGTTCCAACCACGCTTTTCGTTTTGGACTCGATCAAGAGACCGCCGGTGAGGCATTTTTATCCCGTGTACTATGGGTGCAAGGTGAGTATAGAGCAGCTAAACAGGTTGCATGGCGAGCCGTGAAAAAAGCGGCGCGTTTACAACATGTTTGTTCGCTGTGCTGTGCTCTGGCTGAGGGTGCCTGCATGACAGCAGCGTTAAATCGCAACCCACGCTGGGTAAGAAAAGCCGCTATCTGGCTTATTGAACTGGCTGAAAAACATGATCTCTATTTTTGGAAAACCTACGGTGAGTTGTTTCTCCATTGGGCTGAGCAATTCAGGCATACCAATATCAAGCAAACGACATTATTTAGCTCATTGCGTGCCGTGGGATTAGACTGGCAGTACTCCCCTTTATTATCCGAAATAGATGCCAGACTTTCGCAACAAACTCCGCATGAAAACTGGTGTACTCCCGAATTAATACGTCTTGCCACAATACATCTTCCCCCCTACGCCCAGCGCCAGAAACTGGAGCTGGCACTGAATAAAGCATACCAGCAACAGGCATATGGCTGGGCTTTACGCATTGTTTGCTCACTAGCGACGCTACTGATTGAAACTGATGACAACGTGGCGGCAAAACAGTTAATCACGGAGGTGTTAAGCCATATCGATGATTCTCAACACTCAGCAGATATTAGAAATGCTGTCGTGCTATGTGCCCGTCTGAAAGGATGACGGTTTACGTCTGATAGCGATTAACATACCCAGCATCACAAGCCCGGCCCCAGCAGTAACGATCAAAGTCCAGTTATGCGTGGTCTCCCATAGCCAAGTGGCTGTCAGTGATCCGCATGCCCCACCAATAAACATGACACACATAAAGAGTGTATTAAGGCGGTTTCGTGCATCGGGGCTCAAAGAATAAATAGTGTGCTGATTTGCAATCAGGACACATTGTTCCCCCGCATCCAATAGCAAAACCCCCACTGCCATACCCGCTATGCTGTTCCAACCCCAGAAAACAACCCAAGCCAGCAGCATGAGTACTACGCCTAAAATGACCATTCGAAAAGGTCCTTGACGGTCACTGACACTTCCTGCCAGAGGCGCGCACAGAATTCCGATTAACCCCAGCGCTGCCAGAGACCCAGTAATACCCGCACCGTAATGGTAGCGGTGGGCTAGCCAGAAAGGAAGCACCGTCCATAGCATGCTGAAGGAAGCAAATAACAGGGCCTGTGTCAGCGTGGCATTCCGCAGTTGTGGCTCATTTTTCCACATCAGCCCTAAGGAGCGCAGTACAGCGAGATAGTTAAATTTTTGAGTGGGTAACTCCTGAGAAGGCAAAATACGAGCGATGAAAAATATCGCCAGCAATGTCATGATCGCACCCGATAAAAAGACCCCTCGCCAATCAAAATACTGACCGATAAAGCCGCCAATAGCCCGCCCCGCTAAAATCCCTGCTAGCACACCACTCATTACCATGCCCACCGTTTTCCCGCGTGAGGAGCTTCTCGATAGTGAAGCTGCAAGCGGCACTATCTGTTGGGCGACGGTTGCAGCAATGCCCGTTATAAAGGAGAAGAATACCAGTACTGATGCCGTTGGAGACAATATCATGCCAATCAGCGCCAAAAACAGCACTTGTGCCTGACGCAGTATAAGTCGTTGACGCTCGATATAATCGCCCAGCGGGATCAGCAAGAACAAGCCTACCGCGTAACCTAACTGGGTAGCCATGGGGATCAAAGAAACCGCTTTCCATTCTTTAGGAAAAGAACCGGCGATCAGATTTAGAACAGATTGATTAAAATAAATATTAGCGACTACGATACAGCAAATAATCGCCAACATTAGGGTCTTGCCCGAAGAAAGCTCGTGGCTATCAGCGCACATGTTCACACCTCATTCTAAACTCAGTGCTACCTACTCTATGCAATGCCAATTCTCGATTCTTTGACCACTTTTTTCAGACGTCTGAATTTTGTTCCCCAAGTCTCTGAAACAAAAAGTTGCTACTAATGTTGTTCACTTAATCACTAGGAATAATGTAAGGAGCTAAAAATGGATTTAAAACTGGCTGGAAAAGTGGCTCTAGTAACTGGGGCTCGAACTGGTATTGGTTTCAGCATTTGCGAAGAACTGGCAGCGAATGGTGTGCATCTGGTCATGGTTGCTAGACAAAAAGCAGAATTAATATTGGCAGCGCAAAAAATCACAGATAAATACGGTGTAACAGCTTTACCTATTGCTGGGGACGTGACCGATCCTGAATTGCCAGAATTGGTGGTAAAACAAGCCGAAAGTATTTTTCAGCACATTGATTTGCTCGTAAATAATGCAGGAAGAGCCCATGCGGGCACGCTGCTAACCACATCAGAAGAAGAATGGCAGTCGATGACGGAGACTAAGTTTTCCGCAATGCGACGTTTTTGTAAGGCAGTCATACCCAGAATGCAGGCCCGAAACTGGGGCCGCATTGTGAATATCTCATCTATCGGCGGGATATATCCAAACCCCCAACTGACTGTTTCACATGCCCTGAGCGCGGCAATCAATAACCTGACCCGTAGCTTGGCACTGAGTGTTGCGCCTGATGGAATTTTGGTCAACGCGGTGGGGGTGGGCGCTGTCACTACAGATAACTGGGCCCAGAATATGCTGCCGAATGTCCGTAATCGTCGCCCTGAGCTGGCTGACAAAACTGATAAAGAGGTCATGGCATTACTAGGTAAAGAAAAAACGCCTGTAGGCCGTTTTGGATTACCAGAAGATATTGCGGCAATAACCGCATTCTTACTTTCTGATCGAAATCAGTTTGTTACCGGTCAGACCATTGAAGCTTCAGGTGGAGCTGACCGATTTATGTAATATGCAGGATATCCCTTGCAAACACTGGCTGATTCATGAGTATTTTCAGGTCAGCCAGCGTGACAAAATAAACAGTGTAGGGCTATACAGAAGAATTTATCGCTTAAGAAAAACTCTCCAAAGAGATGACTACGCCTTACAAAATATCTAGCCTAAATATATAGAACTCGTTAAGCTGTAATGCTTTGTGTTTTTTGTGAACAGGAAAAAATATGCTAAGTATGTTACCCGATTTACACAGAATTTTTACAGAGCAGCTCAAGCTAAAATTACAGTCTGACTCGCGGATCCACTCCCTTCTCGCTGGTGGCTCGATTATCCATGGCGGATTTGATAAATACTCCGACTTGGATTTTGTCGTTGTGGTAGACACTCTCTACTACGACGAAATAATGGCACAGCGCTTTGTGTTCGCTGGGACACTGGGGCATCTGCTGCATGCTTTCACTGGGGAGCATGTCGGAGAACCTCGCCTACTTATATGCCTGTATGGCCCTGAACTCCTCCATGTCGACCTAAAATTTGTCACAATGGAAATGCTCACTCAACGTGTCGAAGAGCCAGCGGTATTATTTACCCGTGATAACCGCGCTTTAGAGCGACAGCTAGCAAAATGTAGTGCTCACTGGCCTAATATGACGCCAGAGTGGTTTGAGTCCCGAGCTTGGATCTGGCTTCATTATGCAGTGACTAAACTGGGAAGGGGCGAACTCTTTGAAGCGATTGGTATGCTGTCATTTTTCCGGGAGCAAGTGCTGGGGCCTATGCTGAACCGCCGTGCTAATCTACCTCAACGTGGGGTTCGCCGCATTGAGCTCCACAATATTGATCCTGAAAATCTGCTACCGCCCACGCTGGCAACGCACGACCATAACGCCGTTAGCATTGCAATAAAAAAGGCTATTAACGCTTACATCAATCTGCGAGCTGATGCTCTGCCTGAAAATATCGCAGATGATGCAGCACGACACGCGC
This sequence comes from Providencia sp. AGC89, assembly GCF_053543535.1. Lineage (NCBI taxonomy): Bacteria > Pseudomonadati > Pseudomonadota > Gammaproteobacteria > Enterobacterales > Morganellaceae > Providencia > Providencia sp. AGC89. Next base: position 95,306 of record NZ_JBIXLP010000092.1, read on the forward strand.
TCCTTGCCATGCTGGAAGAGTACTCTAATATAGTTTAAGTCCATACTTCCTGTCTCTTACACTTTAATCACGTAAGCGACCAGAAAGTGTAATCACTATCCAAATCACGGGATGGACGTCTAGACCTTAAATGGTTCTATAAGGACAAATCCATCCTGATTCAAATGCAACGTTTGCACCTCGCTCAAAGTGGCTATCACACCAACTGAAAAATGGGCTTAACATAGGATGTTTTCCGTTTTCTAGGCGAACCTTGTTAATGGCTTTTACGAGTTATACGTTTGAAAATACTAAAAAACTTGCCAGCGCTGCTATATTAGATGCCCCTGTGGGATACCTAGTAACACTATCTGCCGCAGCCAACAATGCTGCGACGCAAAATATAACGGGGAAATTTATTTGAAGCCCAGCTCCTTCTTGACTAGGTCATAAGCCGCTTGAATTGATTGGGCTTTTTGTTTAGCAATTTCCATCATTTCAGGGGGTAAACCTTTCGCCACCAGCTTATCTGGGTGATGTTCACTCATTAATTTACGGTAAGCACGTTTAATTTTTGTAGGGTCATCGCTAGGAGACACACCAAGCACTTTACAGGCATCTTCTAAGGTTGGGCCATTAGATTGTTGATAATAGCCCCCAGATTGCTGCTGAGAGTACCCTTGGCCAAATTGGCGACCACTTTGAATCATATCTAAGAACTGCTCAAATTGGGCTTTTGAAATCCCTAACTCTTCCGCGATAATAAACAACACTTTTCTTTCATTCGGATGCAACTGCCCATCCGCAAAAGCGGCTTGTAATTGAATTTCCAGAAACATCTGAATTAAGTCAAAACGACCATAGCAGGCCATACGTAATTGCTTTAATACATCACGTAATGGGAAGTCAGGAGATTTACCTTCTCTAAATGCCTGTTGGGCAGCTTTTCGGGTCTCTCCATGCAATTGCATTCTATCCATCAAATTTGATGCAAGCTGAATATCTGTCTCAGTTACACGGCCTTTCGACTTCGTTAAATGACCTAAAATTTGGAAGGTACTCGCAAAGAAAATGATTTGCCGATCACGTTTGTTCATCGCCCCAGCGAACTTACGTTGTATCGATGCTTTATCAAAACCGTGCCCAATAATTAGCCCTACTAGCGCCCCCCAAAAGCCCAATCCAGAGACGATTGCGAGTACAACGCCAATAATTTTACCCCAATAGTGCATATATCCCTCAATTCTTCAATGCTCAGAATGCAATTTTGCATTATCATACTATTCATTCTGCTCTATGCATAACTACCCGCGCGTAAAGTTTTTTACATTATACTGGCGCAAAGTGGTTGGCTAAGTTAGTCTTTGAGCGTTTGCTGGCTGTGCCAATTATGACGGAACCGCATATTTAATGATGAAAAAAAGCTATCCAACACTACTTGCCACCATGGTATGGGCGGCAATTTATAGTCAGCAAGCACATGCTGACCTTGCACAGCAGTGTATGCTGGGTGTCCCTGTATATACAAAACCTATTGTAAAGGGTGACCCCAACAACCTGCCTATTCACATAACTGCTGAAGATGTCCGTGGCGAATACCCTAATTTTGTTGAATATGACGGTAATGTCGATATTCAACAAGGGAACCAGACATTAACCGCTGATAACGTCAAACTCACCCAAACAGAAACGGCGGGTGAGCCTCCTGTACGTGAAGTGACCGCAACCGGTAATGTTCATTACGATGATCCGCAAATTATCTTAAAAGGCCCTTCAGCATGGTCGAATTTAGATAACAAAAATACCGATGTAAATGATGGTAACTACATGATGGTAGGCCGTCAGGGACGTGGTGACGCAACAAAAATGAAGATGCGTGATGAAAACCGTTATTCCATTATGGAAAATGGGACTTTCACCACCTGCTTACCCGGCAATAATAGCTGGAGCGTTGCTGGTTCAGAAGTAATTATCGACCGAGAAGAAGAAGTCGCTGAAATTTGGCATGCGCGCTTTAAAGTTGGTGATGTGCCAATTTTTTATAGCCCATATATGCAGTTGCCTATTGGTAACAAGCGTCGTTCCGGTTTCTTAATTCCAACAGGTAGCTATTCAACTAATGACGGTTTAGAGTTTTCTTTACCTTATTATTGGAATATTGCACCGAACTACGATGCAACTATCACCCCACAGTTTATGACACACCGTGGTGTTAAGTTAAATAATGAATTCCGTTATCTAATAACACCAGGAACAGGTACCGTTGCATTTGACTTTCTGAAGCATGACAGAGCCTACAGTAAAGATAAAGAACGTGGTAAACGTGAAAAGCGTGACAGCGATGACCGCTGGTTATTCTACTGGCGCCATTCAGGTACCTATGCAGGGCATTGGAATTTTAGCTCAGACTATACCAAAGTAAGCGACCCAAGCTACTTTACAGATTTTAGTTCCCAATACGGTAGTACCACTGATGGTTATGCCACCCAAAAATTCAGTGCCGGTTATTCAGATACTAACTGGAATGCTAAAGTTACCCATAAGCAGTTCCAGATCTTTGCTGATAACCCAAACAAACGCGCATATAAAGCGGAGCCGCAAGTTGACTTTAATTATTATAAAAATAATTTAGGCGCTTTCGATTTTCATACCTATGCGCAAGCGGCTCGTTTTACTAGTGTGGGTAAAAACAACCCTGATGCAACACGTTTACACTTCGAACCTGAGGTGAACCTGCCATTATCAAATGGCTGGGCAAATATGAACAATAGCATTAAATTGTATGCTACCCATTACGACCAAGACATACCCCGCTCTAATACTGATAAAAATTTAGAGAAAAATGTAAGCCGTGTTCTCCCAATGTTCAAAAGTGACGCAAAAGTCGTTTTTGAGCGCGACCTCTACCAAGGAAGCGATTTTATACAAACATTAGAGCCACGCGTACAGTACCTGTATATTCCGTATAAAGATCAGGACAATATCAATAACTTCGATTCCTCATTATTACAATCGGATTACAGCGGTTTGTTCCGTGACAGAATATACAGTGGTCTTGACCGTATAGCCTCAGCAAATCAGCTCACTACGGGTGTTACAACTCGCCTCTATGATGATAGTTTAGCTGAGCGCTTTAATTTCTCCGTTGGGCAAATTTATTATTTCGAACGCCCTCGTGCGGGTGACTCTAACCGCCCAATTGATGATAAAAGTAATACCGGTTCCTTATTATGGGCCACTGATACCATGTGGCGCATCGATGATAATTGGGGAATGCGCGGTGGTTTACAGTATGACCGTCGTCTAGGCAATGTCACTATGGGGAACGCTGTTGCAGAATATCGTTTAGATGCAGATAGATTAGTTCAGTTGAACTACCGTTTTGTTGACCGCGATTATATTCAAGCAACCTTCCGCCGTGATGATGTGGCAAATGGTGGCTACACCTATACCCTACCTGAATATCAACAAGGTATTTCACAGGTAGGTACGGTTGTTAGTTGGCCATTGAATGATCGCTGGGGTTTTGTCGGCTCATATTATTATGATACAAAACAAAAACAATCCGCGAGCCAACTGGTTGGGTTGCAATATAATACCTGTTGTTGGGCAGTCAACCTTGGCTATGAACGTAAGATTGTCGGTTGGCAAAAAGAAAAGTTCAGCAGCGAATATGATAATAAATGGTCAATCAATGTGGAACTTAGAGGCCTAAATAACAATCATAGTTTAGGTAGTCAGGAAATGTTGAGCCGAGGTATTATGCCTTATCAACGTGCTTTCTGATAACAAATAGCATCGTTTATTCTGAATAATTTGAGATGCATTTACTCTAAATACTTCGAGGTGCAGTCAACAACACTACAACTCGAAGTATGGCGAGTAAACACGTATTAGCCCGCATTTTGCGGAATCAAAGTCAATATTATAGGACCATTATGAAGAATTGGAGAACGCTTATTCTGGGACTGATGTTCGCAAGCTCTGCTGCCTTGGCTGCGCCGCAGCAAATGGATAAAGTGGCTGCGGTCGTCAACAACGGAGTTGTGCTGGAAAGTGACGTCCAGAATATGATCAATACGGTAAAAGTGAACGCTCAGAACGCACGCCAACAGGTGCCTGATGATCAAACCCTGCGTCATCAGATCCTTGAGCGTCTAGTTATGGATAACATCATCTTGCAGATGGCTAACCAGATGCAGATAAACATTCCAGAAGAAGCCGTGAATGCGACCATCGCTGATATTGCTCGCCAGAACGGTTTAACTCTGGAGCAAATGCAAAAGCGTTTAACTGCTGATGGCATCAATATGGCTCAATATCGCAGTGAAATTCGTAAAGAGATGCTGATCGCTGAAGTGCGTAATAATGAAGTACGCCGTCGTGTGACAATTTTACCGCAAGAAGTTGATTCTCTTGCTGAACAAATGAGCTCACAAGCAAACTACGAAATGGGGGTTAATCTCAGCCATATCTTAATCCCATTATCCGAGAACCCAACTCAAGAGCAATTAAAAACAGCGGAAGCGTTAGTAGACAAAATCTTAACTGAACTAAAAAAAGGTGGGGATTTTGGTAAATTAGCGATTGCCTACTCAGCAGACCCGCAAGCGCTGAAAGGCGGCAATATGGGTTGGTCACGTTTACAAGAATTGCCAGTTGTCTTTGCTGAACAATTAAAAAATGCGAAAAAAGGCAATATTGTCGGCCCAATTCGCTCTGGTGTTGGTTTCCATATTTTGCGCGTAAATGATGTCAGTGGTGGTAGCCAACCGATTTCTGTAACAGAAGTAAAAGCACGCCATATTTTGATTAAATCATCTCCAATTATGGATGATACTCAAGCTAGACAGAAACTAGTGAAAATAGCCCAAGATATCCGTTCTGGCGCAATCACATTTGAAGATGCGGCAAAAGAGAATTCAGAAGACCCAGGTAGCGCCTTAAAAGGCGGTGAATTGGGTTGGAACATGCCGGATATCTATGACCCAGCATTCCGTGATGCTCTGATGAAATTAAACAAAGGTGAATTAAGCCAACCTGTTCCTTCAAGTTTTGGCTGGCACTTAATTCAATTAGAAGATACACGTAAGGTAGATAAAACAGATGCGGCACAAAAAGACCAAGCGTACCGCCTACTGTTTAACCGTAAATTTAATGAAGAAGCGCAAAGCTGGATGCAAGAGCAGCGGGCTTCTGCTTACGTAAAAGTCATCGATGGTCGTGACAACCAATCTAATGATGAAAAATCTAATTAAGCCTATTGTTATCACCCCCGGTGAACCTGCCGGGGTTGGTCCAGATTTGCTAATCCAACTCGCTCAGCAGGCATGGCCTGTTGAGTTAGTTGCATGCGCTGATCCAAACTTACTTCTTGAACGCGCTAAAACGTTAAACTTACCACTCACTCTGACCGAATATGAATCAAGTAAGGCAGTAAAAGCCCATACTCCAGGTCATCTATCCATTATACCCGTTGACTTAAATACCCCGGCGAAAGCAGGCGTACTCAATGTGGCCAATGGTAGTTATGTGGTTGACACATTAGCACAAGCCTGTGATGGCTGTTTAAAGGGTGAATTTTCAGCGATTGTAACGGGGCCAGTGCATAAGGGCATTATTAATGATGCCGGTGTTCCCTTTAGTGGTCACACCGAGTTTTTTGCAGAACGTAGTGGTTGTGAGCGGGTCGTTATGATGCTAGCAACCGAAGAGCTTCGTGTTGCCTTAGCCACCACACACCTACCACTTAAAGATGTTTCAGGTGCCATCACGCAACAAAGTCTACGTGAAGTGATCACCATCTTACATCATGATTTACAAACAAAATTCGGTATTGAAAAACCTACAATCTATGTTTGTGGCTTAAACCCACATGCAGGTGAAGGTGGCCATATGGGTACCGAAGAAATTGACACCATCGAACCCGCACTTGAAAGCTTACGTGTAGAGGGGGTTCATCTCGTTGGGCCATTACCCGCGGATACCCTTTTCCAACCTAAGTATTTAGATCACGCAGATGCAGTTTTAGCAATGTATCATGATCAGGGTCTTCCTGTGTTAAAATACCAAGGTTTCGGCAGAGCGGTGAATATTACCCTCGGTCTGCCTTTTATCCGTACCTCTGTCGATCATGGCACTGCGCTTGAACTCGCGGGGACGGGTCATGCTGATGCGGGGAGTTTTATCACCGCATTAAAGTTAGCTATCCAAATGACATCTAAAAATACATGAATAATCGAGTCCATCAGGGGCACTTTGCCCGCAAACGTTTCGGGCAGAACTTTTTAACTGACCAGTTTATTATTGACAGCATCGTAGATGCAATGAACCCGAAACCGGGCCAATCCATTGTCGAAATTGGCCCTGGCTTAGGTGCCTTAACAGAACCGGTTGGTAGCCGAATCGACAAAATGACCGTCGTTGAACTCGACCGTGATCTCGCGGCACGGTTACACGTCCATCCGCAACTAAAAGATAAACTCACTATCATTCAGCAAGATGCGATGACTGTGGATTTCGGCGAGCTAGCAAAACAAGCAGGTCAACCCCTGCGGGTATTTGGTAACTTACCCTACAATATTTCTACCCCATTGATGTTCCACCTATTTACCTTTACTAACTCGATTGCAGATATGAATTTCATGCTGCAAAAAGAAGTGGTTAATCGGCTGGTAGCAGGCCCTGGGAGTAAGGCTTATGGTCGTTTAAGTGTCATGGCGCAATATTATTGCCATGTGGTTCCAGTACTCGAAGTGCCGCCAACAGCATTTACTCCAGCACCAAAAGTAGATTCTGCGATTGTGAGGTTAATCCCTCATCGTGAAAACCCTTATCCAGTAAAAGATATTAAATTCTTAAGTCGTATTACTACCCAAGCTTTTAACCAACGCCGTAAAACGATCCGCAATAGCTTAGGGGATTTATTTAGTGTTGAAGAGTTAACCAATTTGGGTGTTGACTTAGGTACCCGTGCAGAAAATATTTCTGTTGAACAATATTGCAAAATGGCAAACTATCTTTCTAACCGGTCAGAATAGTCTGTTGAAGGAGGCACTATGCTTAATGAACCAAATGTAAGCATCCAAGTTCAGAGTGTCTACATCGAAAGCCAATCTCAACCCGATATTGCAAGGTATGTGTTCGCTTATACCATCTGTATTCGCAATTTAGGGCGAGAACCCATCCAATTAATGAGCCGCTATTGGCTCATTACTAACAGTGATGGCCATAAAACTGAAGTTCAAGGTGAAGGCGTGGTGGGTGAACAACCCGTCATTCCTCCTGGAAAAGAATATCGTTACACCAGTGGTGCAATTCTTGAAACACCAATGGGAACGATGGAAGGTTATTACGTGATGCTAAGCACTCAAGGGGACCATTTTCACGTTGATATCCCCGCTTTTCGTCTTGCAATTCCAACATTGATTAATTAATTATGTCGACATATTTAGTAGGTGATATCCACGGTTGCTATCGTGAACTTCGTGAACTAATGGACAGGGTCAATTTTGATCCAAACCAAGACACATTATGGCTTACTGGTGACTTGGTTGCCCGAGGTTCTGGGTCACTGCAAGTTTTACGTTATGTTAAAAGTTTAGGTCCCGCGGTGCGTTTGGTTCTCGGTAACCATGATCTCCATCTTCTCGGGATCTACTGTAAAATTAGTCGTAATAAACCTAAAGATCACCTTGATGAATTATTGCATGCCCCTGATCTAGACGAACTAATCAATTGGCTACGTCGTCAACCTTTATTGCAAATTGATGAAGAAAGAAAAATAGTGATGACGCATGCAGGTATAACGCCACAGTGGGATATTGAAACCGCACGGATGTGCGCTAGGGAAGTCGAAGCCGTCCTTTCCAGTGATGCTTACCCGCTATTTATCGATTCAATGTATGGCGATATGCCAAATAATTGGTCGAGTAGTTTAATGGGGTTAGCACGCTTACGTTTTAGTACCAATGCTCTCACACGTTTACGCTACTGCTTCCCGAATGGGCAGCTTGATATGATTTGCAAAGAAAACCCTAAAAAAGCGCCCGCACCATTAAAACCTTGGTTTGATTTACCAAGTCAAATTCCTGAGGATTATTCGGTGTTCTTTGGCCATTGGGCATCCCTTGAAGGGAAATGTACACCAGATAACGTTTATGCTTTAGATACTGGCTGCTGCTGGGGTGGTGACCTAACCTTATACCACTGGGAAACAAAACAATTTTATCGCCAAAAATCACACCAAAAAAGCCGTAAAGAATAGTTTTGGCTCTATTAAAAACAAAATGGCGCATTAAGCGCCATTTTTGTGAAATGAAAATTTAAACTCTTTTGGTTAGTATCTCAAAACAATAGCCGTGCGTATTGTTTTCATCCGCTTCGTGATATTCGGTAAAAATCGAATCCCATTCATCTGGCTCATAAACTGGGAAATGAGTATCCCCAATGACTTCTGCATCAACATGAGTCAGGTATAATTTATTCGCTAGAGGTAAAAACTGCTGGTAAACCTTACCGCCACCAATCACCATGATTTCCTCAACATTCTCTACCGCTTGTGCAGCAGCTAGCGCTTCTTCCATAGAGGTCACCCAAACAACGTTAGAGTCTGCCCCTGGCTGGCTAGTTAATACGATGTTGACGCGTTGTGGTAATGGACGCCCGATTGATTCATAGGTGACACGCCCCATAATAACAGGCCTATTTAACGTATTTCGTTTGAACCACGCAAGATCACCGGGCAAATTCCAAGGCATCGCTTTTTCCATGCCGATAACCTGATCGATCGCCATTGCTGCGATTAAGCTAATATTCATCTACTCACCTTAGAAACTAATATAAAAATTGAGCACACTATACGGAAAGAGAATTGCTTCGTCGACTAAATTTAAGCTTCCTTAAACAGGTTTGAATCACTTATACTCGAATTGATAAATTTAGGACTAAAAATAACATTTAAAAACAAAAGAGATACCTCATCCTGCCTCAATTTACGGGTATTTAGCAAGGTATTGCAAATTCTAAAAATTGGGTTAGTAAGGGGCTATAGAAAAGAGAATATCCCATGTACGAAACCAGTATTATGATTGCCACCATAGCAACCCTAGGGATGCTATCGCCAGGTCCTGACTTCTTTTTAATTGTTAAAAATGCCGCACGATACCAACGTTCAGCGGCTCTCATGACAGCCTTTGGTGTTATTGCTGCAATTGCATTACATATGACTTACTGTGTCGCAGGCCTTGCAGTGCTCATTACCACCACCCCTTGGTTATTTAACATTTTAAAGTATGCAGGTGCAGCGTACTTAATTTGGATTGGTATTAAAAGCCTACTGCCACATTCAAGTCATTTAGTTGATTTAAATACTCGTAAACATGAGATTGTCTCGTTCAAAAAAGCCTTTATGCAAGGCTTTCTCTGTAATGTCCTGAACCCGAAAGCAACCCTTTTCTTCCTTGCTGTGTTTACTCAAGTATTGGACATCAATTCAACTGTTGGCGAAAAACTATGGTTTGCTTTTATTATTTGGGGGCTCGCCGTTATTTATTGGCCAATTTTAGTCTTTTTAATTCAAAGTGCCCCAGTTAGAAAAGGGTTAGCGAAAGTGCAAAAATATGTTGATAAAGTGCTGGGAGTTATTTTAATTGCTTTTGGAGTTCGCGTAGCGCTTAGTTAGTTCATTAAGATAAAATGCAAAAAACAATAGCCTAATTTATCTGTCTATACTGTTTATTGATTAACGATAGCTTATAAATTCCTTTCCTTTTTCAAAGGAACACAAATTCAATTTCTGATGACTTCCACTCTATTTAATAGGGTGGGAGACCCTTCGTACTATTAAAACGGCATAACTTTGTGTTACCGAATAAATTATTCTTTGATAGTTCAAGATAAAAAAGAGCCGCAATTTCCATGCGGCTCGCTGATTTTTAAACTAAGCAATACTGAGCTAAATTCTCCCCCCAATCTGCTAAGCCTTGGGAAACAAACCCTGTGCTTTGATAAAAATAGTGCGCAGTATTATTTTCTGAATGATAACCAACCATCAAAAAGGGAATATTCGCTGTATTTTCCTGCTGAATATCCGCTATCAACAAAGCCATTGCCTGCTTTGCATAGCCCTTACCTTGATGTTTTTCATCAATCATAAAACGATAAATCCAGTAATTACCATCATCGGGGTCAATACCATACATTAACATCCCAATCATCTCATCACGATGGCATATCCCTTTCACGACAAACCCCGTTAGAAATTGCACTTCAGCAATAGAATAAAGGTTCGACGCAATAAATGCGGATTGCGCTGGTGAAACCTGTAAATCTGCGCACTCTTCCCAATTTTCAGGGGTTAAAACAACCAATGTTACCATTAACTTCTCCTAGTGTTAGAGAAGCAAATACCTCTCTAACTAATGATTATTATACAATTTAACGCTCTAGCTCTTGTGTTTGGCATAATAACCTCCTTAATAGTTCTTATTGATGACATTGCTATTTCATTTAACTACTCTTGTGGTGAAACCACCAACTGACCCGCTGAACCTAAATCCGCTTTTTCCAAATTTTGGCTATAGAATAAGAATGGAAAATGGTTATACGAAGGTTGCATCATTTGAACTAACAACTCGGTACGACCATCTACCCATACGGTGTCTTTCCAACCATAATCTTCAGGCGGAGTCGGTTGACCATTGCGGTTCAGCACTTTAAACCTCACACCTTCAATATGAAACGCTTGCGGAACATTTGTTGTAATAACCCAACGTTCCCAATTTCCTTGACGGCTTGTCATATCGACTCTATTAGTATCAAGAACCGCATTATTAATACCAAAGCCGTCATTAAGGTGGATTTCACGTTGCATTATACTGGATGTAACTTGCGTTTTGTCTTCAGCTAATTGCGTTGGTAAGCCATCAGTCACTAACGACATTAAGCCTGTGGCTTTAATCGTCAACACATTAGTAGAGATTAGGCTATTTGACGGCTCAAATAACCCTTTTACTCGGTCCATAAATGTTGCAGACTCGCCTGCTGTGATGGTCAACTCTTGAGTTTTCGCCATGTCAATCAGCACTTCTCGCCTTTCACCTGGGGCGAGTGGTAATGCTTGAACATTAACAGGCACAGTGAGTAAGCCTTGGTCTGATGCGATCATCGAAAATGGGCGACCATCACTAATTTTCATTACATAATGACGTGAATTCGATGCATTTAACAACCGTAAACGCACCCATCCGCGAGAAACTTCGACATACGGGTCCTGAACACCATTAACTAATAAGGTATCGCCAAGAAAACCGTCTTCGCTCGCTTTATATTCAGGCACACCAAAGTTATCTAGCCGCTTGTCTTGAATAATAATAGGAAAATCATCGACACCATAGTGCTTAGGCAAACGCAAATTTTTAGTCACATCATCTTCTATGATCCACATGCCTAATAACCCATTGTGGACTTGTTCACCCATTTTTCCTTGGGTATTTGCATGATACCAAAGTGTCGCTGCATTTTGACGAATAGGGATCACGGGGGACCAATCTGCATTTGGTGAAATCAGCCTTGCAGCCCCACCGATCTGAGTCCCCGGGATTTGTAACCCACTGATGGTCATTGAAACAGCTTCAGGTAATCTATTGCTATAAATTAGCTTTAAATCATCACCATTTTTGACTCTTATCGTTGGTCCTGGTGAAGAACCATTGATTCCCCAAATATCGGCTGAGTATTTCCCATCAAAAGACCAATGGATTTTTTGTAATGTCAAAAAGAGTGGCTGACCAGACCGAGATTCTAATAACGGTGGCACAGGTAAAGCTATCGCCCCCTCTGCGCTTACATTCATTGGCACATAGGACATACATAGAGCCAACCCTGCCGCTACAAGGGTTTGGCATCGATTGAATGACATAAATTCTCCGCTAAACAAAAATTCCAGCGCATTTTATTATTTAATATTAGAAACTTTCAGCCAATAATGCGGCTAATTTTGAATTGGCGCTAGTAAAATAACTACTTAGATACAACAATATAGTACCGTAATATTATGTCAGCCATGATATCGCGAAAAAAGGGGAAATTCTAAAAATATCTTCTAATATATAAAAATATAATTAATAGCTTTACAAGTAGTAGGGTTAATTAATTAAAAAGGAAAAAATTATACGAAATGCGATTCAAGTTTGATGAGCAAACTCGGTTTTGGATAATAATGCGGGCAATAATTTTTACTGACCGCATTATTGAATATTAGGCTTAATAACGCACTATTTTTGGGATTGCTTCGCCATTTCAGCGACTTCTAAATCTAACTCTTTTATTTTAGCTTCCATTAAGGAATGGCAGAGTTCTGACAGTTCGCGAACCTGTTCACGGCTATACACTGACGTATCGATAGGGTCTAGCATCTCAATGATCACATTGCCGTTATTCCAACGGTTTAGTTTAATCTTGCCTTGCGTACTAGAAACACAGACTGGCACGATAGGTACCCCAGCAGCGATAGCAGCATGAAATGCCCCCGTTTTAAAAGGCAATAGACCGCGCCCACGGCTGCGCGTCCCTTCTGGAAACATCCACACTGAAATTTTACGTTTTTTTATCTGATCCGCCACTTGAGTAATCGTATTATGTGCTTTAGAACGATTAGCGCGGTCAATTAGAATATTGCCAGTGATCCAATATAAAAAACCGAAAAATGGAATATAAACTAAACTTTTTTTGCCCACTGTTACCGTTCTTGGCTGCACACCATTTGACATGGTCACCATATCGTAATTGTTTTGGTGATTACCAATATAAATGCTTGGGCCATAGCTTTTGGCTTTTTCAGGGACACGGTTGATCACGTTAATCCCAAAAACTACAGATAACCGACCAAACATATGGCCAAACGTCATCACATGTTTTGGATTGCGTGGGCTAAATAGACAGTAAATACCGCCCCCGATACAAACAGCAAGCGTGTAGATAATAACTATAATCGCTCTAATCAGCGCTAACATACTAACCCCAAATTCAACGGGGCCATACAGCCCCAATCTATTAATATCACCCACTTATTCACCAATCAAATCTGACTGAGCAGTGAATAAATAGGAATTTATTACTTAACTAATTATTCAGCACCTAAAGGCTCAATATCAATACGTTCAATATTGTGCATTCCTCGCGGCAAGGAGGTCCCTTTGCGGCCGCGCTCTGAACGATATTTTTGCAGATCTTCAGCTTTAAATTTCAATTTTCGCTTACCAAAATGCAAAGTCATTGATGCACCTGTAGGTAAAATCATAAGCCAAGTCAACAAATCATCACCACTTGCAGCTTGAGCGCCAGCTATGTTGATAATTTTATTCCCTTTACCTTTCGACAGCTGTGGTAAATCTGAAACAGGGAATATTAACATACGCCCTGCTTTGGTTATTGCCAACAGCAAATCTTCTTGTTCATTATGTAGCTCAATGGGGGCTAACACTTTTGCGTTATCTGGTAACGAAATTAAAGCCTTACCTGCTTTGTTTTTGGTTACTAGGTCATTGAAAGTACAAATAAAGCCGTAACCAGCATCAGACGCCATCAAATATTTTTGCTCTTCAGGTGCCATTAACACATGTTCAATGGTTGCACCTGGTGGCAATGACAGTTTCCCTGTTAATGGCTCGCCTTGACTACGCGCTGATGGTAGTTCAAGCGGGTCAACAGAATAACTACGCCCTGTTGAATCAAGGAATACTGCGGCTTGGTTCGATTTGCCTCGAGCTGCGCCTTTAAAACCATCGCCAGCTTTGTAATTGAGGTTCGTCGGCTCTATATCATGGCCCTTAGCACTACGTACCCAGCCCATATCAGAAAGCACAACGGTAATAGGCTCTGAAGGGAGAATTTCATGCTCACTCATGGCCTTAGCTTCTTCACGCTCATGTAATGGTGAGCGGCGATCATCGCCATAAGCTTTAGCATCAGCCTGAATTTCTTTTTTAATTAAGGTATTTAATTTACGCTCTGACCCTAAGATACCTTGTAACTCATCACGTTCTTTTGCTAATTCATCTTGCTCACCACGGATCTTCATTTCTTCAAGCTTCGCTAAATGACGTAGTTTTAACTCTAAAATAGCTTCTGCTTGTGTATCCGTAATATTAAAGCGAGACATTAGGACAGCCTTTGGCTCGTCCTCTGTACGAATAATTTCAATAACTTCATCAATGTTAAGGTAAGCGATTAATAAACCATCTAAAATATGTAAACGCCTTAACACTTTGTCTAAACGGTGATTTAATCGATTACGAACTGTTTGGCGACGATAAGTAATCCACTCAGTTAAAATTTCAACTAACCCTTTAACTGAAGGACGATTGTCCAAGCCAATCATATTCAGGTTAACACGATAACTTCTTTCTAAGTCGGTAGTCGCAAATAAATGCGTCATCACTTGGTCAATATCAACACGATTACTACGCGGAACAATAACCAAACGAGTTGGGTTTTCGTGGTCAGATTCATCACGTAAATCTTCAACCATGGGTAGCTTTTTCGCGCGCATTTGGCTAGCAATTTGCTCTAATACTTTCGCGCCAGAAACTTGATGAGGCAACGCTGTTATCACTGCATTGCCGTCTTCTTTTTCCCACACAGCACGCATACGAACAGAACCACGGCCGTTTTGGTAAATTTTACGGATATCACTTTGTGAAGAAATAATTTCAGCTTCGGTCGGGTAATCAGGACCAGGAACAAACGCCATGATATCGTCAAGACCCAGTGTTGGTTTCTCCAACAATGCCACTAGCGCATTTGCCACTTCTCGGGCGTTATGAGGCGGAATATCTGTCGCCATCCCAACTGCAATGCCCGTTGTGCCATTTAATAAAATATTTGGCAGACGCGCCGGTAACATTTTAGGTTCGTTTAACGTACCATCAAAGTTAGGTACCCAATCAACCGTGCCATGAGCTAACTCGCTCAGCAAAACTTCCGCATACTTTGATAAGCGCGATTCGGTATAACGCATTGCTGCAAACGATTTAGGGTCATCCGGTGCCCCCCAGTTCCCTTGCCCGTCCACTAGTGGGTAACGGTAAGAAAACGGTTGAGCCATTAATACCATCGCTTCATAACACGCACTGTCACCATGTGGATGGTATTTACCTAGTACGTCACCGACAGTTCTTGCTGATTTCTTATATTTTGCTGTGTTGCTCAAACCAAGTTCTGACATGGCATACACAATGCGGCGCTGAACAGGTTTAAGCCCATCGCCAATAAAAGGTAATGCCCTATCCATGATGACGTACATCGAATAGTTTAGATAGGCATTTTCAGTAAAGGCATGAAGCGGTAGGCGCTCCACACCATCATGAGTAATTTCACTCATTTAATTAATTCCTTACGCTTTCTCATCGCAATTCGGATGTTAGACATCAATTTCAGCCATATCGCCTTTTTCTTGTAACCAATTACGGCGGTCTTCAGAGCGTTTCTTCGCTAGAAGCATATCCATAACGGCAAGCGTTTCTTGGTAGTTTTCATCATCGATGGTTAACTGAACAAGGCGACGAGTATTTGGATCTAATGTGGTTTCGCGTAATTGTGGTGGGTTCATTTCACCCAACCCTTTAAACCGTTGAACATTCGGTTTACCACGCTTACGGCTAAGACGCTCTAGCACCGCATTTTTTTCGCTTTCATCAAGGGCATAGAAAGTTTCTTTGCCTAAATCGATACGGTACAACGGCGGCATTGCCATATATACATGCCCCGCTTTGACTAAAGTCGGGAAATGGCGCACAAATAAAGCACACAATAACGTTGCGATATGTAAACCATCGGAATCCGCATCCGCAAGAATACAAATTTTACCGTAACGTAGTTGGCTGAGGTCTTCGCTATCAGGGTCAATACCAATTGCCACGGAGATATCATGTACCTCTTGGGAAGCTAAAACTTCGTCAGAAGACACTTCCCATGTGTTTAGGATTTTACCGCGTAATGGCATGATAGCTTGGTATTCACGGTCGCGGGCTTGTTTTGCTGACCCGCCCGCCGAATCCCCTTCGACAAGGAAGAGTTCTGTCATGCTAAGGTCTTGCGAGCTGCAATCTGCCAGTTTACCCGGCAATGCAGGGCCACTGGTTAGCTTCTTACGCACTACTTTTTTCGCCGCACGCATCCGGCGTTGTGCGCTCGATATTGCCATTTCCGCCAGTTGCTCAGCCACTTGCACATTTTGGTTTAACCACAGGCTAAAGGCATCTTTAACAACACCGGAAACAAATGCAGAACATTGACGCGATGAAAGGCGTTCTTTCGTTTGCCCTGCAAATTGAGGGTCTTGCATTTTTACGGAAAGTACATACGTACAGCGTTCCCAGATATCATCCGCCGAAAGCTTAACACCACGAGGTAAAATATTGCGGAATTCACAAAATTCACGCATCGCGTCCAATAACCCTTGGCGTAAACCATTAACGTGGGTTCCACCTTGCGCGGTTGGAATAAGGTTTACATAGCTTTCAGTTAACAATTCACCGCCTTCAGGTAACCATAACAGCGCCCACTGAGCACCTTCAGTTTCCCCTGAGAACTCCCCAGTGAAAGGTTTTGCGGGTAATGCTTCTAGCCCGTCTATGGATTCCATTAAGTAATCAGTTAACCCATCACTGTAACACCAGCTTTGCTCTGTATTATTGAGCTTGTCCTTAAACGTGATTTTCACGCCAGGACATAAAACGGCTTTGGCTTTTAAATTATGAGTTAAACGCGAAACTGAAAATTTTGGGCTATCAAAATAGCTTTCATCTGGCCAAAAATGCACGCTAGTCCCTGTGTTACGCTTGCCACAGGTACCGATTACATGCAAATCTTCTACTTTATCGCCGTTTTCAAAGGCAATTTGATACACTTGGCTATCGCGACGCACTGTAACTTCAATACGTTTTGATAACGCATTGACTACGGAAATACCTACCCCGTGTAGGCCCCCGGAAAACTGGTAACTTTTATTGGAGAATTTCCCCCCCGCGTGCAGCTGCCCTAAAATTAACTCTACGGCTGGCACTTTCATTTCAGGGTGGATATCAACAGGCATACCACGCCCATCATCGATCACCTCAAGGGATTGATCGGCATGTAAAATAACTTCGATGTGCCCCGCATGCCCAGCAAGGGCTTCGTCGACACTATTATCAATTACTTCTTGAGCCAAATGGTTCGGTCGGCTGGTATCAGTATACATCCCCGGACGACGGCGAACAGGCTCCAAACCACTGAGGACTTCAATGGCCTCTGCGTTATAACTAGATTGAGTCATGTTGTCATTCTGCGGTAAATAGGTGGCTAATTGAACTATTCAATCAGTGAGTTACTGTTGATAATAACAGTGTTCATGTGTTTTGACACTATTTCTCTGCCAATTGTAAAAAATGAACAATTTGAGGAAAGTATGCTTCAAAACCAACAAATGCATGATTACCGTCAGGTTCTACAGTCTGTTTACACTTAGAAAGATAGGTAACAGCTTCACGATAATCAAGTACCTCATCCCCCATTTGCTGTAGTAACCAAATAAGATGAGGAGATGTTAACTTTTCAATGTATAAGGATTTTAGCTCATGAATATGTTTGTTTTCCAACACATATTTTTCGTAAGTATAGGGGTTTGTATTCTCCCCTAAATAGTCTTGTAGTAAGTCAAAGGGTCTTACAGCAGGGTTGACCACCACTGCAGGAAGTTGATAACGCTCACTGAGCCAAAGAGAAAAATACCCTCCAAGGGAGGAACCTACTAGGCCAATCTTCCCATGTTTATGTTGTAAGACAATATCTTCTAATATGGCTTGAGCTTGCCGAGGAAAATTCGGTAATTGCGGCACAACCATATTGATATGTGGGTAGTTTGCATCAACCCATTTCTTTAAGCTATTTGCTTTAGCTGATAAAGGTGAGCTATTAAAACCGTGAATATAAAGTAAAGTAGACATAAGGTGATTAATAACCGTCGGAGTCTAAATCAGGACTGAATTCTCTCGTCTCTAAACGATGCACACTCGTTTTGATATGCCTATGCCCTTGTTCATCCACACTGAGTTCCAAATAGCGCCAACCAGGTGCTACGGTATCTAGCGCAAAGTTAGTACAATGTGGTTTGAATTGCACGCAAGTTGAAGGCGTGGCTAACAAACGTATTCCATGCCAAAGCACATCCATTTCTTGATGAATATGCCCACACAGCATGGTTTTAACATTTGGATAGCTTTTTAGGTAATCCGCTAATATGTGCGAATTTCTTAAGCTGTGTTGATCTAGCCATGTACAACCCGAAGGCAATGGATGATGATGTAGCATTACTAACGTTGTACGGTCAGGTTGCGCATCTAAGCTCTGCTTCATCCATTCTAATTGTTGCTCAGAAAGTTCACCATGGGGGACGTCTTGCAATTGGCTATCTAACATTAGAATTTGCCATTCATCGCCAATTAAAATTTGTTTAGCGCTTGAGATACCAGCCACCCTAAGGGTTTCAACCATGGCTGGCGGATAATCATGGTTTCCAGGAAGCCAAACACAAGGCGCAGGAATACGCTCAATACCATCTGCAAAATGTTGATAAGCTTGTGGCGATTGGTCTTGAACCAGATCCCCTGTCGCAACAATCAAATCAATTGGGAGATTTTCTTTTGCAATAGCGCCAAGCACTGCTTGATAGCTATCATAAGTATTTACACCTAAAAGGGTGTTCTCAGTGTTAGCAAAAAGATGCGTATCCGTAACTTGTAAAATTCTCACGATCTTCGAGTTCTTTGCAGTCACTTCAAGCTGGCTGTCCAAAAGTATTCCTTATCCGTAAATATTATTTATGCCTAATTAATTATATTCATTACAACTATACACAAACTCAACACACTGCCGCTTGCTGTAAAATACACCGTAATTATTCTAAAGGGTAATTTGCCAACGCGCCAACTTAGCGCTGTATTACTTTAAATAATTCGAGTGGCAAGCTGAGCTACCCCAAGGAGCATACACCAGTATGTGACTTGGGTAGCGAAGCGCGGCCAACACACTTGCAGCTTGTTGTACTCCTTGCTTTAGTGCGCCTTGCCTCGCTGCAATCACCTTAAAGCATAATTTTTAACTTACTCGAATTACTCTAAATAATTCGAGTTGCAAGAAGGCGGCAAGCTAAGCTATCCCAAGGAGCATACACCAGTATATGACTTGGGTGGCGAAGCGCGGCCAACACACTTGCAGCTTGTTGTACTCCTTGCTTTAGTGCGCCTTGCCTCGCTGCAATCACCTTAAAGCATAATTTTTAACTTACTCGAATTACTCTAAATAATTCGAGTTGCAAGAAGGCGGCAAGCTAAGCTATCCCAAGGAGCATACACCAGTATATGACTTGGGTGGCGAAGCGCGGCCAACACACTTGCAGCTTGTTGTACTCCTTGCTTTAGTGCGCCTTGCCTCGCTGCAATCACCTTAAAGCATAATTTTTAACTTACTCGAATTACTCTAAATAATTCGAGTTGCAAGAAGGCGGCAAGCTAAGCTATCCCAAGGAGCATACACCAGTATATGACTTGGGTGGCGAAGCGCGGCCAACACACTTGCAGCTTGTTGTACTCCTTGCTTTAGTGCGCCTTGCCTCGCTGCAATCACCTTAAAGCATAATTTTTAACTTAC
>NZ_JBIXLP010000092.1:114993-147968 GCF_053543535.1 Providencia sp. AGC89
GCGAAGCGCGGCCAACACACTTGCAGCTTGTTGTACTCCTTGCTTTAGTGCGCCTTGCCTCGCTGCAATCACCTTAAAGCATAATTTTTAACTTACTCGAATTACTCTAAATAATTCGAGTTGCAAGAAGGCGGCAAGCTAAGCTATCCCAAGGAGCATACACCAGTATATGACTTGGGTGGCGAAGCGCGGCCAACACACTTGCAGCTTGTTGTACTCCTTGCTTTAGTGCGCCTTGCCTCGCTGCAATCACCTTAAAGCATAATTTTTAACTTACTCGAATTACTCTAAATAATTCGAGTTGCAAGAAGGCGGCAAGCTAAGCTATCCCAAGGAGCATACACCAGTATATGACTTGGGTGGCGAAGCGCGGCCAACACACTTGCAGCTTGTTGTACTCCTTGCTTTAGTGCGCCTTGCCTCGCTGCAATCACCTTAAAGCATAATTTTTAACTTACTCGAATTACTCTAAATAATTCGAGTTGCAAGAAGGCGGCAAGCTAAGCTATCCCAAGGAGCATACACCAGTATATGACTTGGGTGGCGAAGCGCGGCCAACACACTTGCAGCTTGTTGTACTCCTTGCTTTAGTGCGCCTTGCCTCGCTGCAATCACCTTAAAGCATAATTTTTAACTTACTCGAATTACTCTAAATAATTCGAGTTGCAAGAAGGCGGCAAGCTGAGCTATCCCAAGGAGCATACACCAGTATGTGACTTGGGTAGCGAAGCGCGGCCAACACACTTGCAGCTTGAAGTATGACGAGTAATTAGTTAAATATCTGCTAATTAGCACACACTTCACTAGATTAATTGTTATTTAAAACTGTTTCATCCATTTTCCACGAAGCTTGTGATAATTAAGCTGCAACCATTGAATGGCGATTACTGTCGCCGCATTATCAATAACCCCGTCTTCCACCCACTGATAAGCTTGTTCTCGGCTTACTACATGCACTTGAATATCTTCATTTTCTGATGCTAGCCCATGGACACCTTTTGCTTGGCGGCTATCTACTTCGCCAATAAATACATGCATACGCTCAGTTGTACCGCCTGGGCTAGAAAGGTAGCTTAGCGCTTTTTCGGCGCGGCCAATCACTAACCCTGCCTCTTCCATGGCTTCTCGACGAATAACATCTTCGGGTGATTCGTTTTCCTCAATCATCCCTGCGACAGCCTCAAGTAACCAAGGTGTTGCGCTGGTTTCTATGGCAGGGAAACGAATTTGTTCAATTAAAACGATATTATCCGTTTGTGGATCATAAGGTAAAACAACCCCTGCATGGCCACGCTCAAATACTTCGCGACGGATTTCATTGCTCCACGTGCCTGCAAAAAGACGATGACGAAATCGGTACTCAATCATTTGAAAAAAACCATTAAATAATTTACGCTTGGATATAATTTCGACATCATTTTTGCCATATTTAATTGGCTGTTTTATTTTATTTGTCATTGCATTTCCCAAAACTATTAATTTCCATATTAAGGAAATAATTGTGGATTAAAACTGTTTTTAAGGCTTTTTAACCTCAGATGAGGTAATGTTTAATGAAATTAAGACAAAATGGCACAAAAGGCTACCGTTAACACAAGTGATACTCTGTTACAATGTGCGCCATTATTCAAATCGAAGAGCAACAATAGGGTCTGTTTTATTGGCTCTCTAAAACGCATAATTTGATACCTACGACTCATTTAGGCATGGTACGTTTTAGACCGCAGACTCAACTTAATTTGCTGTTTAATCAAGGAATCAAAATGAAGAAACTGCTTCCCCTTTTTATTGCGATGAGTTTTGTGGGTCTCAGTACCAATAGCTACGCAGAAGATTTACTGCAGGTTTACAAAAAATCTAAAGAAAGTAACCCCGAATTAAGAAAATCATTAGCTGAACGTAACCAAGCTTTTGAAAAAATTAATGAATCTCGTAGCCCATTACTACCACAATTAGGGTTAGATGCTGGTGCTAGCTACGGAAGCGGTTACCGCGATGCGCGAAATACTGAAAGTACGGGCTTAAATGCGACGTTAAAATTAACGCAAGTCGTCTTTGATATGTCGATATGGCGTCAATTGTCGATTCAAGAAAAAACAGCGGGTATTTCCGATGTGACGTATCAAACCAGCCAGCAACAACTGATCTTAGATACCGCAACCGCCTATTTTAATGTGTTAAAAGCGATTGACGCATTATCATACATCGAAGCAAATAAAGAAGCTGTTTACCGTCAATTAGATCAAGTAACACAACGTTTTAATGTTGGGTTAGTGGCGATTACGGATGTACAAAACGCTCGTGCAAACTACGACAGCGTGATTGCACAAGAAGTTGCAGGCCGTAACGACTTAGAAAATGCGATTGAAAAACTGCGTCAAGTCAGCGGCGTATATTATAGCCAACTTGCTTCTTTGAATATTGATCGCTTTAAAACCACTGAATTAGGCGATATCAACGCGATTTTAAAAGAAGCAGAAGAACGTAACCTTAATCTGCTAAGTGCACGTTTAGCACAAGATGTTTCGCGTGAAAATATTCGCTTAGCAGAAACTGGTCATATGCCTACAGTTGGTCTGAGCGCATCAACCAGTGTGACGAATAACTACCAACATGGTAGTGGCTATAGCGACCCATACACAGGTCTTTCTGGTGCACGTAATAGTTATAACGGGCAAAACAGCGTTGGTTTAACCTTGAGTATCCCACTGTATAAAGGTGGTGCGACTAGTTCACAAGTTGAACAAGCGCAATATGGTTTCCAAGGTGCGAGTGAACAACTCGAAACAGTATACCGTAACGTCGTTCAATTAGTTCGCTCATCATTTAACAACGTATCTTCATCAATCAGTAGCATCAATGCATATAAACAAGTCGTTGTTTCTGCACAAAGCTCATTAGATGCGATGGAAGCTGGGTATCAGGTTGGTACGCGTACTATCGTTGATGTATTAACAGCCACCACGGCCCTATACCAAGCAAAACAGAATCTATCTAATGCACGCTATGATTATATGATTAACCAACTCAACATTGAATTTGCTCGTGGTACTTTAAATGAAGATGATATTGCGCGTCTAAATGCAAATTTAGGCAAAGAAATATCAACTGCGCCAAGTAGTATCATCCGTAATACCAATGCGCCAGCTATTAACTAAATTTTTGGTTGGTGCTTAAGTGGTACAATGACCCGCTATTTTAGCGGGTTATTTTTTATCTGCAAAAGGCCATATATTTCCGGTACTAATCTGTTAAATTGCCCGTTTTAGCCAGCTTAGGTGATTTATAACTACTTTTAAATTACCTTAATTAGAAATTTCAGCCTATTCTCACTAGGGTTATTGCACAATAGCACAAAAAACAAACAGTAATTAATGTACTGATATTTAATGAAATTAGCTAATTATTACTGTAACTGTGTATATTCAATCCTCAAAAAATAGAGGGGAAGCGACAAAAATGATAAAATCAGCTTATTTCCCCTGTATTTCTGCTTTAATTTTCAGCGGTTATCCCCTATCCTAGAGGTAACCTAAATAACATCTTACTTAATTATATTCAGGGTAATTACCATGACCATGAAGCGTACCAAAAATATTAATCAAAGCGCATTCCGTAAGTCTTGGCGCTCATATCGTATGGCACCAGTTGCCGTTGCCGTCAGTGCGGTATTTATGCTTTCAGCTTGTGAAGAAAGTGATGAAACCGTATCACTGTATACCAATGCACAGGATTGCAGCCAAGCTAATCCATCACAAGCAGAACAATGTACTCTTGCTTACAACAATGCCCTACAAGAAGCAGCCAAAACAGCGCCAAAATATGAAACCCAAGCTGACTGTATTGCTGAGTTTGGTGAGTCAATGTGTACCCAAGCTCCTGCTCAAGCAGGTATAGCAGGGACGGGTTCTACTAATGGTGAACAAACCGCACAAGCACAAAGCAGCGGTGGCAGCATGTGGATGCCATTAATGATGGGTTACATGATGGGCCGTATGATGGGTGGTAGCGCGGCTTCCCAACCATTGTTTAGTTCAAAAAACCCAGCTAGCCCAGCTAACGGTAAGTTTGTTGATGCCACGGGTAAAAGTTACGGCCCAGCCGTTGCTGGTGGTCGTTCAATGAGCGTACCTAAAACGGCCATGGCACCTAAGCCACCAACAACATCAACCGTCACACGCGGTGGTTTTGGTGATACAGTGAATAAACAAGCAATGGCACAACGTTCATCTTCTTCTGCGAAATCAACTTCATCTTCCCGTTCAATGGGTGGTTGATAAGTAATGAAACGAGTTCCTATTGTCGAACGCCCGAATTGGCGTGAAAAAGCCTCTGAGTTTGGTTTCGAATTCCATACTATGTATGGTGAACCTTACTGGTCAGAAGATGCCTACTATCAATTCACAATGGCACAAATTGAAGAAATCGAAGATGCAACGGCAGAGTTGCATCAAATGTGCTTAAAAGTTGTCGAACGCGTAGTAGAAAGTGATGAATTAATGGCTCGCTTTCAAATTCCCAAACATTGTTGGGAGTTTGTTCGTAGCTCTTGGAAAAGTGAACAACCGTCCTTGTACTCAAGGTTAGACCTTGCTTACGATGGGGTTAACCCACCAAAGCTACTTGAAAATAACGCAGATACGCCAACTTCATTATATGAATCTGCATTTTTCCAATGGATTTGGCTTGAAGATCAAATCGAAGCTGGCAAGTTACCAGAAAATGCAGATCAATTTAATAGTATTCAAGAACAGTTGATCGAGCGTTTTACTCAACTTAAAGATCAATACGGTTTCCGTCTACTGCATATGTCTTGCTGTCGTGATACCGAAGAAGACAGAGGTACTGTTCAGTATCTTCAAGACTGTGCTAACGAAGCTGGCGTAGCCACTGAATTCTTATATATTGATGAAATTGGCCTAGGTGAAAAAGGTGAGTTTTCGGATACTCAAGATCAGGTTATTAGTAATCTGTTCAAATTATATCCGTGGGAATTTATGCTAAGAGAAATTTTCTCAACCAAACTACAGGATGCGGGTGTTCGTTGGTTAGAGCCTGCATGGAAAAGCATTATTTCCAACAAAGCCTTACTCCCAATGTTATGGGAAATGTTCCCTGATCACCCTAATTTACTACCGGCTTATTTTGCCGATGGTAAAACACAACCTGAACTCGATAAATACGTTATTAAACCGCTTTTTTCTCGTGAAGGAGCCAATATTCGTATCATCGAAAATGGCAAAGAAATTGCTGCTGCTGATGGCCCATATGGTGAAGAAGGTATGATTATTCAGCAGTTCCACCCTCTTCCACAATTTGAAGGTAGCTATACCTTAGTGGGCAGTTGGCTAGTGAATGACCAACCTGCGGGGATCTGCATCCGTGAAGATAAAGAACTGATCACTCAAGATCTATCGCGTTTTTACCCACATACGATCATCGATTAGTTATCATCAATCACTAAAACGCAAAAAGCTCAAACTTTCTAATATAGTTTGAGCTTTTTTATTATGCGAAGATATAACTACAAGTTAACCAATTTGAATTGACATCATACTCAATGATCCAGAAACAATCCCTTCTATAGGTATACTAATTTTTTCTTTTCCATCCCATGTTCCCAGTATTGGCAAAATAGGTAAATAATGTTCTGGCGAGGGATTAGATAACTTACCGTCCTCCCGCTCTAAACCATTTGTTAATGGATGTGGCAGCTCACGGCTTTGTAGGTTGTCATAGACAAACTGCTCAAAAGAAATAGCCCATGGATACGGCTCTGCTTGTGCATTCTGCCAATTCATTGCTCGTAAGTTATGGACAATATTACCGCTTCCCATAATTAGCACCCCATGCTCCCTTAAAACAGACAGTTTTCTGCCTAATTCATGGTGCCAAGCCATAGGTTTAGTTGCATCGATACTCAGTTGAACCACAGGAATATCTGCTTTTGGATACATACGCACTAAGATTTCCCATGTCCCGTGATCCAGTCCCCACTCTTGGGTATCAAGGTAAACAGGTTCAGGGGATAATAAGTCAGCAACCTGCTGCGCCAATTCAGGTGAACCCGGAGCAGGATATTCAACCTGATAGAGCTCTTCAGGAAAACCGCCAAAATCATGAATCGTTTTAGGTTTTAACATCGAAGTAATTGCTGTCCCTCGTGTATACCAATGCGCTGAAATCACCAATATCGCAGTGGGCCGCGGTAAAGTTTTACCAAGATGTTCCCATTTTTGAGTATAAGGGTTGTCTTCAATCGCATTCATTGGACTGCCATGACCAATAAAAATAGCAGGGAGCTTAGTTTGTACGACAGACGTATTTACCGACATGATGATTTGACTCCACCTCAATTAGTTTCTTATTACAGCATACGCCGTTTAGTAAAAAACACAGTGGGCTAATTATGAGGATGATCATCAAAAAATTTGAAAAGGCCATCAAGGTGTGCAACTCAATGGCCTCAATATGATTCTATATGCTTAACAGACTACTTATTACCTAAATAACCAATATCGCTATTTAGGTGATATTCGAAATTTACCTACTCCTCGAAATATGATGAGGATTAGCTAGCTTTCTTTTTTTGCTCTTGCTGCAAACGGTACTGAACTAAATCTTCAATCGTCACAACGGTTAAACCATGCTGCCTACCAAAGACGACAACATCTGGTGTACGTGCCATAGAACCATCGTCATTAGTTAACTCACACAGAACACCCGCGGGTTTGAAACCAGCCATAGTGGCTAAGTCAATAGATGCTTCTGTATGACCACGGCGAGTTAATACGCCGCCTTCTCGACCGCGTAATGGGAATACATGGCCTGGATGATTTAAGTCTGAAGGTACTGCTTTATCTGCAATTGCTGCGCGGATAGTTGTGATACGGTCTGCGGCAGAAACCCCAGTGGTAACCCCTTTGGCAGCTTCAATTGTTACAGTAAAACCGGTTTGATTTTGACTTGTGTTATTTTCCACCATCATTGGCAGCTCAAGCTGCTTGCGACGTTCTTCAGTGATACAAAGGCAAACAATCCCACTGCTATAGCGAATGGTAAATGCCATTTGTTCTGTTGTCATAGTTTCTGCGGCAAACACTAAGTCCCCTTCATTCTCACGATCTTCATCGTCAAGAACAAGGACACCTTTACCTTGGCGCAGAGCCTCGATAGCGTTTTCAACACGTTCGATAGGATTACCGAATTCGGAAAGTAGCGTATGATCCATGGTAAAAAACCTCTTAAATAGTTATTAACTAGTTACCAGAATCAAGGCAGTCTTAGGAGTACGAGAAATGATGAATAAACAAATAGCCAAGATGGCTATCAACTCATTCAGGTATGCAGAACAATATTGTGCAACACCGCACAAACATGCAGATACAGTTAATTCTCTCCCATCCGGACTATAACCGTCGGCTCCAGATTCACACTGGATCTGCTGACCTTTACCACAAAATGATAAAGCGCTCGCGGGCTTCATGCGCGTTGCATGTTACCGCCGGTGGGGACTTACACCCCGCCCTGAGATAAACGCAATTAATATAACGCCAATAATTCAAGTGCGCAACGATGAAGATCAAAATTGGCGAACAACTCACACTTTTAGTCAAAAAACATGAATAAAAACTTAGCGTTATAAAGGTTAATTTCACTGCTCTATTTATTTTTTCATTCTCTGTGACTAAAAGGGAAAAGGGCATTATCACTTGGGGGTAGAGATTGTTTGTGTTTAGGGGCTCAGAAAGTGACCAACACAGTGATAGCTCGCAGTATGGCGTGGAAAAAGGTTTATTACCGCGACAAGAGGCATTACACTACTAATAATTATTTTTTGATTAATTAAGGACCCGCGAATGCTCGATCCGAAAAAACTGGAACAGGTGGCACGCCAAATCCAAGGTGCATTACCACAAGGCGTACGTGATCTAGGCGAAGACTTTGATAAAAAGCTGCGTTCTCTTTTACAGTCACAGCTCGGTAAACTGGATTTAGTCAGCCGAGAAGAATTTGATATTCAAACTCAAGTTTTATTACGCACCCGTGAAAAATTAGCCAAAATGGAACAGCGCGTCAGCGCATTAGAAGCCCATTTTAGCGAAGACAAAAACGAATAATCATTAAAAAACAAAAAAACCTCACTGGGTTTCAAACACCCAAGTGAGGTTTATCACTCGTAAATAATCAATTAGCTGGTTTTCATAATATTTTTAATGATATTGGTTGTTGAGATACCATCTTCAAAATTAAGCACTTTAACTTCACCTCCCGCAGCCCACACCTCAGCACTGCCCGCAATATCTTCTGGTTGATAATCACCACCCTTGACTAAGATATCCGGCAATACCTCTGCAATTAAGCGTTGTGGTGTATCTTCTTCGAAGGGAACCACCCAATCAACGGCGCCTAATGCTCCAAGTACTGCCATGCGTTGCTCTAATGGGTTTACAGGCCGAGTCTCTCCTTTTAAACGACGAGTAGATGCATCGCTATTTACTGCAACAATCAATCTATCACCTAATTTACGTGCATTTGCTAAATAAGATACATGCCCCGCATGTAAAATATCAAAGCAGCCATTGGTCATAACAACCCGTTCACCACGCTGCCTTGCGTTAGCAACTGCTTGTTTTAATTCGCTTTCGGTCATTACGCCAAAACCAGTATCCGCACGACCACGGATAGCATTTTCCAATTCAATTGGTGAAACGGTTGAAGTCCCTAATTTCCCGACTACAACACCTGCCGCAGCATTAGCGAGTGCGCACGCTTTATGTAACGGACGACCAGAAGCAATTGAAGCAGCTAATACCCCAATCACTGTGTCACCCGCCCCCGTGACATCAAACACTTCTTGCGCTTGGGTTGGTAAATGCAATGGGGCTTCATCACGACGAATTAAGCTCATCCCTTGCTCTGAACGAGTGATTAATAAAGCCGTTAGATCCAGAGATTGAAGCAACTTCATACCTTTTTCTTCAACATCTTGATTGTTCTTACAAGGCCCTACGATGGCCTCAAATTCTGACATATTTGGTGTCAGTAACGTGGCACCTCGATAACGCTCAAAGTTATTTCCTTTTGGGTCAATCAAGACAGGCACGCCTGCTTTATTTGCTAAAGCAATCATCTTTTCGACATGGGTTAAAGCCCCTTTTGCGTAGTCTGATAACACAAGCGCCCCAATATGCGGTAGCGCCTGTTCAATACGCTCTAACATCGGCTGAGCATCAACATTGTCAAAACCTTCTTCGAAATCAAGGCGGATCAATTGCTGATTACGCGATAATACACGCAATTTGGTGATCGTCGGATGCGTTGGGATCGCAACAAAATCACAACGTACTTGCACTGCATTTAAATTTTCAGTGAGTGCTTTCGCAGCATCATCAATACCCGTCAAACCAACAAGACGGGAATTTGCGCCTAATGACGCAATATTCATAGCAACGTTAGCTGCACCACCAGGGCGCTCTTCTACCATGGTCACTTTAACTACAGGAACAGGGGCTTCAGGTGAAATT
Source organism: Providencia sp. AGC89 (assembly GCF_053543535.1). Taxonomy (NCBI): domain Bacteria; kingdom Pseudomonadati; phylum Pseudomonadota; class Gammaproteobacteria; order Enterobacterales; family Morganellaceae; genus Providencia; species Providencia sp. AGC89. The sequence goes on from NZ_JBIXLP010000092.1 coordinate 124,521, forward strand.
CGGTTTGCAGGACCATGCCAATAACGGTCTAACATCACATCACCCACTACTAGCACACCGGCTTGTTTATAATCCGGAAGAGTTACTTTCATCCTGCACTCCAGTTTTCAAAAAGTCTGATAATAATTTGCAACAATACTAGCATATTGCGCTGTTTAGCTAAATAAAATGCCGTAAACTGCTGTCAGTGTTTACTCACCTAACCATTTTTGCCAACTGACTAAAACTTGCTGGCGTTCTTCAGCAAACTGGCTGATGTTGACTCGGCTTGGCAATGACTGCAAGGCTAAATGGTGTAATTCATTACGCATTGTGACATAGGCATAAGTTAACGCCGCCGCTTCATCTTCTGACATAATGTTATATTGGGTCATTAGTTCGAAAATACGGACGTTATCCGACCAACGCGTCAATGCTGCATTTTGCGAAGCAAACCGTAAGACTAAATACTGAGCAATAAACTCAATATCGGTGATCCCTCCAGGGTCCGCTTTTAAATCAAATTCATCGTCTTGGTGGCTACCTAAGTGTTGGTGCATTTTCAATCGCATATCACGTACTTGCTGTTGCAAGACTTGTGGTTCCCTAGGCATACAAAGAGTTTCATGGCGAGTTAACGCGAATTGTTGCTGTAAATTAGCATCACCAAATACCATTCTAGCGCGTATTAATGCTTGATGTTCCCACGTCCAAGCATCATTTTTTTGGTAATCATCAAAAGATTGGATTGTGCTTACCAACATCCCTGACTCACCAGACGGCCTTAAGCGCGCATCAACTTCATATAAAACACCTGAAGCGGTTCTAGTACTAAATAGGTGAATAATGCATTGGGCAACACGTAAATAAAACTGCCGTGCATCAATGGAACGATCACCATTTGTGACCACATTTAATGGGCAGTCAAATAAGAAAACCAAGTCTAAGTCAGAGCTATAGCCTAATTCCCATCCCCCTAACTTCCCATAACCTAACACAGCAAAACCATATTGTTTTTTATCTTGCTGCGCTAAATGCGCAGGTTCGCCATAGCGCCTTACCATCTTTTGCCAAGCTTGATGAACAACCGCATCAATAATCGCTTCAGCTAAGTAAGTTAAGTGATCACTCACTTTCATGACTGGCAATACACCTGAAATATCTTCGGCTGCGATACGTAATAACTGTGCTTGCTTAAATTGGCGTAGCGCTTCGAGTTGCTGTTCCTCATCTTCTTCAGGAATTCGCATTAAATATTGGCGCAATTCATCACGATAAGCGGTTAATGGTAGGGGTTGATATAAAGATTGTGGGTCAAGTAGTTCATCCAGTAATAATGGGTGACGAGCAAGTTGTTCTGCTATCATCGGCGATGCTGCGCATAAGCGAATGACATGCGTCAAAACTTCATCAAATTCAAGCATTAGTTCAAGGTAAGTAGTACGGCTGACAATACTTAATAGTAATGGTGTCATCCGTTCGATCACCTGACCTGCATCGTCACGCTCACCAACTTTAGCTAATAATTTAGGCATTAAATCATCAAGCACATCACGCCCTCGAGGGCCAATGGTGCGCTTGTTAAGATCATGACGAAACATTAAAATGCCATGGATTATTTTTTGCGCGACATCTTCATTTTTAGATGGCAAATATGTCGCTAACTCTTCTTTCGATAACTCGCTTTGCCAAAGTGTAATATAAATCTCATTGAAGGTATCTGAACCTTCATCTTCATCGTCCTGACCGATTTGCTCGGCAAATATGAGATGGACGGCGGCCATTTTTTGGCTCAACACATGATAAAATGTTTGCCAATCGCTGTAACCCATTCCCCATGATAAACGCGCTTGGTTTAAATCATCATCAGGAAGTGTTTGAGTTTGTTGGTCATCAATACTTTGCAGTAAATTTTCGACTCTACGCAAAAAAAGGTAGCTATCTTGCAGAGTATCGACTTGATCGTCGGTTAATAGTGCTAATTCGCGTATACCTTGCAAAGTCGTAAATAAGGATTGCGACTGCAAAACAGGCTCTCGCCCTCCGCGAATAAGCTGAAAAACTTGTGAGATAAATTCAACTTCACGTATCCCCCCTGCACCTAATTTGATGTTATTCACCAACCCGCGACGCCGAACTTCCCGTTCAATCATATTTTTCATATTACGCAGCGATTGGATCACACTAAAATCAATATAGCGGCGATAGACAAAAGGACGCAAAAGCTTACGTAAACTTTGAGCATAATGAAGGCTGTCAGCCCCCATAATCCGTGCTTTGACCATCGCATAGCGTTCCCAATCTCGCCCTTGTTCTTGATAATAATCTTCAAGGGCTGAGAAACTGAAAACTAACGGGCCACTCTCACCAAATGGCCGCAAACGCATATCAACCCGATACACAAAACCCTGTGCGGTGACTTGGTCAAGTACCCGAATTAATTTTTGCCCTAAACGCGTAAAAAACTGTGCATTGTCTAGCTCTTTTCGGCCACCTTGGGTTACACCGTTTTCAGGATACGCAAAAATCAGGTCAATATCAGATGAAAAATTAAGTTCCCCGCCACCTAATTTACCCATGCCTAGCACTAATAATGGCTGCGGCTTTCCTTCAAGGTTACAAGGCGTTCCCCAAGATTGGCTATATTCCCGATACAGCCAATCCCTAGCAGCAACAACCAGTGTTTCTGCTAATACACTTAATTGATAAATTGTCTCTTTTTGGGTGCTTATCTCTAATATTTGCATCCATGCGCAACGCACTAACATATGATGACGAAATGTGCGTAACACCTGCATCAAATGCTCTTCCTCCGTGACGGGCAACATTTCTTGCGCTAACCATGTTGCGTAACTTTTCCATTCATCGGCTTTCGGAGGTTGAGAACGAATTTCAAGTAAAAAGCGCGAATGCGCTAAAACCTGCTGAAATACAAAATCACTGAACGTAAGCACTTGGGTTTCTTGCTCATTTAAGGGCAGTAACTCATGAGCTTGTTCGGCTATTTGACTTAAAACACGTTCACTTTGGGCTCGCAGCAAATTAGGAAAAGAGAGCATTTTATCAATACCTTATTGAGCTTCTTGATAAGTTAAAGCACTTAGCCATTGAATAAAGGCTAATTTGCACTTTAACCATTGGCTACTATAGCAAAAATCCTCAGCACTGATGGCTTCATTCGCAATATCTAAACGCAACTGTTCTAACGGCGTATCGTGCACAAAGTGAGGCGCAGAATTTTGATAATGAACTAAAAAGGCTTGCACAAAACGCAAAAACTCAGAAAAACCCTGCCGAGCATCACTTTCACCAGCTAACCAATATGCTTCGTGTTGCTGGCAAAGTAACTGCATATGAGTCAATGATTTTTCAATAGGTTGTTCTTCGTAATCAAATATGGCATCCGGCCGTGTTAATGGTGTAGTAGTCGGGTTAATCAATGAGTAACCTCGGGCTGCTTTGCTGACAGATGAGAGGTGAAGGCCATCAATATCGGCAATTTTTTTGGCTAGATTGAGTACGTCTGCGATAAAGCCTTTTTTAAGTTCCAATTCAAACTCTTGAATGGGTAGATCTTTTGCCCCAGCAGAAATCTCACCTTGGTCTAAAACAACCTCAATTTCACTATCTTCAAACGTGACAAGCCACTTTTCACGGGTAAAATTAGTACTAAAAAGTATACTAAGTTCAGATTGTAGCTGAGCGACATCCGTCCCTTCCGGCCAAATTTCCGTTGGAAATGCCGCTAAGTTAAGCTCTGGCGAATCAATATCAACATTAAATTCAGGTCGTTGATGTAGCCCACCAATTGCCTGCCCCGCTGTTTTAATCGTCATTTCGTAGCGACCATCACAACCGCGGATGCGTAACCCCATATCCCATTGACGCAATTGTCTTTTTTCTGTATCAAAATAGATATTAGTTAACTTAGTTGGCTCACTGTATTGGTGGGAAAGTGTAGAAATACACTGACGAACAGCCTCGATTGCACACCCTTTTGCGGCTAATTTGAGTTCAACCTCTACGTGGCTCATACATATCCTTAATTGATTATTTCACTGCCATCATATTACCCCAATCAAGCCAAGCAGAGAAAAGAAACTATCTATAAATCAAAAATTCTACCTATTACATTTCTTTCAGAGAGTTATATTGTAAATGAGATAAAAAGAAGTGTAATTTAGACAGTTAGGATAGTTCTCATTATCCTTTAGAGCATGAATACATCGATGTTTAGAGTTTGCACCTACACACTTTACTTATTAGTATTCAATGAATATAAAATTCACTCACCACAAAAGACTGTAAATACCATGCGAAAAATTCCATTATTATTAATTTCACTCATGGGGCTAGGCCTTTCCTTAAATGCACACGCAGCAGAAAAACGTTATGTATCAGATGACCTATCAACTTACGTTCATAGTGGCCCTGGTACAAATTACCGCATTGTTGGCACACTTAATGCGGGAGAAACGGTTGAGCTGATCTCCACAGATAATAAATTTGCGCAAATCAAAGATCAAAAAGGCAGAACTGTTTGGCTACCTGTAGACCAATTAAGTAATACCCCAAGCATGAAAACGCGTATTCCTGAATTAGAGGCTGAAAATCAAAAACTACGTCAACAATTAGATAGCATTGACAATACATGGAATACCCGTACCGCAGAAATGCAACAAAAAGTGGCGGATAACGACAATATTGTTAACCAGCTAAAAGCTGAAAATGAAAAACTAAAAAATGAATTAATTAAATCAGGTAAAAAACTGGAAATAGCAGAGGTCAACTTGGATGATCGCCGCCGTGAGTTGATTTTACAATGGTTTATGTATGGTGGAGGCGTTGCTGGAGCGGGGTTAGTTTTTGGTTTAATTTTACCTCACATCATCCCTCGTCGTAAAAAACGTAATAATGGTTGGATGTAACAAAGGTCATTAATATGCAAGTTTATCTCGTTGGTGGCGCCGTGCGGGACCAACTCCTTGGTCTTCCTATTTCTGATAGGGATTTTGTGGTAGTTGGTACAACCCCAGAAGCTATGCTTGAGCAAGGTTTTCAACAAGTAGGGAAAGATTTCCCCGTTTTTTTGCATCCGAAAACTCATGAGGAATATGCGCTAGCCAGAACTGAGCGTAAAACCGGCGCTGGCTATACTGGCTTTAGTTGTTATAGCGCCCCGGATGTCACCATTGAAGATGACTTATTACGACGAGACCTAACCATTAATGCAATGGCACAAAGTGATTCTGGCGAAATTATTGACCCGTTTAACGGCATCAAAGACTTAGAAAACCGGTTATTACGTCATGTATCTAGTGCATTTTCAGAAGACCCGTTACGGGTATTGCGTGTAGCCCGTTTTGCTGCACGCTATTTCGAATATGGTTTCTCTATCGCACCTGAAACTTTAGCACTAATGCAATCTATGGCGACAACGGGGGAATTAAGCCACCTAACCGCTGAACGTGTTTGGGCAGAAACAGAAAAAGCACTGAAATCAAACTCACCCCAAGTTTATTTCGACGTATTGCGTCAATGCGGTGCACTTCGCGTCCTTTTTCCGGAAATTGATGGCTTATTTGGTGTTCCCGCCCCCGAAAAATGGCATCCAGAAATTGATACAGGGGTTCATACCTTGATGGTCATGAAGGTTATCGCAACCTTATCTGATGATATCGATATTCGCTTTGCTGCGCTCTGCCATGATGTAGGTAAAGCATTAACGCCCCCTTCCGTTTGGCCCAGTCATCCTAATCATGGGGAAAATGGAGTCGTACTCATTGAAAAACTTTGTGATAGATTGAGGGTGCCTAGTAGCGCCCGTGATCTGGCTCGCCTTGCAGCTCGCTACCATGATAAAATTCATATTATCAATAAGCTACCTGAAAATGATTTAATTGCGGTTATGGACGGATTAGATAGTTGGCGCAAACCTGAACGAATTACGCAATTAAGTTTAATCAGTGAAGCCGATGCAAGAGGCAGATTAGGCCTTGAGCAACAAGCCTATCCACAAGGGGAATTTCTCAGACAAGCATTTGCAATTGCGCGTGCTGTTGAGGTCAAACCGATTATTGAACAAGGGTTTACAGGGCCGGAAATTCGCCAAGAACTAACACGGCAGCGTATTCAAGCTGTGCAAGATTGGCAGAAACAACAGCAAATAATGGTAATAGCTTAGTAAGCCATGGTCATACTGGCGGTATAACACCGCCAGTCGCCGTTTAAGCGGTTTTAATTCCCCTTTCGATTACTACCCCCACTTGGCGTGCGCGAGCGACTGCGCCCGGCTTAGCCACCCTGATTCGTACCCATGGGCTTTTAAACTGAGTCAATAAGAGCTGAGCGACTTCTTCAGCCACTCGCTCGACTAAACCAAATTTATTTTCCTCTACATAGCTGATAATGGCTTGGCTGACTTGTGCATAATCCAAGCAGTACTCAACATTATCGCTCATAGACGCGCGTTGGTTGTCCCATCCCATTTCGATATCGAGCACTAATTTTTGTTCAATATCTTGTTCCCAGTCATATACACCTATCGTGGTGATGACTGATAATTGTTCAATAAATACGATATCCATCACGTCATTTTCTCATTTATGTACTGAATTGATACCACTTCGGCAAAAATATGCGTATTATCCAAGGCTGAAGTGAATATATGGCCTTAACCGTTTTTGGAGTTAGCTATGAGTGCAACCGCGCTTGGCATGATAATCTTCGCCTATCTATGTGGATCAGTTTCGAGTGCGATACTGATCTGCCGTTTGGCGAGACTACCCGACCCCCGTCAACACGGCTCTGGTAACCCCGGTGCAACTAACGTATTACGTGTCGGTGGCAAAGCTGCCGCTGCTGCTGTTCTTATTTGCGATGTATTAAAAGGTATGGTCCCAGTTTGGCTTGCTTATTATTTAAATGTGCAACCATTCTATCTTGGGTTTGTCGCAATTGCAGCTTGCCTTGGGCATATTTATCCTGTTTTCTTCCATTTTAAAGGCGGGAAAGGCGTTGCTACCGCTTTTGGCTCAATTGCTGCTATTGGTTGGGACTTATCTGGGTTAGTCGCTGGTACATGGTTACTCACTGTACTGCTAAGCGGCTATTCCTCATTAGGGGCAATTGTGAGTGCGCTACTGGCACCATTTTACGTATGGTGGTTTAAGCCTGAATTTACTTTCCCTGTCGCAATGTTATCTTGCTTAGTCCTTGTGCGCCATCATGGCAACATACAACGTCTTTGGCGCGGTCAAGAAAGCCGGATTTGGCAAAAACTAAAAAATAAAAAGCAAAAAACCAATAAAGAAATTGCCCAAGAAGCCAAAGAACAAGAACTCGACGATTAATCCCCCCTCTTTTCTATCATGATAAAAACGAGCTGAAAATTCAGCTCTTTTTTTATCGTTTCATTTTCATCACAGACTGCCTAAAACACCGAATAATAACAGCAGGGTTATATCTCACCTTAAAACTGTACTGGCAGCAATTTGTGCTGCGTTACATTTTTGCCATAACTAGCGCACACTTTTAATAAAAAGTTAATTTATTGCAAATTTATTACTAAGGAATATTTAAAAAGTGTCGACTATATAAAAGCAAAATTAAACAATAATAATGGTATTTATATGAGCAGAACCCCTTATATCACTCAAAATGAACATATGTTAGACGAAAACATCACGTTAATGACTACTAGCGATTTACAAGGCAACATTGTTAGTGCTAATGATTTTTTTGTGCAAGTCAGTGGCTATGAATTAGATGAATTATTAACACGTCCTCACAATATTATTCGTCATCCCGATATGCCTAAAGAAGCTTTTGCTGATATGTGGGCCACATTAAAAAAAGGAGAACCTTGGACCGGCATTGTCAAAAACCGACGTAAAAATGGCGATCACTACTGGGTTAGAGCCAATATCGTCCCGATTAAACGTCAAGGCAAAATTACAGGTTATATGTCGATCCGAACACGCGCGACTCGCCAAGAAATTGCGACTGTTGAACCGCTCTATGCCGCAATGAATCGAAATAAATGTCAGCGTAAAATAGTTAAGGGGCTTGTGCTTTCCAAAAAAATGCCGTTTCACTTCTCCACTTTTTCTACACGTTGGCGCATTCGATTAACCATGAGTTTACTATTGATATTTTGGCTAGTCATGGCGAGCTTAGCTGGGTTACAAGCGCTGCCATTTACCATCGCCAGTGCTTGTACACTTATTACGCTAATTATTGGCAATATTGCCTTTGAAAGAATGCTCGCTAAACCACTGGAAAACATTGCGACACAGGCTTTAAGTATTGCTCGAGGCGAACGCCATAGCATTCACCATATGCAACGTACCGATGAAATAGGGCTGGTTTTACGCTCAATCGGCCAATTGGGGCTAATATGTCGCTGGTTAATCAAAGATGTCTCTGCACAAGTGGATAGTGTACGAAAAGGCAGTGAATCTTTAGTTTCCGATTGCCATGAGCTAGATACCCATACCCAGCAAACAGTCGGTTATATGCAACAAACTGTTGCTACTATGAACCAAATGGCAGTTTCCGTAAAAATGAATGCAGACAACACGGTTCAAGTTGATCAGCTTTCTAATGCAACCAGCGAAACCGCAGTTAGCGGTGGCGCGATGATGGAAGCTGTTGTTGATACCATGGATGAAATTGTCCGTAGTACAAGTAAAATTAATTCAATCACCGATGTCATCAAAGATATCGCTTTTCAAACCAACATATTAGCACTAAATGCCGCTGTAGAAGCCGCTCGCGCAGGTGAGCAAGGCAAAGGCTTTGCTGTGGTTGCTAATGAAGTACGTAGCCTAGCAAGCCGCAGTGCTAGCGCAGTGAATGATATTCGTGAACTCATTAACGATTGCGAAAAGAAAGTTAACTCAGGGAAAGAACAAGTGCACACCGCTGGTGACACGATGAAAGATATCGTCGACCAGATACAAAATGTCACTCAATTAATTACGCATATTAGCCAAGCCACTTCTGAACAAGCCGCTGGCATTGCTGACATTACACAAGCCGTTAGTGAACTAGAAACCATTACGCAGCAAAGCACATTGTTAGTTGAACAAAGCACAGAAACGTCGAACATGGTCAAAGGGCGTTCAATTCGATTAGAAGAAGCGGTTACTGTCTTACATTGATATTTGAGGGATAACAAATGGGCTGCACAGCAGCCCTAATATTATTTTTCTAGCGGAGGTAGTTCAGCAAGTGGCCAACGTGGGCGCACTGTAATACCTAACCCTGTGCTTGCCCCCCCTTTCAAGCGGATAAGACCGGCTAGTGCAATCATCGCGCCGTTATCGGTGCAAAACTCAGGACGTGCATAAAACACTTCGCCCCCACGCTGCTTCAAGACCTCGTCCATTTTTGCTCTTAACGCTCGGTTGGCACTCACCCCACCGGCCATCACTAAACGTTTGAACCCCGTTTGCTCCAGCGCGCGTTTGCATTTGATTGCGAGAGTGTCGACTACCGCATCTTCAAAAGCCCTAGCAATATCAGCTCGGGTTTGGTCGTCATCCGCATTTTCACGGATCGTATTTGCTGCAAAGGTCTTTAAACCTGAAAAGCTGAAATCAAGCCCAGGCCTATCCGTCATTGGTCTTGGAAACACAAAACGCCCTGCGGTGCCTTGTTGTGCCATACGAGATAAAACGGGGCCACCAGGATAGTCTAAACCTAGTAATTTAGCTGTTTTATCAAACGCTTCACCTGCTGCATCATCAATAGATTCACCAAGAAGCGCATATTCACCGACCCCTGTCACGCTTATTAATTGGGTATGCCCACCAGAAACAAGGAGTGCTACAAAGGGAAATTCAGGGCTTTTTTCTTCTAGCATCGGCGCTAGCAAATGGCCTTCCATATGATGAACGGCTACCGCAGGCACATTCCATGCAAAAGCCAATGACCGGCCAACCGTTGCCCCCACCATTAAAGCACCAACCAGCCCTGGTCCAGCAGTATAAGCTACCGCATCGATATCTTCACGAGTCAGGTTAGCTTCTTTCAGCGCGGCCTGAATCAGAGGGACTGTTTTACGGATATGATCGCGGGAAGCCAATTCCGGTACTACGCCACCATAATCGGCATGCACTTTAATTTGGCTGTATAATTGATTAGCCATTAGGCCAAGCTCATCATCATAGATTGCGATACCAGTTTCATCGCAAGAGGTTTCGATACCTAAAACACGCATTGCACTACCCTTGTTTATTGCATGACCGCAAGTCTATCACTATTTTCGCTCAATCGCGTAATTAATGTTGTCAAAAGGCTGACTTTCATTGCTGTATAGTCTATAATCAGCCCCCTGTAATAAAAATTTCGTGTGGCTAATTCTCATTATTATCTGGTTTTGTTTACTTTTTCATCGAACAAGCAACAAATCAGGTGATCTTGTGTGATTCAATTTTATACGGCACTTTACAAACCCGTACTCATTGAAGTAAAATTCCGCACCATTTTAAATGAAGGCTGGTGAATCAATACCAGCAACAAACCGATTTCTATTGAGGTGAGAGGCACATGCCGGTAATTAAAGTACGTGAAAACGAGCCATTCGACGTTGCACTACGTCGTTTCAAACGTTCCTGTGAAAAAGCAGGGGTTTTAGCTGAAGTTCGTCGTCGTGAATTCTATGAAAAACCAACGACTGAACGTAAACGCGCTAAAGCATCTGCTGTAAAGCGTCACGCTAAGAAACTGGCTCGCGAAAACGCACGCCGTACTCGTCTGTACTAGTTGATTGCGGTGAAAACCGCATTCATAAGTAGACGATAGCTAATACAAAACTTTAGTTTCTCTCGTAGTCACTCAGTTTCGTAGTAGTAAATAGCTAAGCAGTTAAAGGCCGTGCTTTCCTCAAGGAAGCGCGGCTTATTATCGTTCATCAACAGGCGAAAAAGAGGCTTATGGCTGGACGAATTCCGCGTTCATTTATCAATGACTTGTTAGCAAGAACAGACATCATTGATTTAGTCGATGCAAAAGTCCCGTTAAAAAAACAGGGTAAAAATCATCACGCTTGTTGTCCGTTCCATAATGAGAAAACCCCTTCTTTTACTGTTAACAGTGAAAGGCAGTTTTATTATTGTTTTGGTTGTGGAGCCCACGGCAACGCTATCGATTTTTTAATGAATTATGACAAACTTGATTTTGTCGAAGCAATTGAAGAACTATCAGCACTGCATGGTCTTGATGTACCTTATGAAAAAGGGACTGGAGCAAGCCAAATAGAACTACATCAACGGCAAAACCTGTATCAGTTGATGGAGAAAATTAATCAATTTTACTGCGCTGCCTTAAATCATCCCTCGGCTAGTAAAGCCATAGATTATTTAAGCCAACGTGGTTTAAGTGCCGAAATTATTGAGCATTTTTCAATTGGTTTCGCCCCTGCGGGGTGGGATAATTTACTCAAGAAATTCGCAGTAAACCCAGAAAGTCGCAAACAGCTTGATGATGCAGGCATGTTAGTGACCAATGATAACGGTCGAATCTATGACCGCTTTAGAGAGCGGGTCATGTTCCCAATTAGGGATAGGCGCGGTCGAGTGATTGCATTTGGTGGGCGGGTTTTAGGGGATGCATTACCTAAATACTTAAACTCCCCCGAAACAGATATTTTCCATAAAGGCCGTCAGTTATTTGGCCTATATGAAGCGACACAAAATAATAATGAATTAGCTAAGTTGTTGGTTGTTGAAGGTTATATGGATGTTGTTGCCCTTGCCCAGTATGATATCCGCTACGCGGTTGCCTCATTGGGAACATCGACAACATCAGAACATATTCAGCTACTTTATCGTTCTACAGATACTGTTATCTGCTGTTATGATGGAGACCGAGCTGGCCGAGAAGCTGCATGGCGGGCGCTGGAAACAGCTCTTCCTTATCTAACTGACGGCCGCCAACTTCGTTTTATGTTTTTACCCGATGGTGAAGACCCCGATTCATTAGTACGCAAAGAAGGTAAAGAGTCTTTTGAGCAACGCATGAAAGATGCTCAAACACTTTCTGCATTTTTATTTGATTCACTTGTGCCACAAGTTGACCTGAAAACTCAAGAAGGGAAAGCAAAATTTAGTAAACTTGCTATCCCATTGATTAAACAGATACCGGGCGAAACTCTGCGCCTTTATATGGCTCAAGAGCTAGGAAATTTTATTGGTATACCGGATATTTCTCAGGTTCTTGCTATGATTGATAGAGAGAGCAAAGAACCAGTTAACTATCAGGCACCAAAATTAAAACCAACCACAATGCGAATATTAATCGCGCTGTTGGTACAAAATCCGAACTTTTCGGAACTCGTTCCCTCATTGGAGGGAATTGCCCATATTCAAATGCCGGGGCTTTCTCTATTTCAGGAATTGGTTGATGTATGCCGTTCCACCCCCGGGATGACTACTGGGCAGTTGCTAGAGCGTTATCGTGATAATAAATTTTCGAAACAGCTTGAAAAACTAGCAACATGGAACGATATAGAAATAGAGGAGATAGCGGAAAATACCTTTATAGATGCCTTAAATCATCTATTTAATAGCGCACTTGACGAACGTTTCGACTATTTAATAGCAAAAGAACGAACTGAAGGGCTGACCCCAGAAGAGCGCGAAGAAGTCCGCTTAATCACTCTCTCAAGAGTGAAAACATAATATAACCAAGACAGAATTAATATTTAAAACGGCTTAAGTGCCGATAAACACAAGGCAGATGCCTGTAAAACGCTACGAAAAATAAAGGGCGTAGCGAAATAATAAATGTTCCCTTTGTATGTTCTTGTTGGCCGAATGTTTCGCCGACCGACACCAATCTAAATACTCAGAAGTGTGGATACCGTCTTATGGAGCAAAACCCGCAGTCGCAGCTTAAGCTACTCGTAACCAAGGGTAAAGAGCAAGGTTACTTAACCTATGCCGAGGTCAACGACCATCTGCCGGAAGATATCGTCGATTCAGATCAAATCGAAGATATCATTCAGATGATTAATGACATGGGCATCCAGGTCATGGAAGAAGCACCTGATGCCGATGATTTAATTTTGGCTGAGAATACTTCCGATACTGATGAAGATGCAGCAGAAGCCGCTGCACAAGTGCTGTCCAGTGTTGAAAGTGAAATTGGCCGTACAACTGACCCAGTGCGCATGTATATGCGTGAAATGGGGACTGTCGAGCTTCTCACCAGAGAAGGCGAAATCGACATCGCAAAACGTATTGAAGATGGGATTAATCAGGTTCAGTGCTCTGTGGCTGAATATCCTGAAGCTATCACTTATCTTCTTGAGCAATACGACCGCGTTGAAGCAGGTGAAAGTCGTTTATCTGACTTAATCACTGGCTTTGTTGACCCTAATGCGGAAGAAGACCTCGCACCAACAGCAACACATGTTGGTTCTGAATTGCCACAAGAAGAATTAGATAAAGACGAAGAAGACGAAGAAGAGGAAGAGGAAGAAGAAGAGGACGATAACAGCATCGACCCTGAATTAGCTCGCCAAAAATTCTCTGACCTTCGTGAGCAATACGAAAAAACGCGTCAACATATTAAGCAATATGGTCGTAGTGATGCGAAAACAGCGGCAGCCATTGAACAGCTTTCAGAGGTGTTCAAAGAATTCCGCTTAGTACCAAAACAATTTGACTACTTAGTCAATAACATGCGTGAAATGATGGATAGAGTTCGTACTCAAGAACGTACCATCATGAAACTGTGTGTTGAACAATGCAAAATGCCAAAGAAAAACTTCATCACTTTATTCAGCGGCAATGAAACAAGTGAGACTTGGTTAACCGCTGCAAAAGCGATGAACAAACCTTGGTCTGAAAAACTGATTGAAGTTGAAGAAGAAATTCTGCGTTGTTTACAAAGATTGCGTCATATTGAAGAAGAAACAGGCCTGACGATTGAACAGGTGAAAGATATCAACCGTCGTATGTCTATCGGTGAGGCAAAAGCGCGCCGTGCGAAAAAAGAGATGGTTGAAGCGAACTTGCGTTTGGTTATTTCTATCGCGAAGAAATATACCAACCGTGGCTTGCAGTTCCTTGACCTCATTCAAGAAGGTAACATCGGTCTGATGAAAGCCGTTGATAAGTTTGAATATCGCCGTGGTTATAAGTTCTCAACTTATGCAACTTGGTGGATACGTCAGGCTATCACGCGTTCAATCGCTGACCAAGCACGTACTATCCGTATCCCGGTTCATATGATTGAAACTATCAATAAACTGAACCGTATCTCTCGTCAAATGCTGCAAGAAATGGGCCGTGAGCCATCGCCAGAAGAACTGGCAGAACGCATGCTAATGCCGGAAGATAAAATTCGTAAAGTCCTGAAGATTGCTAAAGAGCCAATCTCAATGGAAACGCCTATCGGTGATGATGAAGATTCACATTTAGGTGATTTTATTGAAGATACCACTTTAGAACTGCCTTTAGACTCTGCGACATCGGAAAGCTTACGCTCTGCAACTCATGAAGTATTAGCAGGTTTAACTGCTCGTGAAGCGAAAGTTCTACGTATGCGTTTTGGTATCGATATGAATACCGATCACACCCTTGAGGAAGTCGGTAAACAGTTTGACGTTACCCGTGAGCGTATTCGTCAGATTGAAGCAAAAGCATTACGTAAATTACGTCATCCAAGCCGCTCAGAAGTGCTACGCAGCTTCCTTGATGAATAATTTATTATTTAACACCTGCTTCGGCAGGTGTTTTTTTATGCATACTAATTCACCATAAAACTATTTAGCCCACCTCACTTTTACCATTAGGCATAATGTTGCCAGAATAGCCATTGCTCCGCCTAACATCGCCAAATTAAAACCGGACACAAAGGCTGACCGAGTAATTTGCTCAATAAACAAAGATGGAACGCGAGAGGAAGTTTGAATCAACTGTTCGATTTCCTGTACCGATAGGATACCAACTAGCCTGTCATCATAGCGTAATTTACCAATGGCATGCTGGGTCATTAATGTCCCTAACAAAGCAATTCCTAACGTCATACCAGTTTGCCGCAATGCATTCATAACCGCGGATGCAATTCCCGAATAGGCTTTTTCAACACTAGCCATCACTAATGCACCAATTGCAGGCGTCGACATTCCCATCCCTGCACCTAATATAAATAATATCACCGCAATCGGAGGATAGGCTGTTTCAGAATTAACACGCGTGAATAATAAGGAAGCGAAAGCAATAAAAATAAAGCCTAGGATCATCAGATTTCTGACGCTCATATAGCGCGATAGTTTACTAAATGAGAATGAAAAAATGGCCATAGCAATAAACTCTGGCGCCATTCTTATTCCCGCATCAAACGCTCCCCACCCCTGTCCTTTTTGTAAAAATAGGGCGATAAAAAATACATTGCTATAAGTCGCAAAACCGAGCGCAAAAGAAGCCATATTATATTGAAAGAAAAAAGGGTTCTGTTTGAATAGAAAAATCGGCAATAATGGCCTCTCTATGCGACGTTCAACATAGATAAACCCGATACTCGCTATTACTGAGATAATTAATCCGCTAAGTGTTATATAATTTCCCCAGCCTTGCTCACCAGCTTCTATCAAAGCAAAAGTTAATCCACCTAAAGCCACAATGCTCAAACTTTGCCCTATTGGGTCTAATGCAGCTTTGTCAGGGTCAGCACTTTCTTGAATACCTAACCAGCCTAATAATAATGTCAGCAACCCGATTGGAATATTGATCCAAAAGATCGTTGTCCAATTGAAGCTATCAACTAAAAAACCACCTAAAATTGGGCCAATGATCAGAGACAGTGCACTCACTGCTGACCAAATGCCAATAATTCTTATCCGTTCAATATCATTGGTAAATGCTTGGGAAATTATAGAAAGAGCCCCGGGAATTAACGCAGCGGCTGCTATCCCTTGTATTGCCCTACCTGTAATCAATATTTCAGGGGATGTTGACAATGCACAGATAGCCGAGCCTAAAGTAAAAATGACAATGCCTATTAACCATACTTTCTTTCGCCCATAACGATCACTTATTGGCCCTACAGAAAGAAGTAATGCCGATAAACATAGTGCATAAGCATCAATAACCCATTGTAGCATCGACATACTCACGTTTAATTCACGCCCAATAGCTGGTAATGCAACATTCACGATACTGATATCTAGCGTTGCCATAAAGGTGCCTAAACAAACTGCTAAGATCAAAAAAAGCCGTCTCATTTTATTTTCCTCGTCCCGATCATGGCAACATGATAATACTCGACCGACCGACGGTCAATTAAAATGAGAACAAATATCATTTGAATGTTTTATCTTTTTTACTTATAAAAAAACGACCTTAAGGTCGTTTTATGTGAACATGAGTTTTAATCTTTATGCTACTGGTGTTTCATGAAGATAAACCCAATAGCATTTCTCTGCTTCAACTCTAATACATGCAGTTGAAATTCTTAATGTTTCAACCCCATCATTAAGCTGTTTTTCTTGATATTGCACCCAGCAATACTGGTTATCTTCGTGTAACGGAAGCATATTAAGGCACCTTGTACTAAATGAAGTTTTGTTGCCTACATTACTGCTAAATAATGTGTTCACTTTATCAAGCCCAATACTTTGCCCTTGAATTGTGACCATTTTAAAGTTGTCATCAAAACTGGCTAATAGAGGGGCTAAACTTTTATCGTCATCACGGCCAGTAAATACATTTTCAATTAAAGTATGCAGGTCAACCACGCTTTGCAGCGCTTTTTTCATTGTTTCGCTCATTTATTTTTCCTTTATGACTGAAATTAACGAGAATAGCCCAAGTATTGAAGCAATTAAAAATGTATATTGGTAACGTAGTAAATCACTAGAAAAAGTAGTTAAACTAAATATAGAAATTAATACCACCGCCCCAACACTAAACGCCACTTGGCGATTAATATTCCATAACACACTACCTTGTAGTAAATCTTTATCTTTAAAGTCCATCAATGAGCTAATTTGTGCGGTATTCGTGCATAAACCTCCACCTGTTCCCATTAATAGATAAGCAATAACAAGTAAGCTTAATTGATCTAAATTCGATACCCAGTAGAGAAAAAATATTCCCAAACTGTGTAGTAAAATTCCAATAACAAATAACTGCTTTTTCCCGATACGCTGATACAGTTTCCCGCCACTAGTCATTGAAACTAAAGCGCCTACAGCATACAGCACCATAAATAGCCCTGTCTGCCCCGCACTAAACCCAAGGTTCACTTGTAAGTTAAATATATTCAGTAAATTTACGCCTGTAAAAACCCCCGGTACTGCATAATAAACAATAAAAGCAGTACGTAGGTTCGCATTCTTTAATAACTGAAAATTTAGAATAGGTTCACGGCATTTCTTTGCGTATTGTAGGTAAAAAATAAATACTAATACTGAAACCGTAAAGCTCAATATGGCTAATGAAATACTGTGATAATCGTTGTAGAACGAAAATGACAATAATAAACATAATAAACTGATACTCACCATTAATAGACCTAAAATATCAGGTTTTTCTCTGGTTTTCTTACTCTCATTTTTTACCCATATCCAAGCAAGAAATGCAGTTAATAATGAAAAAGGAAGATTCGAATAAAAAATCCAATTCCACGATAAAGAATCAATAATTAAGCCACCTATTGCAGGTGAAAATGCAGGTGCTATTAACGCAACCGTCATTATCAAGGTAGAGATCCGTTGGCGATCATTATTTGGAAATAATGCAAAAACTAATGCCTGACCGACCGGTATTAATAATCCCCCTGCCATTCCTTGCGTAAAACGCCAAAAAATTAATTGATAAATTGATCCACTCGCCCCACTTAACCACACAGCTAAAGAAAAAAGCAGCATTGAATAACACAATAATTTTCGGTGACCTAGCCTACCCGCAAGCCACAAACTCATTGGCATCACCAAAACGAGTCCTAAAATATAAGCATTTGCTACCCAAGCCACCTGAGATTGGCTGGCTGAAAATGAAAATGCGATATCAGGTAAGGCAATAGCCGACATAAAAATGTTAATACAATCAATAAAGAAACCAAGTAAAAAGACTGTCGCTATTTTGTATCGATAAGTCATACACTTCCTCCGGTGGCAAAGAATAGAGTTAGGGTCTTTCTTTGTCGATGCAAAGGAAGTAAAATCATTGTTTAATAAAAACAAACAATCGACTCTATTATGCAAAAAAATTTCAAGCAGATTATTAGCTTTCTACAAGTGGTTGATTCCGGTTCATTCACTAAAGCCGCAGATATTTTAGGGCTAAGCCGTTCTATGGTTAGTGTCGATATCAAGCAATTAGAAGCTCAGCTTAATGTCAGCTTGTTAACACGAAATACACGAAATATTGCATTAACAGAGGTGGGAAAACATTTTTATGACGACTTTAAACGTATTCAAAGCCAAATAGATGAAGCTTTCGAAAGAAGCCAAAATTTAGGCACTAATATTGCGGGTCTACTGCGTTTTTCATCAACGAGTGAATTTGGCCAACGTTTTATTTTACCGCTACTCCCTGAGTTTTGCCGTCTTTATCCTAAACTAAGGTTACAATATTCATTTAACTCATCCTTAGACGACCTCATCACAGAAAAACTCGATTTATCCATTCGATTAGGTAATTTAAAAAACTCATCCCTTAAAATGAAAAAATTAGGTGAATATGAGATTTTCTTAGTCGCCACCTCTGAATTTCTAAAAAAATATCCGATCAAACAACTTACGGATTTAGCCAATGTTCCATGGATTAACCATGCATTATTAAACTGGCAAGATCCTCAATATTTTTTACAGAATTCAAAAAATGAAAAATATTACTTACCTTTAATTAAAAATCAGTATGAGTCTAATTCTGCAGCTGTTATTCACCATATGGTGTTAGCTTCTTTAGGTATCGCAATATGCCCTGCTTGGATGGTTGATGATGACTTACAGCATGGTCGTTTAGTCCATGTATTACCCGAATACCGCTTACCGAAACAAAATATTCAATTACTTTATCCAAATACTTTTGTTTTACCTGCTAAGACACGGGCATTTATCGATTTTTTAGCCGATAAATTAGCCGTAAATAAATAAAAGTATAAAGATCGATTCGATATTTCGAAAATATAGTTTCTAATCTACCACAGTATCAAAACTCATTTTTCTGGTTGGTAATAGCTATTATGCCCTCCATGGCATAATAGTTTGCTTTATTTCTTAGATGCTAAATAATCTTGCAGAGTGCCTTCCGGTTTTTTCTTACAAAACTCAACAATTTGAGGGACTTCAGCAACACTTTGCTCTGTTAACGCAACATAATCTCCACCTTTAAATTGCGTTTCTTGGTTTGTTACCCATAACGCAACAGGTGCCCAGCTTTGAGGGTCTAAATTAATAAATTGCTGACAAGTCATATTTTCAGGTGTAACTGTATTGTTGTCTGCAGCCATTGAGTTAAATGAAATTGTAGACACTGCAAATAATACGCTAGATATAATAACCTTTCTCATTTTGAACTCCTTTAAAAAATTTAAAACACAGAATTATGTGGCAAGGTATTATTAGCATATTATTTATGAAAATTACATATTCTAATTTTGATAGTTAAAATAATACAGGATTAAAAATTCAAGCAATAAATAATAAAAACAAATAATCACGAAGGTAAATCTTAATTAGAGCATCTGTATAAGATTTATTTTTTATAAAAAAAGCCACTTATAAAAATTGGCTATAATATTGCATTATGCTGTTTTTACTTCCATTTCCGCGGGGTCTTTAATAAGTTCGTTTATAAAGAAGAAATAAATCAATGAAGCAAGAAATGCGACAGTTGCACAAACCACAAGCGCTAAAGTGAATGAATGGGTTTGGTCAATAATAATAGCATTTTATAAAACAATGAATTAGCCTGATATAACAAGGCTTAGAGGTATGTCACTTGATTTTATAATGATAAAAAATGACCAACGTAATAAGTGGTACTTTTTACGGTAGAAAAGGATGGTTTAAACTGTTTGAGAGGATTTTGGAGTTGAGTGCCTAAGTCACGTTACGCTTAAGCACCCTTATATTAAATAAAACAACAAACTGAAGAAAAATAGGCAGATAGACATAACCACCAAAAATAAAGGCTAAGAAACAAAAGTACCATTCGCTATTTTTTGTATATTCGCATATATTTTGGCTTCTCTATCGTCTTTTCGTTGCTGAACCAACGGTTTCAGTTGTGCAATAAATTCATGAGTTGATGGCGGCAATTGACTATCATTAACAGGAATTTCTTGCCCTGTCGTACGGTGGTAAATTTTGACCCCATAGGTTGGATGGTGAGCAAAAACAGCCATATCTTGCAAATGTTTTTCAACACCAAGCACATGGTCGCCATCAAAACGCAATTGTACGGCTTTATTCCACTTATTCCCAAAGTAAATCATTCTTGATAAAAAATAACTGCCAAACGGCTCTCTCACACCACTTTCAGAATGCATAAACCACGCTCGAGAATCGTGGATATAGTTATCATATAAATCAATCAGAGAATCCACTTTAGGATCGGGTCGACCTATGAAAAACTGTTCAAATTTATAACGCCCAGTATCTTTGAATTTTAAATATTCGTATGCCTCATTCTGATATGTATAAATATAAGCACTGCGCGCAAGAAGAGGATCGACTTTTTGTAAAAGATATTTCGCTTGTAAACTGGTTGCTGCATCAAAACTGTATTCAGGTAACGTTTCGCAATGTGTGGTCGGAAAGGGTTCGGTGATACCTTCTTTAGCGAAGAAACCCGCATTAGACGATTGCAAGTGACGAATTTCAATGATGCATTCGTCTCTCGTTTTTCTATTTTCAGGCGTAAATAAAGGGGCTGGCCGAGGTCTACGCTCATAGTCTGCTGCAAATTCCAATGCGGCTTCCCAAAGCTGTCCTCGTGCATTATCGGCATCAAACAACGGAGAGCCGATGAAATTTCCACTTGGGAACCAATCTTTATCATTTCTATGCTTAGCAATTTCATCATTGCGTATTTTTTCAATACGTTGAGCTTCTCTTGATACAAGAGTCCATTGCTCTGCCAATGCATCTTGTGCTTGTTGACTATACCCAGTTTCATTAGGTTGAGCTTGAATTTTCGGGTGTTGAGGCGCCTGCTGAAAAAAAGGTTGTGACACTATGTTCATCGGGGATGAGATAGGGGATGCAAAGCGCATAATTCGCCACCCCGTTATCCAACTGAGTTGATCTTCCATGATTTGCTCTAAGCACACCGTTTCAAAGCGAAATGGAGAATAGATAGGACAGTCTGATAAATCAGACTCTTGTTGAGTATCAATCAACGTGGTGGATAGCCAATGGTTAAACGTCGAAATCAATTTTAAGGAAAAATCGAATTCTTTTACTGTAGCATCATTCATTTTCCGGAATGAATACCACTGCTGATAATCGGCATGTATCTGGCTAAAAACATCAGGATGGACCGCTAATGGGGCACCGGCTTCAATTGCTGCAGCGTACATATCGTGTAGCGCGATTTGAGACAATACCTCTCCCTCATTATCTCGGGATTTGCCTTGGTCGCCCATCGGATACCCCCCCCCGACATCCGAATGCATGCCGGGGTAAACCACTTCCACGGTGTTAGGTAAATAATTCCCGACCTCAGTACGGATTGAATCGAGTGAAAATGCCTGTCGCTGCTCATGTGCCGCGACAAAGTGACAACATTTTTTAATCAACCCTGATTGCGGTAAGGGTTGCGTTTGCCCCGCCCAACCGTTATGCCCTGTAAATCCCGGCACGACGTTGGCTATCCCCACCGCAGGAACGGTATCAAAAATGCCTAAAAACTCGACCGAGACCTTGACACCCAATAGCGTTCCAGCGGGAAACCCTAACAGATTGGACGATAACAGTTCATCTAACCAACTCACAAACGCCCGAGCTTCCGCTGCACCACGAGAAAAACCATAGACAAACAATTTAATGGCGACAATTTTACATTGAGAGTCGGGCACTTTTTTCTTAATCGGCTCTAGCAGTTTCTCTATAGCATGTAAGCGTGCGGTCTGTTGATTATTATTTGGCGAAACCGCATCTAAATATGCCTGGTTGACTCGATTGTAATTATGCCCAGGAATTGTCCTTTCAATAATAGCAGCTTGTTTAGAAATCAATGAGGCTTTATTGCTTGGTGATGTGGAGTCCATCGTCTGAATTGCTTTTTTCATGACGCCATTACCGATGAAGTTTTTTGTTACTGCATGATGTAATGTATTACACAGTTGAACTAATCCCCAGTTAATGCGGTCTTCACCTCCAACCGCAAACTGCAACCCCGAAGAATAATAATCATACGTCCCAATTTGAGGGAATGGCGTACCGACGCCCGGAATGTAATAAGCATAAAACCCACTCTCATTGGCCTGACGGTTTTCGGGGGCACTGGCATGATACAGTTTAGCCACATTGGATGGATGCGGTGGTGTACTGCTTGTGTCATTCGGCTCATTGTTATTGGTGCCATCAAAAAACAAGCTGATATGTAAACTTTTACAACACGAATTTTTTAATTTCCGATAACAGTCACTCCGATGTCGAGATTCTTCTTGTCTTATTTTTTCAATATTCTTAGTTAACTGCTCTTTTGTCAGTTTTAACCGTCCATCAAGCGGAAATTCAGGGGGAACCCAACAAGGGTCACCTTGAGTTGAGATTTGGTCTTTTTGAGGGGCGATAATCATTGAGGACATTGTGCGGGCTCCGGTTGGTCAAAGGGGTCTTTAATTGGGTGGTCTGGATGCTCAATGCCATGGCACGTCGCAGTGACTTTCACTTGTTGGCACGGTAAGAAGTGGACTTGTAATCCACAAGAATCGTCATATTCCGGAATAGTCACGGTAGTCTGATATTGCCGGTAATTGGCTTTATATCTTTTTATATAATCCTTGTAGTTGGGATCACTGTATTCAGGAAAATCTTTAGGAAAAGGGTCAGGATTAACTTCCCACTTGATATTGACCTGCATATTGGGCTGCCATATTTCAGGTAGCATGATGCAGCACGTAAACCCCCCGGTTCGACCCCGATAGCCATTGACTGAAAACCAATTGATATTGGTATCTGCCACATGGTTATACCCCAATAAATTCGCCCCCACATAGGCGATGTTCTCTTTCGGTTTCTCGTCAGGCGAACACCCTAAAATAAAGAGTGGAAGAATGAAAAAAGCTAAAGTACACACTCTCATGTACAGTTCCTGTTCATTGGAAATAAAAAATAGTATCGTACACTTAAGGTAAATTATCTATTATTGAATGGATTTAATTCAATTTTTTTCTCGTTTCTTATAAGCAAGATCCATTATGTTAAACGGGTGAGTCAGTTAGTTAAAATCGCCCGCTCCCCCCAATCAAAGCCACTCAAAACAATTTTAAGACACGAAC
>NZ_JBIXLP010000093.1:0-96436 GCF_053543535.1 Providencia sp. AGC89
GTTCCCAGGCATACCAAAGCCAGCGTTGTTGTTTCTTATTAGCCACAAAAGACCACTGTTCATCGACTTCACAAAGGAGTTCAATGTGCAAATTATCAAGCGGTAAAGACGTTACCTGCTTCGGCGAGAGTTTTTTAAAGTACGAACAACCGCATTAATGCTGATATGAAGGGCCCTAGCAGTATCACGAATACCGGCATTATTCATCGTGAGGTCGATAATTTTATCTTTAGTTCCGGGTTGGCAAGCACGATATTTATAATCGAGTTGGAAGCTTCGGCAGCAATCTTGGCAACGATAACGTTGATGACCAGTGCTACCTAATCCATGTTTTTTCACTGGGAGCGTTTGTTGACAAAATGGGCACCTTACATCGACTTTAGCCATGAATATTCTCCGATAAATTACCCTATATTACAGGTTAATCACCGGATTGAATACATGACCCGAAGAAAGAACAAGCTGATCTTGGTAAGCTGAAAAAAACCGTGCGAGGGCTGGTCATTGTCCATCCCATGACGGCATAGGTCGTGAAATGGGGCTGGATGGTATGACTGGTTTTTCTAAGACTGACTTCTAGTGAGAGAAGCCCCTCTTTAACATACTTTGCCAATTTATGATTTACTGCCTAAGCGCTCTAACTCCGAACGTAATACAGCAGTAGATAAACTCCATTTTCATGCTAAAGATATCAATTGAAGTCAATGACTCAGTCGTTAAAATCACCCTAAATAAGCTTAAGTATTATCATTGGGCGAATATACATGTCATGTAACTTCATTGATAATCGAGTAAACAATGTAAACTCTAATAGTTAACCGCTATAGCAAAATTCATCATAGCTAGTAGTAACGGCAATTATCATACTCTACGAAAAATGAAAAGAAGAGGATTTAAATAGAGAAACTATTAAACCCGAATAAAACTCATATAAAATCTAAGCTTTATGTTATAGAGGACTACATTAATTCTAAAAACATCTATAACTCTTTCATTCTATTTAACACTCTAAAATGTAAAATGTATATACTATTATGTTAGTTAAAAAGACAAACGATACTAAGAATAATCTTATCCTAATATAAAATCAAAATAACCCTAACGTTATAGTTTTTACTGTAATTAATTTAAAATGTAACAATATTATTATGAAACAAAATATAATAAATACGTACTTATATGTAACAAAATGTTTTTTATTTAATACGTAAGTTGTAATGTAAATAAATAAATTATAGTCCTGCTCGAAATTAACAACATAATATCGAATCAAAAAAAAACCATAAAATCATATTGTTATGTTCTTTAAATAGTAGTTAAAGTCACATTTTGATCCGAATAACCGATCAATAACAGCATTTTGATAGGGTTAGCCTATCAAAGTTAACTAATCGATCGATATAAACATCTTTAAATAAATAAAAATAAAAGCTAGATTAAATGAAAATTAAATCAGTAAGAATTTATAACTTCACTAGTTTAATTAAATAAATTATTGAGGAATTTATTATGATTAGCACCCAAAAAAATTTCATTGTAAAAAATATAAACCTAGAAATTGGTGATTTTATAAGAAAAACCAGACTTAAAAATGGATTAACTGGTGCACAATTAGGTAAATTAGTAGGAGTAAGCCAACAGCAAATATCACGATATGAACGAGGTTCAAATGGCCTATCATTACCAGATTTGATATTTATTTTATCAATTATGAATGCATCATTTTCAGATTTTGTTTCATACTCATCCTATTTGAAATGAGAGAAATAAAATTTTAGTAATGAGTAAACACTACATTATCAAATAATAATACATTATTCATATTCCTGTATAATAAAGAAATTTATATAGCAAAAACTCTTTCTTATACAGATATACTTATCTGTGTTAGTCAATGAAATTAATATAATTCCATTCTCAAAAACATAAATATTAACATCTTAACAATGATATTAGGAAATAGTATGAAACATAACAAATATATGTCTGTATTAGTAGCAGCAATGTTAACAACGTCATTTGCTTCAATTGCAGATACTAATACTGGTACTGTTACTTTCAAAGGTGAAGTTCGCGATACGCCTTGTAACTTAGATGCAGGACAAGGTGGTACTGCTACAATTGTTGATTTTGGCCAACTATCATTAAGCCAATTAAATGATGGAGATTCAAAGTATAAAAACTTCGATTTAAATCTGAAAGGCTGTAAATTAACATCAATTGATAACAGCGATCCACAAAATCCAACTACAGTAACTAAAACAGCAACTATTACTTTTGATGGTGTAAGTAAAATTGCAGGTCAAAATCTTTTAGCAACTACAGGCAGTGCTGCAAACGTTGCTGTAGGTATTAAAGATATTACTTTTGGTACTCCTGCTAACTTAAATTTGCGCGATGGTGACAATACATTAACTTACTCTGCTTTTGTTAAAAAAGCAGGTGCTGCTGCTGTAACAGCGGGCGATTTCACAACTATTTCTACTTTCGAAATCGCATACCAGTAAGTTATATACACTCCTTCACTATTATGTGGAGGAGTATATTACCTGAAAAAGAATATTATTATGAAAAACTTGTTAATTATTGCCACTTTTTTTGCTCATTTTTTTAGCATTCCAGCATTTGCAGCAATGAATTGGGGACAAGCAACAGTTAAAGGTGAAATATTAGCCTCGGGTTGTTCAATGCAACTAACAAGTAAAGATCAAATTATTCAATTTGGTGATTACCCTTTAAGTAGAATTAAAGATAAAAAGATAATTAAACCATTTAAAATAATATTAAAAAACTGTCAGCTATCAAATTCTTATTTTGAGGATGAGAAATCACCTATAAGAATAAAATTTTCAGGTTCAGTAACAAGCAACTTTAATGGATTTAAATTTAATGATGCCGATGGTTTGGCTATTTATATATTAAACGGAAATAACATTGTCAAGCCTAATGAATATTATCCCATTTATGATTTAAAAAGAGTTGCAGGCAAAACGAAATCAGTCAATGAACAACAATTAAACTTTTTATCTGAAATTGTTGTTGATGATGGGCTTAGGCCACAAGTAGGAGAATTTTCAAGTATCATTACATTTGATATTGATTACTATTAATTTAATGAGTATTTACGATGTTATCAATAAAAGAAAAAATGACCATTTTAATGGTGTCGATGCTTTTTTTTAACAAAGTATCCTATTCTGTAGAGTTCAATACAGATATACTTGATAGCACAGATAAAGCGAATATTGACGTATCAAGGTTTCAAAATCCAAATTTTATTCTTCCTGGAACTTATTTTTTTAATATAATTATTAATAGTACTCAATTAACTCAATCGGCCTCTCCTATTAAAATTATAGCTAATGATAATGATGATTCTGTGAGTGATATATGTATTGATAAAGACTATATTAATAGTTTAGGCCTTAAAGAAAAATATGTGAAAGAACTGACCTATTGGAATAACGGGGAATGTATTAATTTCTTGGCTTTGAAGGGTGTTAGTGTTACTCCTAATTTACCTGAGGGAACGGTAATCATAAATATACCTCAATTATATTTAGAGTATATGGATGTAAACTGGTTACCCAAAACCCTTTGGGATGAAGGGATCAGCGGGTTATTATTAGATTACAATGCCAACTATCAATATAGCGATAATGACAGTTTAAAAAATCAAATTGCATCGATCAGTGGATATCTTGGTGCTAATATGGGTGCTTGGCGTTTACGAAGTGAATATTATGGTAATTATCAAAGACAAGAGTCAAATAGCCAAACATCAACAATTCGTAATTTTTTATTTAATGCAATTTATTTATATAGAAATATTAAAGCATTAGATGCTAAATTAGTCGTGGGTGAAAGTACAACACCATCACAGATACTAGAACCTTTTAGATTTACAGGATTATCTTTATTTACAAACGATTCAATGTTACCTCCTAGACTAAGAGGATATGCTCCTGAAATTACAGGAATAGCTAAAACTAATTCTCGCGTTGTTATTACTCAATTAGGAAGGGTAATATATGATGGCAATGTACCTGCTGGTCCATTTAAAATTCAATCATTGAATAGTGGTACTCGTGGTGAATTACACGTAAAAATTATTGAGCAAGATGGATCTGAACAACAGTTTATTGTTAATAGTTCCAATGTGCCTTATTTAACTCGTCCTGGAACTACTCGATATAATGTAACTGCAGGGCAACCAATTAAACGAGACCATTCAGTATATAGAGGCGTTTTTTTCTTCAGAGGAGAAGTCTCACATGGTTTAAATAATAATTGGTCATTAAATGCAGCCTCAGATATAAGCCAAGGTTATCAACAAGTTTCATTAGGCTTTGGCCGATTTATGAATCAGTTTGGTGCTTTATCTGTAAATATAGCTCGCTCTTTTTCGCAGTTAGATCATGATAGTCCATCAGGTAACTCATATAGTATTAATTACTCTAAAACTTTTGATGATTACGATATGGATCTAACTTTTGCGGGGTATCGTTTTACTGATAGAAAATTTTATACTATGTCTCAATATTTAGATTTAAGAAATAATAAATTTATTGATAATGAAAAAGAACGCTATCAAATAAGTCTTTCAAAGCGTCTAGGTGAATTTAATATAAATTTAAATTATCAATTACAACAGTATTGGGATCGAGGTCAAACTCATCAATACGGCCTAAATATAGGTAAAAGCGTTAATATTCCTTATTTAAACTTACAAGGAGGAAGTATAACGCTATCAGCAAATAGAAGTTATTACCAAAATAAATATGATGACCAAATTAGCTTGATGCTTTCAGTTCCATTTGGCAAGCAGTTCTACACTTTTGACACAATGAAATATAATGACACCTATAATTCGCGTGTTTCTGTATCTACCTTAACTGAGGATAATGATTACTATAACTTAAGCGCATCAACAAGTTATGGTAAGGATGCTAAAAAACAAAGTACGCTAGCTGGTATGTATGATTTATCAACTCGTTATGCGTCTTTAAATAGTAATATTTCAATCTCAGATAAAGGTGATTCTAGCTTAGGTATGGGGTTAAATGGTGGTGTAACATTAACACAGCATGGTATTGCTTTACATAGCTCATCATATTCATCTGCAGCTAGGTTAATGATAGATACAAATAATATCGCTGATGTTCCTTTAAATAATGGTTCAACAGTAACAAATGGAATAGGGATCGGAGTTATTCCGAATATGACCAGCTATTACAAAAATAGCTATAATGTTGATATGAGTAAATTACCAGATAATATTGAGTCATCAAATACGATATATGATATTGCATTAACAGAAGGTGCAATTGGATACAGAAAAATAAGTGCAGATAAGGGATTCAAGTTATTTGCAACTATTAAAATGGCAGATAATTCAGGTTCTCCTCCATTTGGTGCTCAAGTACTAAATGAAAAAGGTAGAGAAGTCGGGATAATTAGCGATAACGGATTAGTATGGTTAACAGCTGTTCAATCTGAAGAAAGGCTAAATATCAATTGGTCTAATAAAAATCAGTGTAATACAACATTACCCAATTTAGATAATGCAAACCAAATTATTTTAATTTGCAAAAAGTAGAGAATTTTATGAAAAATAAATTTTTATTACTTCCGCTATTATTGGTAGCACAAAATAGCATAGCGGCAGTATCTCTTGATAGAACCAGAGCAATAGTAGAAGGTGATTCTACCCCTGTAATTATTAATATCGAAAACCAGAGTGACACCTTGCCGTATTTAGCTCAAGCTTGGATTGACGATAAAGATGGAAATAAAATTACAACAGGACCATTAATTGCGACACCGTTAGTTCAGCGCTTAGAACCGAATATAAAAAGTATGATTAGAATTTCAACTACGGATGTATCTAAATTACCTAAAGATAGAGAGTCTATTTATTATTTTAATTTAAGAGAGATACCACCGAAAAGCGATAAGCCAAACGTAATGCAGGTTGCATTACAATCAAGAATTAAATTATTTTATCGCCCAGAGCCTATTTTAGATAAAGCAAAAACTGATTGGGCCTTAGATCTAGAGCTGAATACAGTAAATGATGGGTATATTATTAAAAATACCTCTCCATTTTATTTAACGGTCATTGGGTTAGCGGGTGACAAAAACAAATCTGAAAATGGCGCATTTGATTCATTTATGATTGACCCTTTTGGAAGTCATCAAGTTAAAAGTACACATTTCCAGAAACCGTACTTAACCTACATAAATGATTACGGTGGTAGACCAACTGTTTCCTTTAACTGCAAATCATCAGTATGCAAAGCTGATAGTCAACAATAGCCAGTTATAAAATGAGGGTACAATGAAATATTTTTCTGTAGTATTTTTCTCACTTTTTATTTCATTAAGCAGTGTAGCTAGTCAATATGATGAAAATCGTTCTTTTCCATCACATGATGTAACATCGGCTATTAAAATGGATAGTTTAAGTGGAAAACTGCATTTTAAAGTAGGATTAATGTACTCTCCGTGCGTTATTTTGGATGATGAATATAATAACGATATTTTTTTTATTGAACTAGAACAATGTTTAGTAAATAATCAAAATATTAAAATACCTTTACAAGCCAAGGCTAAATTGATCGAAAAAAACAACATAACAACTACAGTATATGATATTTATCATCCACTTTATTCTGGTAAAAACATACTTTATATACAAAATAAAAATACTAAAGGCAGCTCAGCTATCATGGAGTTAAATTATGATTAAATTCATATTTTCCATATTAATTATTACTATGACTCCAATTGCTTTTTCGAGTGATTTGCTTATTAATTTCAATGGAAATCTAATTGATAAAAAATGTGAAATTAAACAGTCAGAGATAACCATTCAATTCATTCCTTATTCACTAGGTTATATTGAGGTTAATGGCAATATTTCAGATAAAAAACCATTAAAAATTGAATTTGAAAACTGTACGCCTACTATGATGGATAAAATAATAAAAATTTCATTATCTTCTACAAATATATATAAACAAAATGGAATTGATTATTTAACAACACAAGGAGGAACAGGTCTAATCGTTGGTCTTGAGAGCCTTGATGGCGAACTAATTTCGTTTAATCAACCACTTGAGGTTAGAGTGAGTTCAGAAAATAAAGCAGAGTTAGTACTGAATACATATCTAAAAAAAGGTGACGTTGCTAGACCAGGAACCGTACATGGAACTGCAAGCATTATGGTTAATTATAACTAATAATAGGAAGTTATATAATGAAAATAAGAAAGTCGCTCTTATTATTATTACTTTTTTCTAGAGTAGTAACTGCTGCTGATTTTAATAATGGCCGTGCTGATGTAAAAATTAATATTACAGCAACTATAGTTGCTCCTGTTTGTACTATTTTAGGTGAAAATAATGAATCACCATTATTTATAAATTTTGATAATGTTGACTTCTCTGAAGTTGAAAATGGAACAGCCTATAAGGATATTCAGTTAAAATATAACTGTACAGGAAGTTCAGTTCCAGCTAATAAAGTTATGAACTTGTATCTATATCCAACTAAATATGGTGTCTATACACAAGTTGGTAACAACGTATTACGAACATCAAAGAATGGACTGGGAATCTCTTTAACCAAGAGTAATGCTAATCTTGATTTAAATAAATGGATTCCTTTTGGTAGTAATGAGCTACAAGGCTCATTTATCCTTCGAGCTTCGTTAATTACCCCCAATAAATTACTATTAACGGAAGGTAGCTTCGATAGTACTGTTGCTATCCTAATGAGTTATTTATAATTTGGATTATATTTTATGATGAAAACCGTTTTTTATTTGTTACCTGCTTCACTACTGGCTATTTCTAGTATTAGCAATGCTGGTGATCCAGATGACTGGACAGTCATGGGGTATAGTGGTACTCAATTTACAGCTGATACAACTTGGACGGGCGCTAACTTTAATGGTGTCAATTTAACGTTAAGAGCTAAGCTAAGTAGTATGGGAGGAAAAATGACTGAGTATGCATGGGGATCTCGTGCATGTCCTCCATACGGGAATTCACCTAATTCAACTAATATGCAATATGTGATTGCACCAAATACAGTGGATTATGTAGATCCTATTACCAATGAAAAATTTACTTTTAGAATTTTATTACCCCAATCATTAGGTACAATCAATGGATATCCAAATACACAATATGCACAGATAGGGCAAAGCTCAGGTAATGTTGGCCGTGCAACCTGTTCGCGAACCCCTTATACGCCACAATCATTTAGTGGAGAAACTCCTATTACATTAATCAGTAATACTAATCTCCCAATTAGAAATACACCGCATATTATTAAAGTAAACACGACTTTATTTGGTGTCAGAAACCCAAATATACCAGCTAAATGGTTAAGTTCTGTTGCGCTTATCCAACCTAAAAACTCAGCTGTACTTACTTTTAATGTAACCGTTATTAATACTTGTCGTGTAGATAAGACTCAACTAGATTTTAATTTTGGTTCTTTACCACAATCAATAGCTGATGGAGTAAATCTAACTAAAAGTGTAACCGTTAGCTGTACTTATCCTGGAAATATTAAAGTAACTTACCAGCCCTCAAAACCTATTGATAGTGCAAATCCAACTCGTACAAGTTTAGATTTAGGAAATGTGTCATCTGGTTGGTACGGTGAGTTGGCAGTTGATGGTAAAAAGCAATTAATCACGACACTTCAAAGTATTACTAATAAAACACTAGATATAGGAATTACATTAGGAAAAAGTAGATCCAATGTATCTTTTGGCAACATCAGTGGTGGTGGGGTCTTAATTTTTGAGTATATTTAATATTAACTTATTTAACATACTTTAATTTTTAAATAATTAAAAATATGCAGAAGTATATAATACAAGTGTTTTTAGATAAAAATCGAACCTGTAGATAATTTTATATCAGCATAGTTCACTTTTATGGTAAATTCATGCCTGTTAAATACCCAAAAAAAATTACCCGATGATTTTTTAATCGGGTAACGAACAACACTATTTAATAATTCTATCGTTTTCGTAGTATAAATTTCTTTACGTATATCGATAAGTTAATAAAACAGGGTTCTTAAATTAGGGCGGTGTTAGTTATAAGCCCCTCTATTTTGTGTGTTTATATTTAATATTATTTATCAAATATATCTAAATCTGCATTGAATTTAAAGGATTTAATTGCCTTCAATGGAGGTATATTGAACTTGAATGGCTATTACAGGAGTCGTATTTAATAGGTAATGACGTTGATATTAAATGGGTTTACTTAGTTGGATAAATAGCATTGCCCTCATTAATGCCCTCAAGACAAAAATCATACCTAAATTCATAATCTGATTAAGAGGTTAATGAGTGAGTTGTGGGTATGGTTATTATACAAAAACAATATTTTTAACTAACTCACATCTAGTAATCATAACCCATCATAATACACAGTAGATTATACGTTTCAAAAAATCATATAATCTACCTGCATACTCACTATTTTTCTCTTAATAGTATTTCGGTTATTTCATTCGCTCTTTAAACGAAGCCTATTAAGGTTATCGCCTCGCTCAGACGAGGCGCTTGCTTATGAAAACATACATGGCCAGTTGGTTATAATAACTCTCTATACTTTTCTCAAGATTTTCATGGCGCGATAGGAATATTATCCTAAAAAAATTGCCAATACCAATCCATGATAGTACCTAACAACTACTTATAAATAGGAAAGTAAGCACTAGGAAGTTCAACAAAATAGAACTTTTTGGTATTTAACCTTATTTTTTATTGTATTGTGACTCTTAAAATCCCTGCTCCTTGAAATGAGCCTGTTTTGGTTTTATCGTCAGGGTGAAATGTTGAATTAATAAGGTAGTCTTTTTTCCCTGTGACTTTCTCCTCACTGATTATTTTTCCATCGCTAAATTGTAACTCACAATCTCCTTCACCACATTTAGTGAAGTTAGCACTTTTCCCTGTGGGTTTATTTGTCCCAATTAATTCCATTTTTACTGGCGTTGATGCACTGCAAGAGATACTGTAATTTGTTACGTTACTTTTATAGCTAGACTCATCCCCTAATGTAATATCATGAGTTAATTGCAGTTGGTTACTGTTGAAATCACACTTAGATTTTACATCAATAATTAATGTAAATGAATCACGTCGGCCAAGGCCTCCTACGATTAAATTGGGCACATCTGCTGAGGGGCCTTTCTCTTCAGGAGTTGTAAATTTATTTTCTTCAAACGCATAGTAATAGGCCACGGGAACCCTATAGATCCCTGGAGCGAGGTTACCTTGCGATAAGGTTGCTGTTATTCTTGCACTACGCCAATGAAAGTCTACAGGTATCATTGAGCCAAGAGTCCAACAGCCCCCGACATCGGTCTTAATTGTAATTTGGTTTATCTTGGAAATATATCCTGAAATTTGCGACTGTGCTGGATAAGTCCAACTGTTATAAGAGTCGATATTCAATGAAATAGGGACATTATTTACGTACACTCTATTTTGCATAATAAGCCAAGCGGTTTTTTCTTGGGTTGCACTTAATTTGTCATTAGTTCCTTTACATCTTGTATAGACACTTCTTGCATTATAAAGGCCATTCAGCCCACCAGACATTATTGATGATGCAGAGGTAGTCATATCATTATAATTAATCAACATATCGTTTGTTTTTACTGGACTTGTCATTGTCCAAATAAAATGGCGATAATCCCCAGCAATACTGGTGACAGGGAAAAATAATATGTTTAATAAAATTAAGATAAAAAAATGAGGTTTAAGTATCATGTCAATTCCAAGTCATTATTAATTGTAGGTGATGACTATTTTTGCAGTAGATTCAAATTTACCCGGTGCTAAATTACTAGTATTTAATGCATAGGGAACTGCAGTTATAGAAAAGATCCCATTTTTTTGACCTTTTCCACTTAATCCATTAATAATTTCATTTCCTAGGCTGTTTATATTGTTTCCAATAATAAGCGGGTAAGTATTATTAACTGAATTTCCTTGATATAAAGCAATCCCTAACCCTGTATTTCCTTTAGTATTTAATACATTATTAGGCGCATTCGCTAATTTATCACCGACAACATTGATATAAGGCTTTCCTTGGTAATATTGGCAATCAATAGATATTTCTTTAGTGATTGAGTTATCATGGTTATTAACTTTATCTATTTGTACGGTTTTAAAGTTAAAAATAATTTTTTCATTCTTATTAATAATACAAGGTGGTACTTTGACAGTACCTGATATTTTTATTGGAACATCAACAGCAAGGGAAGAGAAGGTGCAGAAATAAAGTATACCAACCCAGAATTTAAAATATTTTTTAATGATATCCATTATTCATACTCCACAGTAAAGGTTACTGAGGCTAAAAAATCACCTGTCTTTGCATCTCCGGATTTAGGCTTACGAACAAAAACACCAAAATTAAGTTCTTGTGTATTTCCTACTTCAGGCACGATACCAAAGTTAATTTGTTGATTCCAAACAATTAAAGAATCATCTTTATCTGTTATCCCCAATAAAACACCGCTATCACCCTGCGTATTTAAAAAAGAATCACCATCAATATTGGTTAATTTATTACTTTTCCATGTTAACTTGATTATTTTTTTTAAATCTGTTTCGCTGCATTTTTCAATAAAAATTGAAAAAGGTTCTGTTGCGCTCGGTATTCCTTCATTAATTGTCTTTAAGCGTAGGTTATAAATTTTTATTTTTTGATTTAAAGATTCGGTTGTAACTTGACAAGCTGTATTGACAAGCTCACCGCGAAACTCCATATCAAGTCCTTCCTCGCTATAAGCTAATGCAGGGAAAGTGAATAACAAGAGATAAAATACCCAATTCAATCGGCTTTTTCTATTCATAGCTCACCTCAAATCTTAAGGTATTGTGGTAATCAATTTGCTGTGGTAAGGCTATTTTATTATCACCGTTTGTTAAATAAGTGAGATAGCTTGGGTAAAATAACGATTTTTCGGTATCGTAAAATTGTAAGGTGACAGGGGTATGTACAGCTGAATTGATTAAATTAAGATCATCAAATGCACTACCAGCACCACAATTTGTCAGCGTGACCTCTTTTGCACCGCGTATACTTAGGTTACAAGCTGTATTCATCAATTGCGCGTATACTTGAATCTGGCCGTAACTGATTGAGTTAGTTGGCAAGCTAGCAGCGACATGTTTTATGCTAGAAAGAAAACACAGTACTATCATGATAATAAACAGTCCTAGAGGTGTTTTTCGCGGGCTGCTCATGTTTGTTTTCCTTATTAATATGCTAGCTTTCACTCAATGTTACTCCTCTCCAGAAACAGTACAGATTGAACCTTGGCATTGAAATACGAGCGTAGGTTTACCACCATAATCATTAATATAAGTTAGATAAGGCGTTGATAATGATGGTGATATAATGTCGTGGTCAGATTTTGGTGGCACCATGACAACATTAAACGCATTTTTTTCTGCTTGATTTTTGCTATTGCCAAAGCCAATCACAGTTAAGTTGAATGGGGTGGTATTATTGAGACGATAGCCATTAGCGATTTTTGTTAAAGTGACTTTATGTGCCCACTTAGTTTCTGATTCCGATAAAATGCTTTTTGGGCGATAAAATAATTTCACTCGGGATTGCAATGCGATTTGCAATATATTTCCGTCATTCGATTTAGGTGGCACTTCGCGTAAGTTAAAATAAAAAACAGATTCTCTATCTTGCGGTAATTTGCTCAGCTCAGGCGTGGTGCTTAAACGGACCAAACTGTTACTCGTCGGCTCAATGCGCTGTAATGGCGGTGTCGCTAAAATTGCGCCTTTAGTCAATTTATTCCCTTCAATATCTTCAATCCAGCTTTGTGCAAGATAAGCTTCTTCTGGATTATCATTTGTAATGGTGACATTAATTGATTTATCGGATGCAGGAAAAATAATTCGTGTCCTATCCAATGTCACAGCGCTGTGTGCGCTAACGGATAAAAATACTGTCGTAAGCAGAAAAAAGGGAAATACCCACGAACGTAAAAACAAACTCAACATAATAAACCTCATAAATAAATTAAATGTGTGCAGCTAATCCGAATGGTTTTAAATAGATTCGAATAGTTATTTCTTTATTGATACACAGGGCAGTAACAACATATTGGTTGATGTATCTAAACTTTCAGGAAGTGACAATTGGCACTGTGCTTGCCCTCCCCAATAAACAAGTAAATTTTCCTTAGGCGATATTCCCACTAACCAAGTCACACCATCTTCCCCGACAATGCCTAATTCAAGGTTATTGTGGTTGCGAACACTGGCACCAAATGGCGGCGTTTTATCATTGCCCAATGATAAAATAGCGAAGAGTTTTTCTCCTTTCATTACGGATAAACTCCGGTAGCCAATCGCACCTTTTGTGAGAGTGATGTCCGTTGATGCCCCCAACGTTTCTAAATTATCGGGCAATTTACTGGTATTAATTGATGCGTTAGCTTTACGGTAACTGCTAACATTAGGGATAACAGCTAAACCGAATCGATTCGTTTTTATCGTGCCATTATCGAGTGGCACATCACCAACACCGGGAGTTTCAATCATTAATCGAGTATCTCCACTTGAACCTCGGTGCAGTGCAGCACCATGTGAAGTCGCGGTTATCCCACTATTAATAGACAGACCAACACTGCGATATTGTTGAGGGACATAGCTTGCATTTGCTGAAATATTAGCTTGGGAGAGATCTCGGGAGTAATAACCACTGATGCTCGATTCGCTATCATATAATTGCCCATGGTTATAACCCACAGTGACATTGTAGCTATCACGATCGTTATAGCCGCTATAACTAGCGCTATGGTTATGTTGGTTATACTCTCCCGTCTTAGTATAAGATTCAGACAATGACACACTGTGACCGTTATAAAGTGGAATACTTAAATAAAGGTTCACTGCATCATCTTTATAGCCACTGTCTCGCTCAGTGCGAATTGCAGATAACGATATCGTCGCATCTTGCTGGGAAAGTGCAGGAAGACTGATATTGGTACTTGCATATAAGCCATATTGCATTTGTGATTTGTCATGCCAATACGTGCTATATTGATAATTCAGTGAAAAATTAAAATTATCGAAATATTTATTCAAATAGATTTGATAATTTTCTTTTGGTGCACGAGAGACATAACCTGAACTGACTTCATCCATAAATTGGCTGAGTGTTCGGTAGTTTTTATCTGCGAAGCGATAACCCGCAAAGGTAATATCTGTGCGTAATGCATCAAAAGATTTTGAGTAATTTAACCTATATGAGCGGCCTTGCAGGGTTTCTTGAGTAAAGCGTGCAACTGACTGTGTCACATCGAATGACAGTGCCCCAAACGCGAATAGGTCTCGCCCAATACCAATAGCAGCGGTTTGGTAATCAGTATTAAGTTGGGAGCCACCATAAAGTGACCATTCATTTGATAAACCATATGATAATTCCCCACCTGCAACAGGGTTTCCTGTTAGCTGATGACCGCTAAGTCGCGTTTTACCTGCAACAAATTTATAAATGAGTCGCCCTGGACGGGTTAAATAAGGTAGTGAGGCCGTATTTAAACTGAATTTCTTTTCTTCACCGTTTTCTTCACGGACGGTGATATCCAAAACCCCACGAACTCCACTATCCAGTGTTTGGATACGGAATGGCCCAGGTGGTACGGTTGTTTCTAACAGAACACGTTCTTTGCTGCGAACAATAACTGTTGCATTGGTATTTGCAACCCCAATAATTTCTGGGGCGTATCCCACCAGTTTCGGGGGTAGCATACGGTCATCACTTTCTAATGAAAGTCCGGTGTATTGCCAAGACTCAAAGACGTTAGAATAAAAATAGTTTTCACCTAACGTCAAAATAGCCGATAAAGACTTAATAGAAGTAAATGCATACAAGCGACTAAAATCAAATTGCTTTGTTTCTTGTGATGATTGGCGATTTCCTTGCTGCTTCTGGTAAGTGCCATTATAATCACCGCGAAAACGCCAAGCGCCTAAATTTATGCCAGCGGTTCCACTCGTCGAAGCATAAGTGCGTTTGCTTCCTGTATTTTCTTTTGTGACAGAAATGTTTGCACTGTAGTCGATTAAGGCACCATTAACACCCTCTTCCCATAATGCAGGTGGCACCCAGTCAGGATCACGATATTCCATCCAAAACTGAGGGATTGTCATTTTTAAGGATAATGTTGCGAGTTCAATTTTTAGTTGGACTCCTGTTAGGGCTGATAAATTCAAGCACTGGTCATTATTCGAAAGATGGACTTTTTCTTTTGCTGTCTCTTTTAGCCCAATGAGATCAAGCAAATCAGCAGGTAGACACGTTGTTTGTAGCAAGGTTTGCTCGGGGGTGCTTTGTTCAAAAACCGTAATATCCCGAGGTGCGCCTAAACGCTGCCCATTAACAAAAATAGTTAGGACATAATTATCTGGGGGGACATACCCCGCGACAGCAAATTGGCTCATATCGACATTTTGGAGATCTTCAGCATCTAATACATCCGTATTAAACTCTGAGGCATAAGCAGTCAACGTGCTAAAGTTTAATGCCACTAAGATGGCCAGCCCAACTTTACAATATGTGAACTTCATGCTTATACCACTCCGAGAACAACAAGAAATACTAGCCAATGCAATAGGATTGACTGTTTTTATCTTTGTTTTATTGATAATCGATGAAAAAACGAATTAACCCTTGATAACGGCCTGCTTGGAGAGGCTTTCCCGTTAGCTCAAGTTGTAAAAAATAGCGAAGCACAAGTGATTGTCCTGCCTTACCTTGTCTTAATACGCTGCCGAATAGTGAATAGCTTTCCCCAGGGATTAAGGCTTGCATTGTGCTGTCAAGAACAGAAACGCCTAGTCCTTCAGAGGGGCCTTGTAAGACAAAAGCATTCATCTGGTTTGCACGATGGCCATCAAAACGTATTACCCATGTTTTGCTATCAAGAGAGGAAAACAGGCTACCGCAATTACTTAATTCAATCTCAAAAAGCTGGTTGCGTTCTTCTCGGGATACCTTTGTTGATAATAAATTCAATGCTAATGATGAAAAATTTACCGTTTGAAAACGATCTTTCATCATAATCGAACAAGGTGTCGCTATAACGCTGCCAATCATCTGAGTCGTTCCTTCATGTCGTACCCCTATGTCCTTTTCTGCAAATACGGTGAAGCATCCACAAAAATAGATGAGTAGAACAGGCACAAATTTTCGAATATCAAATAGATAAGTAAGCACTTTGTTTTCCTTTATATGCATTAAGTAGCCGCCAAAAATTGGCGGCTACTCAAAGTGCTTACTGATAAGTAATACGGAAGTTTGAAACAGCGGTAAATTTACCTTCTGCAACATCTTTAGTTTTATCAATTGCTTTAGCTAATGCTTTGAAAGATAAAGTCACATCGCCATCAGTGTTACCGGTAGGTAATACATCTTTTGCAACACCAAATTTGAAGCCATCAATCACGATACCTAAGTTATTTGCGTTACCTGTTGATGTAGAAAGCATTTCACCGCCATTCACATAGTTTTGGCCAGTAAATACTAAGTCCATGGTTTTAACACCAGCAGCATTACCGCTTTCGCTATCAACTTCGCCGAAATTAGCGAAATCACAACCAGTTAATTTAATATCAAAGTTTGCTTCTGCCGCTTTACCGCTTTGTAAGGCTTTGCGAGATAATTGGCCGAAATCAACAGTTTGTTTTAATGATGATTGTTGGATGTTACATGGTGTATTCACAACTGAACCAACAAAATCAATTGTTCCTGTGTTATCAGCCATTGAGCTAAATGGAATAACAGATGCAGCAAATACAGTAGCAACAGCTAATTGAGATAATTTCATTATTATTTCCTTAATATGTAAATAGATTTAATATATTGAACGCTTACTAATATCAAATGACAAAGTCACTCATAAAATGGGAAAGGTTTCCCTTGCCTAGACTTAAAGAAAAGGCGACTAATAAATAGAAGGCTAACCTTCTAATTTAAATTTTTTAATTAAAATTGTTTCTAATGGTAACTTATTTTTAATTTTTCTTATTTAATCAGAACGATCAGCCATTACCTTGAAAAGTAATTCCGACCAATTTCTATCTAATGCAATTAAAAAATTTCAACATCTCTACACTAATTATTGTAATACCAAGTTCATAGAGAGAAACCTGCTGCTAACTTAAATGAACTAGATAACCAACTTGATTGAAGAATAATGATTTTTTACGGGTATACCTTAAAAACGAACCAATATATTTTCGTAAATAGCCTTTAATTTTCATTGTAATAGGCTCCAATTCATTAAGCTTTAACACATGGTGTTGTATGATTTTTATTCATCAAAAAAATAGCTAACATCAACATTAAAATAAATTGAAATAATCATTATTTTTGATGTTGATATATCACTTTGACCGTTCTCATACCGAGATAATTGTTGTTGCGATATGCCAATAACCTTAGCTAAATTAGAGCCACTTAAGTTATATTTCAATCTAAGTTTTTTTATTTTTTTTCCAATGTTTTTTGATACGACATTAACTATGTTATCTCTATCACTTAGAATAGAAAGTGAATTGAAAATTTCATTTCTCATTAAAGCACCATTGACGTTGACGTATTAAATGAAATAAGACACCAATCGTTTAACTCAATATAGGATACAAAAAATCTGAGTTAAACCAAAACAAAAAAATAAATTAATTATTTAAAAAAATTAGCTACAAAGTTAATAGGTATTTTTTTACTAATTAAGGTTGTTAAAAATAAAAAGGTATAAAAAAACAATTATCAAACAACAATATACAAATAACCGTGTTAAATTTTTGTTAATAAAACCCTCAAGCTTTACTTACGCTAAATATTGTAAGGAATTGTAACTCCAATAAAAATAAGTCGCTATATGGCTAGTTATTTAGTGATTATTTAAATGTAGCCACCACTTTTTCTAGTTTTGGGTCGAGTATTCAATGTATTAATTTGGTTAAATGTAATGTTCTCTTTCAATGAAAGTACCAATGATTTTGTCAATCATTTCAACAGTTCTTGAATACCTCTATGTTTTTCTGTTCAGCCTTTTTATCTTGTTTCTTAAGTTCAAATTTTGATGTTTTATTCCCTGTGTAAATCGTTTACCAATCGAGTGAGTTTCCCTTGGTAATAACTGGTATGCTAGGTAATTATCGGTACACCAAAACTGAATATCAAACTTAGAAAGCCACCTTAATAATTTTTGCTGGCTCTTACGGCTCCTTGAGCCCAAGACATGCGCCACTATATGTTTTAACTGAAGTGACCAGACATACCATAACCATCGTTGTCGCTACTACAATAGCCATAAGAGTTTTATTTAATTTCACTGGGTAAATCCTCAACTAAGTCGTAATTTAAAGAAAAAATTAAAAAGAAGCCCTGTGATTAAATATTAATCACAATAGAATTAAATTTTAGATACGGAATATAGCTAAATTTACCTAGATAAAACCACTATATATTTATGAATACGGTAATTAAATCTTTTTGTCTTTTGAACTCTGGCTCACATAAATACTATAATTACTCACATAGGCTGTAAAGCAGGAGAAATCTATCGAATATACCAAGTTTAATAGTCAGTTATTTCTTGTCATATTTATTCATACTACAATTATTTTTACCCGATAAAAATCAATAGGTTACAAATAATGTGTTATTAATTCATACTTAACAACATTTCTTTCACATACATCAACCATTACTTTTTTGCAATTACTTACACTTGTTACGCGTGTTAATAATTTCATCTAACTAAACCGCCCCCCTTAAATCTCCAGACAGTTGGTGTCATTTGACTT
The DNA here is from genome assembly GCF_053543535.1 of Providencia sp. AGC89. Classification (NCBI taxonomy): domain Bacteria; kingdom Pseudomonadati; phylum Pseudomonadota; class Gammaproteobacteria; order Enterobacterales; family Morganellaceae; genus Providencia; species Providencia sp. AGC89. The sequence continues at coordinate 18,896 of NZ_JBIXLP010000093.1, forward strand.
ATTGATAATCTTAATACTCGTTTTTAGGCTAGTTCTTGAAAAATGAGATGAACGCATCCCAACTATTTGAGAGCGGTGAAGGGTTCGGCTGATGAGGTGAAGATCCTCACACACTTCTGACATCATTGTGCCCAGTACGAAATGAATAAAGCTCCCTAATGACTAGAGGGCCCACAACATGAAATCCCCCCGTTGTCGCCGATATCGCAAAACATCTTATACAGGTTCACTTCATTGAAGAACATATAGGTGAAGTTATCGATAAATAAAGCACGGTACCCTGTTGGAACACTTTAGCAATCATAAGCCTAGCCTTATCGGTACTGATGGGCTAACCAGCTTTCCTGATGCTATTAACTGTATCTATCCTCAAACGAAAGTTCAGTTGTGTGTCATTCACAAAATCCGCAACTCAATAACCTGATTTACGCTTTCCTTACTGATTGGTTTTCTATGGTCATTACGGCCTATAAACACAAGCTCATAACACTCTGATAGTAGTTTGAGTGAATTAAATAGCTCGATAACCTGCCTTGATAACGGTACAACATGCGGTCGCTTTATTTTCATTACTTCAGCTGGTATCTCCCAAACCCCTTTTTCTAAATCAATATCCTGCCAACGAGCAAAGCGGAGTTCTTGCGTTCTAACAGCCGTTAGCAAAATAATTTCAGTCGCTGTTTTGGTGATGATACTGCCAGTGTAACCAGCTAAATCTTTTAGGAAATATGGCAGTTCTTGATTTGTTAAGAATGGGAAGTGTTGCTTTTTAGGTGGAGTTAGAGCAGAAGCCAGATCAGGAGCTGGGCTATATTGCGCTCGACCCATAATAATGGCATAGCGAAAGACCTCACCGCAGCGCTGGCGGACTTTGCGCATCTTCTCTAAGGCTCCGCGTTTTTCCATCTTATGTAAGGTTTCAAGTAGCTCTAGGGGTTTAATCTCTGCTATCGGATGCTCACCAATATAAGGAAAGATATCCTTTTCAATAGTATCAATAATTTCATCACGATAACGTAGTGACCAGAGATCTGCTTTAGAAGTGTGCCATTCACGAGCTACTGCTTCAAAGGTACTTTCAGAGGCTAAATGTTTTTATTTACTTGAACTTTATTTTGAACCAGCAATTTTTTCGTGCATCAGCTAATGAAACTAGTGTGTCCCCCCTCCATCGGTCATTTTATAGGGGGTTACCATTGGCCTTGAGGCCGCTACCTGGCAGGCGTAAAGCTTCATTGTGGGGGCATCCAAAAATAGGGGAAAATTATGCCCCCAATTTTGCCCCCAAACAGGGGTAGAAACCAGTAAACAAGGGGAGAATCAGACAGACTTTGAGGTGGTTAATCTTATTGATTTTCAAAGAAGATATGGCTTTTGGAAGAAGTTCAGAAACTGCGTTTGGCGGAAGATCACAGGAGTCGAACCTGCCCGGGACTGCTGGCAGCCCCAACTGGATTTGAAATCCAGCCGCCTCACCGGAGACGACGATCTTCCTCTATAACCTATAGATTGGAGCATGATTATAGACTGAATCCATTATTTTCTAAAGCATTGAAACTGCAACTATCACCTTTATTGATAAAAGCTAATAAAAACCCCACTTATTGATAAGCGCTGATAAGAAAAAACGTTATCTTGATATTGAGGTTTACATTTCTGCCCCCATATACTTTCTTATATTCATAATGGTGCGCTAATTTTATGTCCCATACACCAATCGTATTTGGGTATAAATTCACCATTTAACTTTTATTGTCAACACAGTAAGCCTTGGCCTACGAGCACAAGCCTGCAATCACAGGATGTTTTATGACAAATGCATTATTAACCGATTCTGCCCTACCTCGCTTTTCTACTATAGAACCTGCACATGTTTTTCCTGCTGTCGAGCACGTACTCACCGAGTACCGTCAAACAGTTGAAAACCTCCTTGATGCCACAGACCAATATACTTGGGATAACCTGTGCCAACCGTTAGAAGAAGCCAGCGATAAACTCTCCAGAGTTTGGTCGCCAGTGAGCCACCTGCATTCGGTAAAAAATAGCCCTGAATTGCGTGAAGCCTATGAACAATGTTTACCGCTGCTGTCTGAATTCAGTACGTGGATGGGTCAGCACGAACCTTTATATCAAGCCTATAAATCATTAAAAGAAGGCGCTGAATTTAACTCACTCAGCCAATCACAGCGGAAATCTATCGAGAATACTTTACGTGATTTCGAGCTATCTGGAATTGGCTTACCCCCTGAAAAACAGCAACGTTATGGTGAAATTGTTGCGCGTTTGTCAGAGATTGCCTCTAAATTTAGCAATAATGTGCTTGATGCCACCATGGGGTGGACGAAACTCATTAAAGATGAAAAAGAATTAGCGGGTATGCCAGAAAGCGCCATCGCGGCAGCTAAAGCCATGGCAGAAGCCAAAGGTGAAGAAGGTTATCTATTAACCCTCGATATGCCAAGCTACCTACCTGTCATGACTTACGCCGACAACGCAGAATTGCGCCGTGAAATGAGCCATGCATATAGCACTCGTGCTTCAGACCAAGGGCCAAATGCCGGTAAATGGGATAACAGCGAACTCATTGATGAGTTAATGGCATTACGCCATGAACTTGCACAATTATTAGGTTTTAAAAACTACGCTGATAAATCTCTGGCAACAAAAATGGCAGAATCACCAGAGCAAGTATTAGGCTTCTTAAATGACTTAGCACAACGCGCCCACCAGCAAGGTAAAGATGAACTTGCTGAATTAACCGCCTTTGCAAAACAGCATTATGGTGTCGATACCCTAGAGTCTTGGGACTTAGCGTATTATAGCGAAAAGCAGAAACAGCATAAATTCTCATTAAGTGATGAGCAACTACGCCCTTATTTCCCGGAGCAACGTGTCCTTAATGGCTTATTTGAAGTCGTTCACCGTATTTATGGGTTAACGGCAAAAGAACGCAATGATGTAGAAACATGGCATAAAGATGTGCGTTTCTTTGAGTTATACGATGATACCAATACTTTACGCGGTAGCTTCTACCTAGACCTCTATGCACGTGAACACAAACGTGGTGGAGCTTGGATGGACGACTGCATGGGCCGTATGGTGCATAAAGATGGTTCATTACAAAACCCAGTTGCTTATCTAACCTGTAACTTCAACAAACCATTAGGTGATAAGCCAGCACTCTTTACCCATGATGAGGTGATCACACTATTCCACGAGTTTGGTCATGGCTTACATCATATGTTAACGAAGATTGATGTTGCTGATGTAGCAGGGATCAATGGGGTACCATGGGATGCGGTAGAACTACCAAGTCAGTTTATGGAAAACTGGTGCTGGGAACCTGAAGCACTCGAGTTTATTTCAGGGCATTATGAAACAGGCGAACCATTACCTGCAGAAATGCTAAGTAGCATGCTGGCTGCGAAAAACTACCAATCTGCAATGTTTGTGCTACGCCAATTAGAGTTTGGTTTATTTGATTTCACCTTGCATGCTGAATATGACCCAGCTAAAGGGGCTCAAGTTATGCCAACCTTATACGCCATTAAAGATAAAGTCGCGGTAGTGCCTTCACCTAAATGGGCACGCTTCCCGCATGCCTTCAGCCATATCTTCGCAGGGGGTTATGCTGCGGGTTATTACAGCTATTTATGGGCAGATGTTTTAGCCGCAGATGCATATTCGCGTTTCAGTGAAGAAGGTATTTTTAATCGCCAAACTGGTCAGTCATTCCTTGACAATATTTTAAGCCGCGGCGGCTCTGAAGAACCAATGGCGCTATTTGAGCGCTTCCGTGGCCGTAAACCAGAACTAGACGCGATGTTAAAGAGCTATGGTATTCATGGCTAATAGCACTGCGATCCAATTGATCTGTGAAGAGGGTGCCGATCGCGGCGCCCTTTCCCAACTTTCTGAAAAATGGCAGCTTTCTCATACCCCTAACGCGGTGATGGCTCTGGTACTAACCCCTGAAAACTTACAACTACGTAAACTGGATGAACCCAAACTCGGGGGGATTTTTGTGGATTTTGTGTCAGGAGCCATGGCTCATCGACGAAAGTTTGGTGGTGGTCGTGGTGAAGCTGTCGCCAAAGCTGTTGGAACTAAAAAAGATTATCTTCCTGACGTGATAGATGCGACGGCTGGCCTTGGCCGTGATGCCTTTGTTTTAGCCTCTCTAGGCTGCCGTGTCCGTATGTTAGAACGCCACCCTGTTGTAGCTGCATTATTAGATGATGGCCTACAGCGGGGCTATCAAGACGCTGAAATTGGAGAGTGGTTAAAAGAACGTATGTCTTTGATCCATGCTTCTAGTATTACTGCTTTAAAAGAAGTGACTCACGCACCCGATGTTATTTACCTTGATCCAATGTATCCACATCGGCAAAAAAGCGCTTTAGTTAAGAAAGAAATGCGAGTGTTTCAGTCATTGGTAGGGGCTGATGATGATGCGGATTCCTTACTCGCACCAGCTATCGCCTTAGCAAAACGAAGAGTGGTTGTTAAACGCCCTGATTACGCAGAGCCCCTAGCGGGACAAAAAGCGCCTTCAGCAATTACGACAAAAAGCCATCGATTTGATATATATCCGTGCATTAAAAATAGTGACTAAAACGTAACGGCGAAGGGCGTATGTACAGGTGAAATTATCAATATAATACAGCCGCCCTTTCGCGTACGTTTACAGGTCAGAGAATTACAACACACCCTGCCCAAGCATTGCATCTGCGACTTTCACGAAGCCTGCGATGTTAGCGCCTTGAACATAGTTTGTTTGTTTCTCCTCACCCCCAAATTCAACACAGTGTTGGTGAATATCCAGCATGATGTGATGTAAGCGAGCATCTACTTTTTCAGCTTTCCAACTGAGACGAGCCGCATTTTGCGCCATTTCTAAACCTGACGTTGCCACCCCACCCGCATTCGCGGCTTTACCTGGCGCAAACAAAACACCCGCTTCTAGGAACAACTCCGTTGCCGGAATGGTTGTTGGCATATTCGCCCCTTCTGCGACTGCTTTGACCCCATTTTTAATCAACACTTTTGCAGCATCAATATCTAGCTCATTTTGTGTTGCACAAGGTAACGCAATATCCACTGGCACATTCCACGGTTGCTGACCCGCTAAGTAAGTTAAACCAAACTCTTTGGCATACTCTTCAATGCGACCATAGTTATTTTTGATTTCTTCTAAACGAGCCAGTTTTTCTGTTGTGAAACCAGCTTCATCCACCACAGTACCGCCTGAATCAGAAGCTGTGACAACTTTAGCACCCAGTTCCATGCATTTATCAATCGTATACTGTGCTACGTTACCTGAACCAGAAACAGCAACTCGCATACCATCAAAACCTAAGCCATGGCGTTTTAACATCGCATTAGTAAAGTAAACTAAACCATAGCCAGTCGCTTCTGGGCGGATCAAACTCCCACCGAAAGACAGACCTTTACCCGTAAATACACAAGAGGTGTCGTTAGACAGTTTTTTCATCATACCGGTCATGAAACCGACTTCACGTCCACCCACGCCAATGTCCCCAGCAGGTACGTCAGTGTTTGAGCCAATATGGCGATATAATTCAGTCATCAAGGCTTGGCAAAAACGCATCACTTCACCATGGCTTTTCCCTTTAGGATCGAAGTCAGACCCCCCTTTGCCTCCGCCCATCGGTAATGTTGTTAACGCATTCTTCAGTGTTTGCTCAAAGCCTAAGAACTTCAGAATTGATAAGTTAACGGATGGGTGAAAGCGCATTCCACCTTTGAATGGCCCAATGGCTGAACTGAATTGAACACGCCAAGCACGGTTCACTTGCACTTTGCCGTGGTCATCAACCCAACATACGCGGAACTGAATAACGCGCTCAGGTTCAACGAAGCGTTCAAGTAATGCTTGGTCACGATACTTTGCATTTTGTTCTAAAAAAGGCCAAAGAGAAGTGAATACTTCCCGCACAGCTTGTAAAAACTCAGGCTGTGAAGGATCTCTTTTTTGGACAGACTCCAAGAACGAAGATAGTGATTGTGTCATCTATGTCTTCCTTTTTAACATGTAGTTGTTGTGATGTGCCTCACTCTTTCTTGTCATTATTTTTAGGAAATGTGAGGTTGATTTGTGTTTGCCTATTGAATATATCATTAGTTTGTATTCTAAATTCAAGGTTTTTTTTCACTGTAATGCAAAATAAATCGCTTGACCTGCCAATAACCACCTCGAAGTACATATTTTGTAACAAAAAAAACGCCTGCATAAGCAAGCGTTTTTAGTGAATAATTTCTCTAATTTAGCGATGTGACTTATTCTTCATCGTCATTTAATGGCACAATCAACATATCCACATGAACTGTATTGATTAGCTGACGAGCAGATGACATTAACTTGCTCCAGAAATCTTGGTGATGACCACAGACGACTAAATCCATATTATATTTTTTAATCGCATCAACCAGTACTTGGCCTAAATCACCACTACCGCTAAGAGTTTCTTGGATTTCATAATCTGCACCTGCAGACAAGTCCTTCAGAGCGTTACGAGTTTCATCCGTAATACGCTGTTGCATGTCACCAAGGTTGACATCAATAAGACCAGTGTAGAGGTCCGAATAGTTCACATCAACATGGATCATGGATACTTTGGCCCCGTAAGGTTTTGCCATAGAGACAGCCTTATCCAGTAATACTTTACTTTCAGGTGATAAATCTACCGCCACAAGAATATGTTTGTAAGCCATAAGTAAACTCCTTCCAAATGCTGATTATCCAGTGGTTATGCCTTCACCACATCTTTATGAATACTATACCTGCAAATTGTGATTATTAAGTGTTGCTTTGATCACATCTAAGCAGATTAACCTTTAAATCATCAGTTCATATAACATTTTATAAAACAATAACATCATTCATTCAATATTAATATATTTGCCTAAACAATTTGAGCTAAGGATACACTAAAATTGCGTAAAACATTCACCCATGCTCTTTTATATTTTAGACGAACATACATAGAAACTACTGACAATTTTCTCAATATAAACAAATAGTCATCATAATTTTGTGCCCGCTGCACTTTTTTTAAGCAAGAATATATCCTACAATAAAAAAACTTAGTTTAAGTGCAACGTTTTGCTGTATTTCCTTTGTGACAATTGCAGTGAGCTAGGCGCAGTTGAACTTTGCTGGTCACTTCTCATTAATACAAGGCATGAAAATCAATAGCATTACGGTAAAGCGATAGCTTTGCTGCTGAGAGAACCAATCAAAAGGTCAATAGCCCCTAGGTTCTAAGGAGGGGATTATGTTCAGTATGATTGCATTGTTTTGGGCATTATGTATTTTATGTATCTTGAATATGATGCGGTATTTTTCTTCAATTCGTGTTTTATTGTCCATTTTAAGGGATTCAGACCCTCTGCTCTACCAATCCGTTGATGGTAATGGGTTTTTTACCACCCATGGTCAACTGAACAAACAGCTGCGATTGGTTAGGTACATCAATAATAAACAATATATTGACCACTACGACCCAGAAGTCATTTTACGCTGTGAGCGAATTCGTAAGCAATTTATGATGATAAGTAGACTTAGCATTCTTGTTGCTGTAAGCCTAATCTACTTATTAGTGACAGGTTAATAATATTCACCCACCTAACGATAAAAAAAGAGTGATGGCCTTACGGCCATCACTCTTTCGTATATTTATATTACTATGTTCATGTAACGTTTAAAGGCCCCATACAAACGATATGAAGCCAAGTTAAGCGCTGTTAGATAAACAGCAATGATAGCCAGTACAAACCGCCAGATAACACAATTGAAACAGGCAGAGTCAGTAGCCACGCTAAAGCAATGCTCTTGATGGTTTTAGTTTGCACACCACCACCGTCGACAACCATGGTACCAGCGACTGCTGAAGATAAAACTTGCGTCGTTGAAACAGGCATCCCAGTGTAACTTGCAACACCGATGGAAACCGCCGCCGTGACTTGCGCGGAAACACCTTGCGCATAAGTCATGCCTTTCTTACCAATTTTCTCACCAATGGTAACAGCAACGCGCTGCCAGCCAAACATGGTACCTAACGATAACGCTAAGGCAACAGCAATGATGATCCAAAGTGGCGCATACTCAACGGTATACAGCAAGTCATTACTCAATTTTTTCAGTAAACTCGCATCTTTCGAACTCGTTTCTGGTAACTTAGCAACAGCATTTGCGGTATCAGAGATACATATCAATAAACGACGTGCATGATTACGTTGATCAGGCGTTAGCTCTTCATAGCTTTGAATTCCATCCAGCATGGTTTGCGCTTGATTTAAAATCGCACCAGTACGGGAACTATCACAGTGGAATTCACCACCGGGCTCATCGCTGCTTTCAGCCACCACAGGGGCATTTTCTATCGCATGGTTTAACGCTGGTTTATGTGTTTCATAGTATTGTTGCAGGTGGACAACCGCATCATGCGTTTTAGCGATATCATAGCCGTTTGAATTCATATTCATCACGAAGCCCGCTGGCGCAACACCAATTAGCACCAGCATGATAAGACCGATGCCTTTTTGGCCATCGTTCGCACCATGGGAGAAACTGACACCAACCGCAGATAAAATCAATGCAGTACGCGTCCAAAATGGTGGCTTACGCTTCCCATCTTTTTTCTCACGTTCTGCTGGGGTTAAGTGAATTCGACGACGTTTCTTTGTGCCACTCCAATAACGGCGCAAAAAGAAAATCATCAAACCAGCTATCACAAAACCAATTGCGGGAGATAAAATCAATGACATGAAAATACTGATCATTTTCGGTACGTTCAAGGCATCAACTACAGATGAATCAGTTACAATCGCGTTGGTTAAACCCACCCCGATAATCGCCCCGATCAGCGTATGTGAACTTGAAGCAGGGATACCTAAGTACCACGTTCCAAGGTTCCAAATGATTGCAGCCAGAAGCAATGAAAAAACCATTGCAAGGCCGTGAGCTGAGCTCACATTAAGCAAGAGGTCTGTTGGTAAGAGGTGGACAATTGCATACGCAACGCTCAACCCTCCCAGCAAGACACCGAAAAAGTTAAAAACCCCTGCCATGACAACTGCGAACTGAGCCCGCATTGCTCTGGTATAAATAACCGTTGCTACCGCGTTAGCGGTGTCATGGAAGCCATTTATAGCCTCATAGAACAGCACAAATAACAGTGCTAGAACTAATAATAGACCTGTATGAAATTCTAAACCTGTAAAAAGATGTAGCATAGACGTTAAGCCATTATATGTTGGACATGAACGCGGCGCATTATCAGTGACAAACGCTGGCGGTGGAAGCAAAATCTAACCTTTTTTTGATTTAACTACCCATCAAAAAAGTACCTCATAGTAATTACCCCATATATTTCAATAGATTGGCTTAAACAAATTTATTCTGAATTTTTGCAACTTTTTAACGATGTTTCCAGAAAATAATCATCATTTGCTATTTTTTGCCGAATTTCTCTAATTATAATACGTCCTACATACTTTTCATCAGTTCTACCTCAAAGCTTTACATTACAATCATGACAAGATGACGTAAAATATCTATGTTCATAATGTAATTATGCTTAAAATCAAATATATAGAGAACCTTATTGTGAAAAATATTGACGTTATTATTTTAGGTGCAGGTGCAGCAGGTTTATTTTGTGCCTCACTCGCTGGCAAACGAGGCTTAAATACGCTGGTGCTTGATAACGGAAAAAAACTCGGCAGAAAAATATTGATGTCCGGGGGTGGCAGGTGCAATTTTACAAACATGTACACAGAACATAGCAATTACCTTTCAAGTAACCCTCACTTTTGTAAGTCAGCACTTGCTCGCTACACACAATGGGATTTTATTGCCTTGGTCGCAAAATATAATATTGCTTACCATGAAAAAACATTAGGGCAGCTTTTTTGTGATAATAGCGCACAAGATATCGTCGATATGCTAAAAACTGAATGTGATTTACCAAATGTGGCTATCAAGCTACGCAGTGAAGTCACCGCCGTCGAAAAAACAGATAATGGTTTCTTAGTTACTATCAACGGGGAAAATGTGAGTGCCCACTCACTCATTGTTGCAACCGGAGGGTTATCTATGCCCGGTCTCGGTGCAACACCCTTTGGTTATCGTCTCGCAGAACAGTTTGGGCATACCATTATTCCTACACGTGCAGCATTAGTGCCTTTTACTTTACACAAGCCACTGTTAGAAGCATTACAAGTACTTTCAGGTATATCCGTTCCTGCTGAGGTTACAGCAATGGATGGGACCGTATTTAAAGAAAATATCTTGTTTACCCACCGTGGTCTCTCTGGGCCTGCAATTTTGCAAATTTCTAGTTACTGGCTTCCTGGCGAGTATGTAAGTATTAACTTACTTCCTAACCTTTCATTAACTGACTTTATTATGGTGGAAAAACAAAAACACCCTAACCAATCACTTAAAAATACACTGGCTAAATTATTACCAAAACGGTTAATCGAGGTATTACAGGCGCTAGGGCAAATCCCTGAGTGTCCACTAAAGCAACTTAATCACCCTCAGGTTGAAGCACTACATAACACCTTACATCAATGGCAGGTACAACCTAATGGAACTGAAGGCTATCGTACCGCTGAAGTTACACTTGGTGGAGTGGACACACATGAAATTTCATCTAAAACGATGGAATCGCTTAAAGTATCTGGCTTGTATTTTATTGGTGAAGTCATGGATGTGACGGGTTGGTTAGGCGGCTATAATTTCCAGTGGGCATGGAGTTCAGCAGCAGCATGCGCTGAAAATTTACCTTAATATGAACACATAAAAATACGGTCATCCGAATTGGTGAGCGTGATATTGCTCACCATCAACCAAAACAATCTGCTCATTGCTTGATTAAAGCCATCACCGAAAAGTCCCAAGCGCGGCCGAGGTCATGATCGAATTAAAATAAGCAATCATCTCGGAAGACAGAACCGCCGTACACTTAACCCCCAATTTAAATTTTTCGAAATTGAAATTTATAATTAGATAGCTCTAATAATTCTAAACGCTTTAAGGTGGTTAGGTTACGCCATAGAACTCGGGTTTTTAATTCTCACTATACTCAATCAGCACTGCCTAAGACAGCCAATAAAGCCCTTACTTAACAAAGAACCATATTCATAACTATCCTTGAGATTTTCCCATGAAACTCTTTTTTAACCTTTCATGTTAGGAAGTCATGTAAAAAACCATTATCTATATTATTCCTTTATTATATATAACCTAAAGACAGTTCTATAAGTTTAGATATTTTTTTATATTCAAACTTTCGTTCATTACTTGGGTGCTTAACCAGCTTTAAACTCACAGCGGTTGAACTATTAAAAATGTGTAATCTACACATACAGTAAAAAACCATTTACACCCTATTTAAATTATAAATAAGAGTGAGATTTCTAGACATTAACTTATTATCAATAATATTTAGTTAGTTTAAAATATGTTTTTTAGATATTAAATTTATATTTTTTATATTAAATGGCCCCTTTCGGGGCTATCGGTGTCATTATAAAATACTGAGATAGTATTATCGAGTTAGAGTAATTCGAGTGCGCGATTTTAACATTTCATTTTGATCCTCTACTTTGTTTTCATCAAGTGCTTTTCTAGTTGCCTCAATAATAAAGGAACTAAGAGATAAGGAAGTATATCCGTTTTTTTTAAAGTATTGATATTTTTCTATATATTCAATTGGAATATTGATTAACTTTGCTTTTTTTAACATAAAATCACCATTGCGTTGATTTATAACCTTGTATGTATCTGTGTAGAAATGTGACTAACATCATCTAAATTTAAGGTGAAACAATATAAAACGATTAACAGTTCTAAACAAAAAATAAAAAGTAACAAATATTAAATATCAATATTATTCATACATTTAGGAGAAGCTATCCATCTTCCCTAAAATCAACCGAATAGCTAGATTAGATACACACATTACCATAACTGGCTTTACATCTAACTCACTTTTAAAAATAGACCTCAGCCATTAGCAGCAATCATTAAATTATCTTTCATATCATAAACGAATAGTTAGTGTGCTTGATTTAATATTATAAATATATTTATAACCACTATAGAAATATTGATTTATATCCGAACCCCTTATCGGATATCAATACCGGTTCATTACCCGCACGGATAGCCCATTTATCAGGCACAGGCCCTCACAAGGTTCCTGCCTTTAGTGCTCCTTTCTGCGGTTTCCTATCTCTCTTAAGATTTCATTAAAGATACGGTCGAAACTATTTCTCATAGTATTAGTTTTTGACTCACTAACTATCTCACCTTTTGGTAAAAAATCGGCTGAGTCAAAATCTATCACAAAGAACTCGCCATTATTATATATGATGTTCCCCTTATTTATGTCGTTATGTGAGATCCCATGACTTTGCAATAAAGAAGATAGTTTCTCAGATGGTTTACTCGTTTTAATTGCCGTCTCTATTTCTTCTAATAACACAGGGTTAGATAAGTCTTTAATACTACTTAATACATACCCATCTATTTTCTTCAATTTCACTGACACCGTTGCAGAACCATCTTTGTATGGAGTAACTCTTACTGTACCTGAACCTTTTCCATAATACCGATTAAATCCTTCTGCATTTTTTTTTGCTGAAGAGAGCCTACTTTTGTGAGTCTTATTAATTCTGCTCTTATAGATTTTGCTAACAAACCCATCCCCTATATCATAAACCTCACTTAAACTTCCTGTACCAATGACTACTGGTTGTATCTTAGATTGGTTTTTTATATGAGACATTGCCACTTTTTCTGGCATGCCAACACTTTCCATCATATTTTCTAGAGGCGTATTTATATAATTAAATCCTCGTTCCCTACTAAAACAAACAGGGGTTATTTTCTTACTACCAAATATTTTTTTACCCGTAACCATAAACTGTGGCTCATCTATCCAACCCTGTGAGCTAATTAACTTGAAATAAACATTATCGTATTTTAGATAAAGTGTCCCTTTTTCCGACTCATATAATCCAGGATTAGTTTCAGATGGTTTAATCCCTCGGATTCGTCTTTCGGGGACCCCATTATTCCTGTTCTCATTAAGCTTGCTTATCAGCCCGTCAGAAAAATGTAAGCACGAAGAACCCGGTGATCGCCCCAGTCGACATGGTGAGTAGTTTACGGATAATTTCTTCTTTTCATTGACAATGAAATATCTTTTACCGAACCGAGACACCTTTATGTCAGCACTGTCAGTTTTTATAACACCACTTAAACTCGCACTCCTTCCATTTTCTGGGATGTAACGATAGAACTCATAACCAATTTTTATTGCATGAAAGGATCCTGCAGATGTTTGACTTGTTACGGTATAGATACCATGCTGATTTGGGCTTATTGAAACCAGTGTTTTTTTGTCTATGCTCCCATTTAATAGTTTACCTATCCTAAATGGGAAGTAAACTTTTTCACCTGATGTTTTAATGTACTTGGGAGTTCTTACCCATTGCTTATTTTTCAAAGAGTAAGATATTCTTCGGTGCTTACCATCAATATTAGTAAAATATCTACCATTTTTAATAATAAACTCTCTGTCAGTCCCTTTAATATTAACTGACAATTTGTTATTTTTAAAAGATAAGCCCTCAGGCACCCTTAACTGACCTTCAATTGTTTGTCCTTTTGAATCTTTTGGGGAGATAGCTACGATGCTTTTACCCAAAGTAATAAGTTGGTCATTTACTTCAAATAAATCATCCGTATTCAGTTGTTTATTATCGATGCTATCCGCTATCATTCTGAATAGAGCCCCACCCAATCTTTGTGTAACCACAAGTGGCTGACTACCAGGTAGCAATGCTGTAATTGCCGATATCGTTTTGTCTACCTTTGAGGTTATCGATAAAAGATTTACCCTTTCTTCTGGGGTTGGGCATCCGTAATTATTATTATAATAATGAATAACCTGAGATTCCTTTGCAAGTTCACTTACTGGGTTCCTTAAAGTTTCACCAATCTGTCTGAATACATCTGGGCGGGATAAGTTTTGTCTTTTTTCAAAACACGAAGAATCCAACTTTACGGTTTTAACATCATCAGGTTCAGGTGGAGGGGTCGTCGTTTTCTGTTTAAAAACCGCATATCTAGATGACCGATTTTTTATAGGCAGCTTTTTTTCTTTATCTTGATATCCTGCTGCAGGTAATACACTGGCCTCTTGGATGGTCTCCCAGAAGTGATTACTGTTAGCCGATTGCTCAACATTTTCAGACATTGAAGGTTTCATTTCGCTCTCGGATACCGTTGTTGGGCTAGTTGCAACAACAGGGGTATAGGTTAACTGAACTTCGGTTAGCAACATTAGCAGTGGGGCTGCTATACCCTGTCGCGGATTTGTAGTCTGGTACGATGATCTGCTCAACTGTTCATGAGAATTGACAACTCTGCTAATACTTCGTCCTAAAAGGTGTATTTCATCCGGAATGGCTGAATGGTCAGAGTTTATGCCCCGAGTCTGTTCTATAGGGTTCATCCTAAAACTATTGTGCAGCTTATTCTGATAAGCTCCTGCTGTAACTCTGTACTGCAACGCTGATATTGGCATAATTAGTCCTTTTAATTAAAACGGCGTGCTTATCGGTATTTACGATTTTTGATTGCAGCCCCAAGACATACGTTTTTAATATCCTTTGAGAAATTTATAGGTAGCATGACGATTACAGATTGGTGAATAATAGACATCTACTGTCTCCCTATTTTTATCAATCACACGGTAAAGATAAAAGCATTTATCCGTTAACTTTCATATAGGTTTTATTAAGTTGCCATAAAAAGACAGCACAAATAAATTGATATGTTTTGATGATATCGTTCCAATCACATATTTAATCTAAAACTTATCATGAAAAGCCAGTGGAATATCTATAGACCCTATATATTTAAGATAATAATTTATAGTGAAATATTTTTTGCTAATCAGAAAGTTAATTAATATTATATTTTTATACTAAAAAATAAAACTGGCTGAAATATAAATAAATATAATTCAGGGTATTACCTTATATCTTAAATTCTAAAACGCTTCAAAATACGCTTCTATTTTTATCATTGTAGAGGTTATATGAAACTCCCAGCTCCATTCATAGCCCAAGAAAACATAAAACAGATAACTTCACTAACCGATAGAGTGCTCCTTGATATTAATGGTACCCCAGCGTGGGTGGGGAACTATGCTTATGGTATGTGCTTAGCGATAGATACTGGCTTACAAAATATAAATACAAAATGGCTAATGCATGTTTGTTTATGGCTGGCATCTAAGTGCAGTTTTACTGATGATAGCCTTATTTTAGAATCTAACCGTTTATATTTACTACATCATTACAGCAAAGAACTAAATCATCAGCAGTATAAAAAGCTAATATATCAACAGACTAAACTAGTTAAATGGCTATTTAAACACTATACAAACACGATATTAACCGATAATTAGAACTAATATAATGATAAGAATATTATTTGTTTTTATAACAATAGCTGCCTTACATTGCTATGGGGCTTTAGCATCGACAATACCATGGAAAAATGACTCACTTTTTTTTATTTCGAGTAGAGGAAATAAGCTTTCAGAAGTCCTACGTGATTTCGGAGCAAATTATAATATTCCTGTAATTGTGAGTAATCAAATAGATGATATTTTTGTCGGGACCATCCCTAAAATGCTCCCTGAATTAGCATTAAATAAGATTTCTCGTATGCATAAGCTCGCTTGGTACTATGATGGACAAGCACTTTATTTCTACAAAGCTCAAGAAGTAAGCTCCGAACTTATAGCTCCAACTTATTTAAATATAAATACTTTTATTCAGCAATTAAAAAACAGTAATATATTAGGTCAACCTTACTGCCAAGCTAGTATTATTTCTGCATCTAATACCCTACAAATACAAGGTGTTCCCATATGTATTCAACGCATTGAGACAATGGCAACCCGTATTGATGCACAAAAATTAAATCAAGACCAAAACCAAGAAGAGATCCGTGTATTTCCTCTCAAGTACGCTAATGCAGCGGATGGAAATTATGAATATCGAGGCCAAAAAATTATTGTCCCCGGCATTATTAGTGTCCTAAAAGATATGGCTCAGGGCCGAACATTACCATTATTACAAAACCAAGGGCAACCATCTCCAACAGATAGCAATCTTCCTATGTTTTCTGTAGATCAAAGACAAAATGCAATTATTATTCGTGATAGAAAACTAACAATGCCACGCTATGCCTCACTCATAACTCAATTAGATAAAAAACCAGTTATTATCGAAATATCAGTGCTCATTGTTGATGTTAATGCCGAAGACTTAAGTACATTGGGCATTGATTGGTCAGCATCCGCCCAAATTGGCGGTGGAAATATAAGCTTAAATAATAACGGAATACCTGATACCAGCAGCTTCTCTTCTATCGTTTCTAATACTAGTAATTTTATGATTAAACTCAATGCACTTCAGCAAAATGCTAAAGCACAAATATTATCTCGCCCTTCAATTGTAACATTAGATAATAACCAAGCTGTTCTAGATAGGAGTATCACATTCCATACAAAACTCATAGCTGACAATACAGCAAAATTGGACTCGATATCAACAGGCTCATTATTACGGGTAACACCTCGGCTAATTGAAGAGCAGGGAAAAAAAGAAATCATGCTAACCCTATCAATTCAAGATGGTAGGCAAATCCATTCAACTAGTGAATTAGAACCACTACCTCAAACACTAAGTTCTGAAGTTTCTACCCAAACTCTTTTGCAAGCTGGGCAAAGCTTATTATTAGGTGGTTTTGTACAAGATGAGCATAGTGAGGGTGAACGCAGAATCCCATTGCTTAGTGATATTCCTATTATTGGAGGTTTATTTAACTCTTCTCAAAAAAATAATCGTAGCACAATACGCTTGTTTCTTATTAAAGCACAGCCAGCCAACCTATACCAATGATGAAACCTCTTTATAAATTAAAATGGCTAAGTGGAATATTAGCGGGTCGAGAATTAGCACTCCCACTCGGTGAAATTCGCTTAGGGGGAGAAACACCTGATATCGCCTTACCACTAGAGTTAAATGCGGAAACACTATTGATCGTGAATGAACAAGGCATTCGCTTGTCTCAGCCTGTTCCCCTTTGGGTAGATGGGTTGCCTTGGGAAACTAATGAGCTATTGCCTCAAAAAAGAGTGATAGACCTCGCTGGATTAGTCTTTATATTTGGAGATATAGAACAACCATTACCAACATTAGCAATTCCGCTAAGAAGAAATAAAAATAAAACTCACGTTGTTACACTAACAATAGCCATCATTTTTTTATTCTTAGTACTCCTTGCTATAGGGATCTCAACTGACATATCTCCAGAAAATGAGGAGCCATTTGATAAAGTTATTTGGTTAGAGCAACAAATGAAACAACCAGATCACCTAGGTTTGCAAGCAAGCTTTGATAATAATGGCATAATTCATCTCAGCGGCGTATCAGTTTCAAAAAATACGATTTATCAACTACAAGAGCAATTCGCCCAATTTGGTTTCTCCTTTTATAATAAAAGCATCGATGTTAGCACACTACATAACCTAGTTCGTCAAACACTAGAAATGAATGGTTATCATGATATTGATATTACTCAAGGTAATAGCTTAGATAGCGTGAAAATTTATGGTGATATTCAATTTGATAATCATTGGCAGCAAACACAAACTCAAATAAATCAAATTAGTTTATTAAAAAGTTGGGTTGTCATTAATGACCGCTCAGAAGAATTTAAAAAAACACTCCATTTTCTTGATTCAGAATCACTTTTAGAGGGACTGAATATTTCAATTGAAAATAATAAATTATTAGTTAGCGGAAAAGTTCCAGATAAAGATTTAGAAAAATTAAATATTATCATTAGTGATTTCAATAAGTCACAAAAAACAAGAATGAAAATAAACTATCAAAACATTCCTAACAAAAATATTATTGATGAATTTTTACCTGGGAAAATTATAAGTATTGGAGGTAATGATGAATATATTTACCTACAACTATCTAACAATATGAGACTATATAAAGGAAGTATTTTACCAAATGGCTATAAGGTGTATTCTCTCAGTATGAATACTCTAATGTTAATATATAAACAAAATTTTTTATCAATTCCAATTAACCTTTAAATATAAAAAAATGTCACAGTTAACGAGTTTAGAACGTAAATTAAAACAAGATAAATCAGGTGGTTATCGTGATGGCCTATTATTCAGAATCAATGCTTCTAAAGAAGACCTGACTAATAGACTGAATGAAACAAACAATTCAATATTGAGAGAGAAAATATACCATATCTTAAACTCTCATTACCAAGTAGAAGAAATCATTGTCATAATATGGAAACGTTATCATCCGGAGGTACTGAATGTATATTGATTTAGCTGAATTAGTTACTAGTGCAATTAGCCATATAGGGCGTGAAGATATACTTCAAAATAATAAAATTGATAACCACTCTGCAATCACTATTAGTTTACATGAGATGCCTGACATTAATATATTCACGGTAGATGAGATGCCCATGATATGGTCAGTATTAAGCCCCAAAGATGAGCTGAATACTGCTTTACATAGTGAAATAATATTGTCAAAATTAATGGATAATACTAACCAATATTTTTACTTTGGGCAGCCTGCCTTATTAAATATTAATGACTATATAGAATTGAGAGCTGTTTTTTCACCTTTTGCTTTAAAAAATGGAGAATCCGCAGCAGATGCAATAAATACTTTCGTCTCTTTCATGAGTAAAATTATTAATTTATGTAAACAGTAAAACAAAATAGAAATTTCATTATAACTTCGCCCGTTTTTTTATATTTAAAATATAAAAATACATTTAAAATGATAAATGATTAGTCGATAAATCATTTATCATTTATCATTTATCATTTATCATTTACATATTAATTTAAATAAATAAAAATTAGCAATAAAGAGATATTTGCTCTAATAAAATATGCTTATCTTTCTCAGACCATTCACCAATTTTAACTTTGCTCTCTAAGTACTGGCAAGCATCATAAATACCATTTATACCTGTCAACGCTGCGCACCCTTTTATTGAATGCAATACAGCTAAAATTTTATTTCCCTGTTTTTCATGCCATGCAATTTCAATTTGCGTTGAAAACTGTTCAAGTGTTGATTTAAACCTAGACCTCAAATCATCACATTCATTGATATTAATTATGGCATCATTTTTTCTTTTATTTTGAGCTAATTCAATCCCCCTTCCCAACTGAATCATAATAACTTTTTCAATAAGATCAGACAATCTATCAATATTAAATGGCTTCAATAAACAATCATTAAACTTCACATTTGTATTATCATTATACTGTATACCTCTATCCCCCGCTGTTGTGGCAATAATAGGAGTGTCATTGTCTAATATTTCATTTTCTAATGTTCTCCAACGTAAAAGCGTTTCAAACCCATTTTGCATTGGCATATTCAAATCCATTAGAACCATGTCATAAATGTTTTTTTTGCCTAAATCAATAGCTATAGAACCAGAACTTGCTAAATCTACTTGATGCCCCATATTTTCCAATATTATTTTTATTATATTTTGATTCAGGGAAACATCATCAACAACCAAAATTTTTAATGACCATAAAGTAGAAGACGCTAAGTTATGTTGCTTCCCTTTATGTTTCCTATTAAATCCAGATGAATTATTACAAAAAAAGCCAGATGGGACATTAAAATCTGAATAGTCTAATAACTTGCTCTTTCCTAAGTTCAGATTAATTTCCCATAAACGTAATTGTTGACCAAAGCCAATATATTTTATAGCTGATGAATTAAACACTTTCCTTAAACACTCATCGCTTTTCATTGGAATATATAATTTAAAATGAGTTCCTTTCCCTAACTGACTTTGTATTTTTATTTTACCATTCATTAGCTTAATAAGATTTGCTGATATGCTTAACCCTAACCCACTGCCATTTTCATTTAAATTCACCTTAAAGAATGGTTTAAATATTTTATTTTGTTGGCTGATATCAATACCTATTCCAGTATCAATAATATCGAAAACTAAATTAGATTTATCTATACCTACTTTAATCTTTATAGAACCTTCAGTTGTAAATTTAATCGCATTTCCAATTAGATTAATAAGTATTTGCATTAAACTTATTTGGCTTACCCTTACCTTTTTAGGAGTATCTGGATAAATATACGTTGATAACGCTAATCCTTTTCTTTTTGCCTCAAAACTAACAATGACCATGACCTTATCAATAAGCTCAAATAAATCAACCAATTCATAACCTAAGTTATAGTTTATCTCTTTAAAATTGAATGAATTATTAATAACATCTAGCATATAATCAGCAGATGTACGCATGATTGCTAATAAATTTTGTTGCTGATGTGTTGGTGATGTCTGTTGCAATAACTCTAAAGCACCAATAATACCATTCATCGGGGTTCTTATTTCATGAATAATACTTTCGCTTATTTCAGCCATATGATCTTTTTTCATTGGTTTACCTATAATTTTACAGACAGAGATTATAAAAATATCATCTAATAATCTATAGCCCTGAGATATTCAGTCAGAATTAATTTTTCTCCCATACATTTTTGGTATAATACAAAACAATAAATCATTCACAAATACAAATAGTAACAAAACAAAATTAAATAATATGTCACCCGCCAGATAATTTTCTTGATAAATATCATTCCTTGTAAAAAAATGAAATTATCAATAAGTATACAACATGAATTTTAATTATGATTAAATTTAAAAAAGCAACAAAAAAAGTAATGTTTGAATATACTTGAAATATCACTAATATAACTTATCAATATAGAAATGATAAAATTAATTTTGTAATTACTTTATTGAAACACACAAAACAATTACTATATTTAACTGTTAACTATAATTACATTCACCTCATAAACATTTTAATCAGGATAATATCACAAATAAAACATGGAATTATTTCTAGCATAAATAAAAATACGATATTTATATTAATATACAGTTACACTTTAGCGTAACCAACCATATAAATTAACAACTTATCCATAAAAAATAAACATTGAACAATGGTGAGGGAACTAAAAGCCTTATAAACTCAGGCTTTTACCTTATACTCAAAAACAGCATCCAACCTCATAATATCATTCACATGATATTTCTGGAATTTTTAGATGCCTTTATTAGACCAGCCATTACAATTGATTCTTATATTATTTATGCTATCTATTTTTCCTTTAGCTCTCGTATTAGGTTCGTCATTCCTAAAAATAGCGATTGTATTTTCTTTACTGCGTAATGCATTAGGTATCCAGCAAACACCACCAAATATCGCAATCTATGGCTTAGCACTCGTCTTAACCTTATTTACAATGGCCCCTATTATTCTTGCTATCCAAAGTAATTTAATTAATGAGCCTATAGAAATAGAATCACCGCTATTTATTCAGAAAGTTGAAAGAAATATATTATTACCTTATAGAGAGTTTCTTAAAAAAAATACAGACCCTGAACAACAATTTTTTTTTGCCAATATCGGTCATCAAATTTGGCCTGAAAAGTATCATGATAAAATTCCAGATGAATCTTTACTTATCCTACTCCCCGCTTTTACCGTTAGCCAACTTATTGAAGCCTTTAAAATAGGTTTATTGTTATTCCTACCGTTCATTGCAATCGACTTAATTGTTTCCAATGTATTACTCGCAATGGGAATGATGATGGTTTCGCCGATGACAATATCTATGCCCTTAAAACTATTAATTTTTGTATTGATGGGGGGCTGGGAAAAATTACTTAGGCAACTGATTCTTTCATTTTCGTAACACTAAGGCCATAAATAATGAGTGAAACTATGGTAATCCAATTAGCAAAACAAATGATGTGGCTTGTTTTACTTTTATCTTTACCTGTCGTCGTCGTCGCATCATGTGTGGGAATTTTAATTAGTTTGTTACAAGCATTAACCCAAATACAAGAACAGACAATTCAATTTCTTGTCAAGTTAATTGCTGTTTCTATTACACTTGCAATCAGCTATCGCTGGATGGGTGACGTAATTCTTACTTATGCAGATCAAGTTTTTGACATGATACTTCATATGAGGGAGTAAGCTCTTGACCATCTGGATTGAATACCTACCCATCCTTGGACTAAGCATGTTACGCTGCTTAGGTGTTTTTCTTCTTGTTCCTTTGCTGAATAGCTCTAACCTAGGCGGTACTTTAGTTAGGAACTCACTACTTTTAGTGATTATATTACCTATTGCTTATATGTACCCCAATTGGACCCAATCTAACCTTAATATTAGTGGATACTTATGGTTAATTATTAGTGAGGTGAGCATTGGGTTAATACTCGGTTTTTGTGCTGCAATTCCCTTTTGGGCAATGGATGCAGCAGGAACAATAATAGATACCATGCGCGGTTCTTCAATGGCAAGTATCATTAACCCATTATTAGGGCAACAATCCTCGCTATTTGGAGTGTTATTTAGCCAAGTATTTAATGTTATTTTTCTTATTAGTGGAGGTTTTAACCAACTAATAGCGGCTATCTATAATTCCTATATTTCTATCCCACCAGCCAGTACATTAAATTATCATATTGATGCTTTTTCTTTTATCTCCAGTTTATGGCAACTCATGTATGAACTAGGTATTCGCTTTGCAATGCCAGCCATAGTCGTCATCGTCTTAGTTGATATGGCTTTAGGGTTAATTAACCGCTCAGCGCAACAACTTAATGTTTTCTTCTTAGCGATGCCAATCAAAAGTGCATTCTCCTTATTAATGCTGATTATCTGCTTCAGTTTTGCGTTCCAACATTTATTGGCCTATAGCCTAGACTATTTGAATATCAGCCTAAATTTATGGGACTTTTTCAATGAGTGAGAAAACAGAAAAGCCCACATCGAAGAAAATCAAAGATGCGCGAAAAAAAGGCCAAGTAGCGAAAAGTAATGAAATAACCAGCGGTATGCAGCTAGTCATTTTACTGACTTATTTTAGTTTTGAAGGCCCTGAACTTTGGAATGCCTTAAAATTGATGATTAATACTAATATTAATTTTATTAACAATGATAGTCATTTAGCGATTGGCCAGTGGCTAAATACTTTCTCTTCTATCGTGATCCGTTTTACTGGTGGTTTAGCCGGCGTTATCATATTGACGTCTGTTTTTACCATAATGGCTCAAGTTGGGCCATTATTGGCAACAGAAGCGTTAACACCATCATTTAAAAAACTCAATATATTATCTAATTCAAAACAGATGTTCTCAATGCAGAATCTATTTGAATTTGTTAAATCTATATTTAAAACAGTAACACTAGCACTTATTTTTTACTTGTTACTAGCTCAAAACACTAATTCAATACAGTTTTTACCTTTGAACCCTGTTATTAATGGCGTTATTTTATGTATTCATTTACTTTACTGGATGATTTTAACTCTAATTGGATTCTATATTATATTTGGTATTGCTGACTTCGCATTTCAGAGATATAACAACACCAAGAAATTGATGATGTCTATTGATGAAATTAAAAAAGAATATAAAAATAGTGAAGGTAACCCTGAATTAAAAAGCAAACGGAAAGCAATACACCGAGAAATTCAAAGTGGGAGCTTATCTAAAAATGTCGCTAAATCAACGGTCGTGATTAAGAACCCAACACATGTTGCAGTATGTCTGTATTATAAAATTAATGAAACACCATTACCGAAAGTCATTGAAGTCGGCTTTAATAGCCGAGCCTTAAATATTATTAGGTTTGCAGAGAAATCAGGAGTACCTATTGTAGAGAGTATCGATTTAGCCCGTGCATTAGCAAAGAAAACCTCAGTAGGTCATTATATTCACCCAAGCTTATTTGAACCTGTCGCTAATATTTTGCGTATGGTTATGAATTTAAGCTATGAAAAAGAAAACCCCAAAAATGAAGATTAAACTCATTCTTTTAATAATACCGTGTATGGCGCTAATCGCTTGTACTACCGTAAAAAAAGAACCTAATAATGAGCGTCCATTAATCAATAATAACACATTGAATTTAAACAACAAAAATACGGAAAACACTTTAACCTGGAGTGAGTTTTTTGACGAAATCTCTTCCAACTCCGAATTGAAAATTATGGAGTCAAATTTAGATGAATATAATAATAGCCTTGAAAATAAAATAAACAACACATTGATTAATAAAGAAAAAAATATCGACAATATAAATCTAAATAAGGTTTCAGAGGAGAGAAATGATATATATAAATTTAATGAAGATGACGAAGCAGATGAATTACTTGATATTGAACCAATATCAGAAAATAACACTAATATAGCAAATAAATTAATTTCATTATTTTTATCATCACCGCCCACAGACAATCATCATTTATCACCTGATGATGAAATTTAATTTATTGACTGCTTGTTAGCCTATTGCCTCAACAAGCAGTCAAGCTTAACCTGCCACTATAAAATCAATTAGCATAATGTATCTATTCTAACCGCTAATCGTTCCCCTATGCGTAATAGTGTACCAAAAGCAAAAATACGATGACCAACTTTTAATGAAACAGGTGTATTATATTGTTTTTCACTTTCAAATAAGTACCCCGGCCGGATCTGGCTTAGCTCATTAATTGAAATATTCAAATTAGCAACTTCCACTGAAACAGGAATCAATGTATTTGAAATTTGATTATCTGTATTGGCTAAGCTATCTGTAGGTATATCAATCCAGTCATCAAAAGTATCCATTAATGTCTCCACGCTAAATATGCCTGACTCGCCATCTTGACAAACAATGGCAAGTGGCCGATAAGTAAAAAGAAAAAACTCCCCACGAGTAATTTCTGCTTGCTGTTGAAGCACCAGCGCATTACCTTCTTGTATAGAATATATTTGCTGACTATTTAATAAACACCAACCCGCCACTAACTTTGCCCCAATCATAATTGGCGAGCTTATTTCTTGTTCATCAGTTATCGAACCGTTCTCTATGAGTACCTCTAACCAGCTATCAGGGGCTTCAATAACGTGAAAATTAAGTGTTCTATTATGATGTTTCGCACACAACTGCCACCCCACGCCTTGCGGTAAAGAGCCCGTGCTTATCTGTTTAACTGTTGGCCACTGAAAATCATCAATATCAATGCATGCCTTGAGAGTATCTATTGTCCATATCGCGAGTACGTCCTTAAACTCATCAGAAACCATAGAAAATGATGGAATAGCAAGTACTGGACTAACCCATTGACACCATTCATTTTCATCTACCCAAAAATCAATAGAATTACCATTTATACAAGTTGTCAGTAACAAACCGATTGCCAAATTCCGATGCTCAAATGTTAAAGATAGAATTCCTTCATCGCCGATTAATTGACAACCTGTACCTACTGCACGAATAAGTTTTGCTGTTCTATTATTAATTTCAGGTATCGGCATGATTAACCTTTAAAAAAATCGAGCAATTAAATTTTATCGAAAGCCCCCTTTTTATTTGCTCAATAATTTTATTCAACTCTTGATTATATAAAGAAGTATTCAAATAAAGACAAATAGATATACCTACCTCATTATAATCAGCCTCAATAATCATCCCTGCTAATGGGCCATTTGTTAAACACCACTTTAATTGATTATTTTGATTGTTAGAACAATTCAACGATAATTTTTTCAGTAACTGCTCACATAATTCAGCGCTATTTGACACATCAATATAACTTAAACACTTTCGTTCTTGTGTTATATCATTATTATTGCCCCCTCCTTTTATTGGAATAGTCAATAATTCTTCAAACTGATGTTGAGCATCTTGGTGAGATGCCGTATCGTCCATACCATTATTTAATATAATAACATTGCGGCGTGATGACATTACTTTAGTACACATAGTTTATTCCATTAGGAGTTTTAGTTTTTCTTGCTCGATTATATTTTCTTGTAATAAACTTAATTGTTGTTCTTTTTCTATCTGTAATTCACTGTATATTCTTTTAGCCATACTACTTTTTTGTAGAATTGCCTGATCTTGCAGGTAATAATTTGTCAACGTAGTGCGATACTCTCTAATAGCACTGGGTGTCAATAATTGTTCATGTGAACCATAATGTTTCCATTGCTCACAGAGTTCCTCCCTGAGTTTCATCAAACTTTCATTAACCTGAATTTGCTCACTTATCTGTTGATTTAATTGCGTTAAAATAGAACGAAGTCGCGTTTCACGGCGCTTTTTTAAAGCAAATAAAGCCGTTAAGGTTGTTTGATAATTTTGCATAACATATCCAGTGTATCTTGGAACTTAACCCGCTCATCGGTTGGTTGGCAAAGAAACTCCCTGATTATTGGCCTTTTCATTAATGCTTCATCGGATTCAGGGTCTTGCCCTGTTTGATACTCACCAACACGGACTAACAGTTCAATGTCTTTCCAAGCAGCTTGTAATTTTCTCAATTTCCCTGCATTTTTACGGTGCTGCTCACTGGTAACCTGCCCCATAACTCGGCTAATACTCGCATTGATATCAATCGCAGGGTAATGATTTTCCTGCGCTAGTTTTCGTGAAAGAACTATATGTCCATCTAGAATTGAACGAACCTCATCTGAAACGGGCTCATTCATGTTATCGCCCTCAACAAGGACAGTATAAATAGCGGTAATACTTCCTGATTCAGCTCGCCCAGCTCGCTCTAATAGACGGGGTAATTGAGCATAAAAACTGGGGGGATATCCACCCGATGTAGCACACTCCCCCGCAGCAAGCCCTATTTCCCTTGATGCGCGGGCAAAACGTGTTAAGGAATCCATCATTAACAACACATTTTTCCCTTGGTCGCGAAAATATTCAGCGATTGTTGTTGCCGTATATGCAGCTTTCAAACGCTCTAGCGCAGATCTATCAGAGGTCGCAATAACTATCACACAACGCTTCAATGCTTGCGGGGTTAAAGTGTGCTCTAAAAACTCACGAACTTCTCGTCCCCTTTCACCAATCAAAGCCAATACAATAATGTCAGACTCACACCCTTCACTAATCATGCCTAACAAGGTACTTTTGCCACACCCTGCCGCCGCAAAAATACCTATTCGCTGCCCTATCCCACAAGTCAATAACCCGTCAATCGCACGCACACCTAATGGCAAGTGCGTGTCAATAATTTGCCGAAGGAGAGGATTGGGTACATCAGCGTTCAGAGTTCGATACTCTCCATATTGAGGTAGATTGGAGTGATCAAGCGGTCGACCTAAACCATCAAGTACACGGCCAAGCAAAAAGTCACCAACACAAATTTGGTAACAATGCCCTGTAGGAATAACATCCGACCCAACGGTAACTCCCAGAGGCTCAGAAAAAGGGGATAACAATGCATAATCACCATCAATAGAAACGACCTCAGCATCAATACCGCTAGGTTTTAAGTGGCAAAACTCAGCAAGGCTGACACCTGGTAATGATGCACGTAACAATGTTGGGCCAATTTTAACGATTTTCCCCGTTAGTCGAACACTTAAGCTTTCGCTATTTACAGGGAACTTTAAACGTTCAAACAATGTATTATAAATAATATTATAATCGGGCTGACGCATTACTCATGTTCCCCAATAAGATCAATATTACCAATAATACGTAGTTCAGCATCTTCACCAATCTCTTGGAATGAGAGTACCTTTAACCCATAAAACTCCCGTTCAATAACTTTACGGAGGAAACGCCTCACATCAATTGTCGTTATTAGCACATTTTGAGTTTGATAATTATTCTGAGTCACCTCTTTAATCTTTTCTATTAGCCTTTCACTAAAGTTAGGCTCTAATGAAGAATAAGAACCTGAAGCAGTTTGCCGAATAGCTTCACGAATATGATTCTCAATATTATCACCAATAACCCAACCACTGATCCACGGCTGCCCTATACTATGTCTAGCGATAATATGCCTACGTAAGCCAATTCGCACATACTCAGTTATCATGACAGGGTCTTTTTCTCGAGGGCTCCACTCAATCAATGACTCAAAGATTGTGCGTAGATCACGAATAGATATATTTTCTAAAACTAAACGCTGAAGTATATCTGCAATACGCCCAATAGGTAATTGCCTCTGTATTTCCTTAACTAAATCAGCATATTTCCCTTCCATTGCATCCATTAGAAAACGTGTTTCCTGCACACCTATAAATTCTTTTGCATTGCGGTCGACTACAATTGATAAACAATGAATAATTGTCGCTTCATCTTGATAAAGCGTAATATTCATGGCTGATAATACGTCTTTATTATCAGGTGAAACCCACTGTAATGATTGATTACCACCGAACGATAGTTTATCTCTCTGTTTAGCTTGGGTAATATCTGGTGAACTAATATCGGCTAACATCAGGCCTTTAGGTAAAATGATATCGAGGACAACCTCCTGATATAATAAAATCTTTAAAGAACCAGAGGGTAAATTATTATCTACTTGTAAATTAATCTCCGGCAAAGGGATACCAATTTGCTCAAACTTTTGGAAACGGAAGATATCAATTTGAGAAGCCAATATATTCTTATTGCAACAATCTTTAGCCATCCGGATAATTAATGGGGTTGAACCGGGGCTGATAGTTTGGTTAGCTGAACTACCACTTAAATCTGAATTGATATATTCATCCTGTTCTGTCGCCGTTATTTTTTTAGTAAAAAATGAAATTGCAAAGACAATAGCTGATAGAATAAAGAAATAAACCGTTGGGAAACCAGGTAAAAAACCAAATACCAGTAAAATAGCACAGGTTAATACGACTGCTTGCGATTGCTTACTTATTTGCATAACCAAATCACCCGCAAGGTTATTTTTTTCTTCTCCAGATATACGGGTCACAATAATCCCAGCAGTAATCGATATTAATAAAGCAGGTATTTGGCTGATCAAACCGTCACCAATAGAAAGAATCGCATAAGTAGAAAATGCAGTACTAGCACTCATATCATGCACCATCACACCAACAGCTGTTCCTCCTAATATATTCACCAATATAATGATAATACCCGCGATAGCATCGCCCTTAACAAATTTCATAGCACCATCCATAGCACCAAAAAGCTGACTTTCTTTTTGGACTAAACCGCGTAACCTCCGTGCCTCATCGGCATCAATAGTGCCTGCACGTAAATCACCATCAATACTCATTTGTTTACCTGGCATTGCATCCAATGAAAAACGAGCACTAACTTCGGCAACACGCTCAGAGCCTTTAGTTATCACGATAAACTGCACGATAGTAATGATCATAAAAACAATAAGCCCTACGCCTAAATTACCACCAACAGCAAATTTACCAAATGTATCAATAATATCGCCGGCGTCTGCTTGTAAGAGGATCAGCCTAGTCGTGCTAATTGTTAAAGATAAGCGATACAAAGTGGTAATTAATAACACCGCAGGAAAAGTCGAGAATTCTAATGGGCTTTTAATATAAATGGCCATCATCATTAAGAGAATGGATATCATTAGATTCAGTGCAATAAGGAAATCAATTAGCCCTGTTGGTAACGGGATAATCATCATAAATATAGCGACTAACAACAAAATAACGAGAAAAATATCTTGTCGGCGAGAAATAACGATTAAAAATTGCCTAATAAATTCCATTATTTTAATCCGATAGCCTCATCAAGTAAGCGTTGCATTGTTTTAAAACAATAAACCCAATGAGAAATAGAGCTCGTTGTATTTAATTTACAACTTAGCATTTGATAACCTCCCCCTACCCAAGGACGTAATAATGTCCCCTTAGTCCTCGCAGGGATGCATTGTGTTAATAATTTCTCTAATATATTTTCTTGATAAACAAGCTCTACCTTTTTACCTACGGTAAGAATGATATTATTGTTGATATATTCAATATAAAAACGATAACATGGATGTAAAAACTCCATTTTTGCAGAAATACCATCACTAGGTAATTCAACCAGCTGCAAAAACCTTTCTAACCACCGTTTTGTTTGTAATTCCATCTACATTCTTAAAAAGAAATTTAAAATAAAGGTATTTTTCATTATGATTAACATATTCTAATAAAACTTAGATAGATATAATCAGGTATTTACCTGATAAAAACGAAAAAAGTTACTATTCTAATTCATTTAATTGTTGTAAGTATTCAATAAATACACTAATAACCATTTCTCGTTGGTCGTAATCCGAAAAGCAGTCATCCGGTAATAATTTGATTAACTCCATTAATCCTCTAGCATATTTATACTGTTTTTCTGATGTCTGTAAACTAATTTTACTTTCTAGCCAATCAGAATATAACCAAGATTGTTGTACTATTTCCAATAATAAGCAGGTCACATGCTTATCTGTTATATTTGGTAAATCTAGGGAGTTTGCTAAATGTTTGCTTTGTACTTCGATAGTTAAAAACTGCAATAACCATTTTAAATCAGTAATCACTGCCGCTAGGCGAATATCCGTTGCCTTATAACCTGCTGAGAGCTCAAAAGATAAAGTACGAATAAGTGTTCTTAGCTGTTGTTGACTACCTTCAAATTGACTAAATTGTTTAAACCAATAAAGCAATTCAGGTTGGTTACTTGTTGCTTGCTGATATAAAAAACGTAATTCACCTAATGCTTGTGGGGTAACAGCACCGCACTCTAAATGCGTAAATAGTTTTAAAACCCACTCATTATCTCCTGCCATCACTTTTTCTAGTGTTTGTTTCAGTACATGGCTAGAGGATTGATCATTTTCTTTTTCATTTAACATACTAGCAAGTAGCAAAATACATTCGGCAGTATCTAAATGATGCCGTTGAAAACTATTCAGAAGGTCGTCAATCTCTTCAACCTTAGTTACTCCGCCAATTCGATGGCGCAACTCTCCCACACTTGTAGGGTCTGAATCCTCTAAGTTTTTGGCTAGACGCTGCAACATGCTGCGGGTTGGACGTTCAGATACTCTAGGGTTATGACCACCTCTCATTCGCACAAAGTTGCCAATGGCTAACCCAATATTTCCTTGGGTTTCTTGTATCAAATAACCATCAGAGAGATAACTATCAAGTTCAGGAACTTCTGTATTCAATTGATTTTGCGCTATTTCAAGAGCTGATTGTGCAGGGATGACTTGCGTCACTAATTTTCTTTGTTCATTTTGGCGCGTCAACTCAATATTTTGTTGGGCCAATTGCTGGTTTTTCACTAAAGAGAGTCGCGGGTCTATAGATTCTACTTTAACAGACATTACATGTTTCCTCTTCAGCTAATAACAAATGTGCACAAATTGATTCTAATTGTTCTTTCAGATTAATATGGAGATTAAATAAAGATGATGAAAGCAATGCCTCATCTTTGTCTTTCGTCTCATCAACTTGAATATGTAGCCACGGGTAAGCAGAAAAAAGCTTTATTAATTTATTGTACTGACTAGGATGAATATAAAGCGTTGCTGACTTTTCATTCTTTATTTCCTCTAGTTTAGTGCGAAGCTGATTGAACAATAACCCAGTACTATCATTTTCAATAAAAAACATATCAAGCACGCTAACTAGCACTTCCCTTAAACGTGGTTCCAAGCACATTAAAATGTTTTGTTCTAGTTGATGTTCTGACACT
The DNA here is from genome assembly GCF_053543535.1 of Providencia sp. AGC89. NCBI lineage: Bacteria > Pseudomonadati > Pseudomonadota > Gammaproteobacteria > Enterobacterales > Morganellaceae > Providencia > Providencia sp. AGC89. The sequence continues at coordinate 50,605 of NZ_JBIXLP010000093.1, forward strand.
AACCACTCAATAGACTCAGTAGCAATCTTCTGCCTAATCAATGGAGCTTCCTCTTCCAATAAAGCCATGCCTCCTTGATAAGCTAGTTCTCGTAAGCTCTGACATTCCTGTTTTGTTTCATCTAGATATTTTTGAGACTCTTGATAGATAATTTGAGCTTTTTGTTGGGCTATTTCTATAATATTGTTTGCAGAAAAACAGTTTATTAACTCCTCTGTCGGAATAATAGGCCCAAATACAGGTAAGTCAGGCAATGAAATTACAGGAACTGAAATCACCTTCATAAAAAACGCCCAATACGTAATAGCCAAGGAAAAATACTACCAAGACGGGGGGCTTCTTGGGGCGGGTAATTTGGAAAGGTTGTTTTCAACGCGTGATAGACCACACAATCGGTTTTCTCTGCATACCACCAACTTAGTCCTATCCCTTGGGCTTTCTCGATGAAATCCTCTTCAGAATAAATAACCTGAGAAGGAAAATGATAGAAGGTCCCTATTGCCAATAGCTGCTCACAACCCTGCTCACCGAAAATATCCGTCAAACGGCAACGATATCGACGAAGTACCAGATAATCAGGGCAAGCTAATACCAGAATCCCCATCGCAAGAAACAACTTCATTAAACGTGTTTCTAATGCCAAAATTTGATACTGACGTAGTTCAAGCTGCTTTAATATAGGAGAAAAAGATAAGTCTTTGCGGCGAAGAATCATGTTATCTATTGCCCCTTGGCAAGATGGAGATTGCTGATACACCTGTTGCCATTGAGATAACTCGAATGCTCTCCACCAAGATGCATGCATCCATTTACCTGGACGCCATACCAACTCATGTAATCGTTGTTGTTCAACCTCAATAATATTATTCATATATTAGGTCTATTTCTTAATACAATTAATAATACAATAGCACTGGTCATTATGGCTGCCACAACTATCCAGGGAAGGTACTTTCGCCATTCCCAGCCATTTTTGGTCTTATCCAGAAACTTCGCCTGTTTATGTCGATAATCAGCCATTTGCATAACGATACTGATATTTTCTACTGTTAAATTTGAGATAGATTTTTGGACCATTCTACGAATTTCTGGCTCTCTACTTTGCATATTGATACCCGGCGCATGCTTAATAAATATTGAAGCGGTAGGCGGCGGTATTTCACGACGATTTACATTGGTACTTTCCGATATAGCAACTTGAGCAATAATAACCCCATCCATACTCAGTAGCATTTTTTCTATATTTTGTTCTTTTAAATAAGTTATTTTTGCCTGTTCTTGTGCTGGAGAAGTGACTAACTGCCCCGGAGGAAATAAATCAGCAATATTTTCTGTTCGTTTATTAGGTAGACCTTGCTGGCGTAATACTTCAACTGCATTGGCAAAATCATCTTTTTCTACATTAATAGTAACGCCGCTTCCCTTAATAATGCTTTTTTCTGCATCAATATTTCTCAGCATCAATAAAGCAATCATCTGATTTGCTTCTTCTTCAGATAAGTCACTATAAAGCTCAACTTTACAACCCGTTAAAAAAAATAAAATTAACACGATAGAACTAAAACGAATAAAAAACTTCATTATTGCATACTTACCAGTTTATTAATTCCTTGAGATAGCTGCCCTGTCACTTTTGCAATTAAATCCACTTCCACCATAGCATTTTTAAGAAAAGATTGTGCCGTTAACATAGTTGCCGGGTTATTCAGAACATCGACAGTTGCTCGTGCATTATTAATTGTATTTGAAATTGACAATGATTTATCTTGTAATGAAGCGATTATCATCTCTTCTGGGTTAAGTGTGGGTTGTTCAAAAAGCATATTTGTAAATAAATCGACATCCTCAGCTCGTTCAATGGAGGGGAGTTTTTCTGTTAATGTTTGTACACCGACAGTAGATACAGATGTAATATCCATCATATTAATATCCTATTTTTAATATATTATGAGTATAACAATCAATTATTGCTTATTGTTATATATTCAATAAATTGCTTTAGTAGCTCTGCTTCTGGAGACTTATCACTCTGTAATTTTTCTTCGGCAAGATATAAATTATTCATTCCAATAAGTATGGTTGCATCAATAATATTACAGGCACTTTCATTTTCCGTCAGATATGGCAATACATGACGAATAGCTTCAGCTTGAATATAAAGCCCATTATTTACAGCCGCTAATCCACTTTCAATAATAAGTTGCCTCATACTGAAATCTAATAAATTCATATCTTCTGAATTATCCCTGACAACATATCTTTCACTGCCCGCATAATCGCACTTTCATAACTCACAAAAACAGAATATTGTTGTATCGCAAATTGTGCCTGTAACATCCTTGCTGGGTCATTAAGGTCAGCTGCAGTCACCTTTGATTGCACTTCATTACCCGCTTTATCAACGAGTTGCGAAAGTTGGTTAGTAATCGCTTCTATGTCCATAGTTACTCCCTCGTGTTATAGCTGTTTATTTGAAGCGAACGATTGCGAAATTGCTTTGGACTACAATTTATGTAACGACGGAATCTATCCGTAAAATGAGCATGACTTGAAAACCCGCATTCTATGGCAATATCAATGACTCTCATGGATGTTGTACTTAACAGTTTCTTTGCATGTTTTATCCGTCGCTCCAACAACCAGCGTTTAGCTGTTTGACCATATGTACATAAAAATAACTCATTAAACTTACGCACAGGTAAATCAAATTCCTGAGCTAAGCGAACAACGGACCACTGACGCATAAAATGGTTTTCAATAAAACTACAAAAGTCTTTATTACCTGAAATATATTTATAAAGTAGAGAGGAAAAATATACGTTATCTAACCCTAAACAATAAGTATAAGCAAAGTGTAAAAAATTATCCTCTGAAAGCTGCAATAGATAGGTAAAAACATCCAATACATTCCTTTCTGCTCGAATAATTCTAATGGGTTCAATTGAATAAGTTATTTTTTCTTGAGGAAGCAATAGGTTAATTATTTCAGGGTAAACCTTATGTAAACTGCTCGAATCAAAGTCTACAGATAATAGCTGATTCTTTAATATCGACTCTACTATAATTGCCTCATCATTGGTAATGACTAAACAATTTTCTGGGAATGTATAGGTTTTTCCATTCAAAGATAACTGACCTGAGTTTTTGCTGATAATAAACTTTATCGCAGACATACATTACCCTTATTAATAAAAAGACATTCGTTTATTTTCTAGTAAAAACGCATGAGAAAATATAAGGTATTAACCTGACATCATTGTTCCTCATTAAAACAATAATTAAGCATATAAATTACATATAACATCATAATTGTAAAATCAAAAATGATAGTTTCCATGTAAATTTGAAAAAATTCAAAATTAAAATATTTATTATCTAACCTCTAAATTAAGAAATTTTTATATTTTAACTTTAACAAAAAGGGTAATAACATGGTTTATATAGATTTCGATCAAAACGGGTATTATGAAGGTCAAAATAGCTATTATACACCAACCACTCCCTCAACAGGTGATGTGATAGTAAATAATGGTGATAATGGCATTCAAAATAATAACAATAACAGTATTCAAAATAATAATTATCGAAGTGCCATGACAAATCATTCTCTTATGGGAACAGCCATGGTCACAATGGAAAACATTATGTTGTTATTTACTGAATTAGCAAATTCTAAATTTGAAGCCATGTCAAAGAAAACAGAAGTTTCTCGTGATGCACAAGATATGGCGAATCGAGTTGACCGTATTATTGCTGATTTAGATAAACCAGACTCTACTGGAGAGCTTCCACCTGATGTCATTCATTATATGCGCGTTAACAATATCATGATTGATGGCAACCAAAATATTGATGACTTTATGCAAGGAAAAAATGGCAAATTAGATAAAGGTGACCTCACTGCCGTTAAATCAGCTTTAGAATCAGCTTCCGGTCGTGCTTCTGATTTTGTTCAACAAAGCCAACTTAAACTACAGCAACTCATGCAAAACTTTAATACCGCAGTCACAATGGCAAACAGTATCCAAAGCATGAATGCTGAATCAACTAAATCAATCGCTCAATCTATTCGTTAACAGCCTAAAAATAAATTGATAGCTATCTATAAAACCAAATATCGTAGGATTAAAGATGCAACAATTAGATCAATTTCAAAGCATGCTTAACGAACTGCAACGTTGCAGAATAAATGTTAAAAAGCAAATTAATGAATTCAAAGTACTACAGAATGAAATTAGCGAGTTACATAAAAAAGCAGATAAGGACCCAATTGCTTTACGTAAGTTAGCGAAATTTAATGATGTAATGCAAAGTGATATTGGAGCAGAAAAAATCATTAAAAAATCAGAAGAAGTAAAACTGATTTTTAATCAATTAAGCAAACAATTTAAACAACTTTCTGTTGAAAATACGGGTCAAAACAGAGACCTTTTTTCACCAGAAAAAAACAAAAGTGTAGTTAAAAAACAATATCGTACTTTCGTCTAATTAACGTTTTGATACTTTTATCATCATGAGATTTATATGCCAAAAACAGTTAGCACTCTGTCACAAAATGAAAATAGCGACAATTTGCAGCATTTTTTAGCGCGTGGTGGTTCTTTAAAACTAATTGCTGGCTTAGATAGCCAGCAATTAGAACGACTCTATGCATATGCCAACCAATTGTTTAATGCCAATGATTTTTCCGCTGCACGCAATATTTATTATCTATTAACTTGTTTAGAACAATGGAACCCCGAAAATTTACTTGCTCTAGGGTTATGCCATCAACGTTTAGGTGAACATGAAAATGCCATAAATAACTTCGTACGTGCAGGGACGATTAAAATAGATGACCCTCGCCCCGCCTTTTTTACAGGCCTCAGTTATCACTTGCTGGGTAATACTGAATACGCAAATAAAGCATTTCATGCTGCCATTCGCTGGTGTAATGACTTAAAAGAGTATCAAGAAATCAAACAAAGTGCTCAAAAAATGCTAAATCCAATATCGGAGATATCACAATGACAATGCTTCTTGAGCGTTCTCTTTATCGAACAGATATATCTACAGAAAATAGGTTACATGATATATCGACCACTTTACCTAAAAGTACTCATCAGACAACCCCTTTGAAATTTGGTGAGTTAAATAATGTTGCTACAGCGCAAAATACACCAATGATAAAACTGGCAACTCCACGAGCCAGTAAAGAAGAGGTTTCTCAAACACAAGCTGCTTCTGATCTAGAAGAGGTATTCCAAACATTACAGCAGCTCTCTCCTGATAATGAAAGAAATAATACATCTAACCCTATGCTAAATATGTCTTTAGCCAAAATTGAAGGGTTACCAATGAACTCAATGTTTGCCGCATCATTATTACTCGTTGGTCAGGTTTTAGGGGACATTGCCTCAACTAAAGGGGAAATGCTTGAAATTCTGACTAAAAAACAAGACATGCTACGAATGGAAGAAGTCAAAAATATTCGCGAGCAAATGGAAAAAGCCGTTGAACAACAAGATAAAGCCAGAAAAGCCGGTGTTTTTGGTGTTATTTTTGACTGGGTTATTGCCGCAGTAGAAGTTGTCGTCGGTGTGACCAAAATGGTTGGTGGCTTCTTATCAGGTAATGCCATGATGGCTGCAAGTGGAAGCATGGACTTCATGGCTGGGCTTGCAGGTATTGGCAAAGCGGTAGCCAATACCATGGCGCTGATAGACCCCAATAACGCTGAAAAATATCATGCTGCGGCCAACAAGTTTGCTATTACACAGATGTCATTTGAACTTATGGGGGCGGCTATTGATATTACCAGTGCAGTGCGTAATGCAATCGCGACTAAAATTGTTCCAAAAGTGGCAACTCAAGTCTTAAAAGAAGGAGCAGGAGAAGCACTAAATGTGGCAATAAAAGAAGGCAGTCAAACAGCCATTAAAGGGATAGCTAAATCAGTTGGCCAAGAAGTCAGTACGCAAATTGGTAATCAAATTATCAATCAACTAGGGAAGCAAGCTGCTGAAAAAGCAGGAAAAACAATATTTAATAAAATGATTGATTCATTTTCACAAAAAGCAATAGAAGAACTTGTCACTAAATCCGTTGAAAAAGCGGCAAAGAAAGCAGCTAAAAAAGTGGCTAAAGATGGAATAGAACTAACCACAGAGCAATTGATTAGCAATACTACCAGACAAATACAAAAAGATGTTTTAAAAGCCGTCAGTAAAGCATCAGTATCTCGCGTTGATATGTTTTTGCAAACATCCCGAGGTGTGATATCAGGCGCACAGCAAGTAACGATAGGGTCTTTAGAAATCCAAAAGGCAAAATTACAAAAACAAATTGACCAATTAATGCTAGATCAAACTTGGCTGCAAAATATGTTTGAATTCTTTGAAAGAGAAAAAGAAGAAACCGTAAAAAAAGTACGCTCATTGCAAGAAGACAAAGCCGCTGTAGTTCAAGATGGTACTAAATTACTAAGTACGATAGCATCAACCCAAGCACATATCGCTTCTTCAATGGTTTAATGCTATGCATACCACTTCAATAACTCATGAGCACCCGAATAGTGAATTTATTGATTATTTTTCAACGAAAAGAGAGGAAAATCAATCAAACGCAATATTCGTTTCTAACGGGAGCTTATTAGCACCTTTACTTAGAAACTTAAGCGAAAAACCATTAAGTTCAGAACTTATCGAGGTGGCACTGAGTGAAGTCGCTATTGCATTAAATACTGTCAGAAACAACCTTCCCCAACAGCAAATATTATTATCTCAATTAGAAGAGGCAGCTCCCGGTAGTTTTTCCAACTGTATACCCGAAAATGCAGATTGGAACGATGCCATTAAACCAATAAATTCACATTGTAATAAAACAAGGTTTACAGATATCACTTCATTATTAATTGAATTAATAGGAAAAGTTGGTGAAAGTATGCGCAAAAGAGGAGAGCAAGTGCTACCTCTTTTATGTACTGTATATATGGTAAATTATGCATTAGGCCATATGAGTGCCGAGTTAATTAACCAGAGTACAATAAATTCCAGTAAACAAGTATTTACTGATGCACTAAAACAAATATCAACCTCAGGAGTGAATTATCATTACTCCCCAGAAAATAAAAACCATCCAACAGTGACTATTCCAGAAATAAATAAAACGACTTCATGCAAAAGTGAAGTTTTAAATGAGGGGGTGAGTTCCATACAACAAGTATTCGCCCAACAATTAAATGACTATACTGAATTAGGTAATCAAATTACCAACATCAGTCATTCCATACTAGACTCGTTAGAGTCTATTGACTCTAATACAATTAAGTCATTAATTAATGACACAAGCTGTTTTATTAACATAGATGACGGGTTAATTGCATCGGCAATTAGCAATAATGATAACGCTTATTTAAATTTCTCTAGAAAATAACTAATTACCTTAAATAAGGATTAAAAATGAATAACATCAACTCAAATACAATAGATATAGAACAAATATGTCCAAATCAATCTGATATAAAAAACGCTTCGATATCCTCATCAACGAATGTTTATGCCATGATGGATGCCATCATTTCAATGCTACAAAAAATGAATAGTGACATTCGCGATATGCAACGTGACTTCTTTGCATCTCAACAAAGCACCGCATTCAAAAAAGAGCTCACGGCAATATCGACCAAACAGGATTCAATACAACTTAATTATAAAGCAGCTTTATCCAACGCTATTGCAAAAACAACTTCAGGCGTCGTCAGTATCGGTGGTGCAGGCTTCGGCATGGCTAAGGGGGCAAGTCTAGGTGGTGAGTTTATTTCCGCAGGGACTAACGGGATTGGAAAAATGGTAGAAGGGTCGGTATCAGTAAGTATGGCGAGTACAACTCGTGATGCACAAAAAAAACAATTATTAGGCGATTTTCAGTCTAACTCAGCGATTGAGTACCATAAATTGCTCTCAAATACAGCCGATAAAGCCTCTGAAGCGTCAAAACGTATGTTAGATATAACACGCGAAATTATATCATTACAAGAAAGAATTACATCCTCTGTAAGAATGTAAATATTGCAAATAGAATAATGACTATACTAAATTAAGAAAGAATACAAAATATGGCTCAATTAGATGCAGTCACCGAGTATTTATATAGAAAAGGGAAGCAGCCTCAAAAAGCTTTCTTTAATAATAGCAGTATTTTTATTGGTTGGAAGGTTGAGTTCACTCATTTTGAATTAACTTATAGGTTAAATGATAAAGAACTAATAATTTGTAACTTTTCCTCCACAGCACATTCAAAAAATAAAAGAATGGCAACCATTTCATTTATTAAATTTATTCACGAATTAGAATCTTGCTGTTTTGATTTTAATTCCATTCGTGGGTTACTGTTAGCTAGCCCGAACCCTGAAGTTACGGAACTCAGAGAGCGGTTAGCTCAATCACTTTTATCACAAGGTGCAACGTGGGAGATGATTAATGGTGATAATTGGCTAGTATATTTATTAAATAAAAATAGAATATAAATTAAATGTTTTATTTATATATATTAATTTAAATAAAAAATATTATTTGACATCCATAGCTATTTATCGATAAAAATGTAATCAATAATAATTGAATCTATACTTTTAATATGAAGAAAAAAGTTTTATTAGTCGAAGACCATGAACTATTAAGTGCTGGTATTAAGCATTTTCTTTCATATCTTCCTGAGTATGAAGTTATCGGTGTTGTCTGTAATGGCTTACAGGTCTATGAAACCTGTCAGAAATTAAATCCCGATCTTGTTATATTAGACTTAGGCTTACCTGGCATGGATGGTATTGACGTCATTTGTCGGCTAAAACAACGTTGGCATGACCTCAATATTATTGTACTGACAGCAGATCGGGTGGAGCATCGGGCCTGTTCTGCACTGAATGCGGGCGCTATGGGGTATGTTTTAAAGAATAGCTCTCAGCAAACCTTATTATCAGCCTTGCAATCTGTTGTCTTTATGAATCGAGTTTTTATTGACCCTTCTTTAAGTGAAGCTCAAATATTTGAGTTAACCCAAACTAAAGAACCAGTACGACTAACAACTCGGGAAAGGCAAATATTAAAGCTAATCTCAGAAGAACGCCGTAACCGCGATATTGCAGAAGATTTAAAAATCACCATAAAAACAGTTGAAACACACCGTCTTAACTTAATGAGAAAACTAGGTACACACAGCTCCGTGGGGCTCGTCAAATGGGCATATCGATTAGGTATTTGCTAATTCAAGATATTTTAAATAGAAAATTATTTTTTACGACTAATACTAATATACTTAATCCATTGAAAAATAATGGTTAAATTTTTAATCTCATATAAATCATATAATTGCGTTATTAATTATAAGATATATCATTTTGGTCAAAAATAATGCTTTACAAACGATAGTGATAACTATTATCATTATCATCACCTCCTCAATACGGTTACTTAGTCACCTTTTGTTGGGGGTACGACATTGCTCACATTGCTTCCAGTGTTTACTTTAGCCAGCCTTGCGCTGGCTATTTTTTTACCTGATACAGCAGTTCTGTAATATGTTCACTATCGAATCTTCCTCATCTAACGATTTATCTCATCCAACAATGGCATACTTATTCAAATTATTTGAACTCTATGGTTAATGGTAGCTACTTTTCTCTAAGTGAAAACAGGTTAAACTATCATCAATACATTAAGAGTGAGTTCAACCAAAGTTGAAGTCCGTAAAGGAGATAACACTATGATCTATCTACGTAAAGCAAATGAACGAGGTCATGCTAATCATGGTTGGCTCGATAGTTGGCACACTTTCTCATTCTCTAGTTACTATGATGAAAATTTTATGGGGTTCTCAGCACTAAGGGTGATTAACGAAGACTTTATTGCTGCAGGCCAAGGTTTTGGGACACACCCGCACAAAGATATGGAAATTTTAACCTATGTGCTTAATGGCACGGTGGAACATAAAGACAGCATGGGCAATATGGAGCAAATTCCCGCAGGTGAATTTCAAATTATGAGTGCAGGCACCGGTATTCGTCACTCAGAATATAACCCGGACAATGAAAAAGAACTGCATTTGTACCAAATTTGGATTATCCCTGAAAAAACAGGTATTGAACCACGTTATGAACAAAAGCGTTTTGATTCAAAAGATGGCAAACAACTTGTGCTTTCACCAAATGCGCAAGATGGTTCATTAAAAGTCTATCAAGATATGCAATTATGGCGTTGGGCATTGCCCGCGGATCAAATACAAACTCACAACATTGCAGATAAACGAGTTGTATGGATTCAAGTGGTAAAAGGGACTGTAGAAGTCAATGGGCAACAAGCCACAACTAGCGACGGCTTAGCAATTTGGCAAGAAAACAGCCTAACGATTAAAGCAGATGAAGACAGCGAAATCTTATTATTTGATTTACCTGCCGCTGAATAACACGCCTAAAACAACAAAGGCTCTACCTAAGGTAGAGCCTTTTTCATGAAAATATACATTCAACGATTACAGTTTCGGACCTGCTTTAACTAATGCTTCACCCGCTGGGGTATCCGTATATTTATCGAAATTCTTCACGAAACGCTCAGCTAAATCTTTGGCTTTTTCATCCCACTGTGCTTTGTCTGCATAAGTATTACGAGGGTCAAGGATATTAGTATCCACACCAGGTAATGCTGTTGGGACTTCTAAATCGAAGACGGGCAATTTAATCATGTCAGATTTTTCAATATCACCGCTTAAAATAGCATCAATGATTGCACGGGTATCTTTAATTGAAATACGTTTACCCGTACCGTTCCAACCTGTATTCACTAAATATGCTTTCGCACCTGCTGCTTCCATACGTTTAACTAATACTTCTGCATATTGTGTTGGATGCAACGATAAGAATGCAGCGCCAAAACATGCTGAGAAAGTAGGCGTTGGCTCAGTCACACCACGCTCTGTACCCGCGAGTTTGGCGGTAAAACCAGAAAGGAAATGGTATTGAGTTTGTTCTGGCGTCAAACGAGAAACTGGTGGTAAAACCCCAAATGCATCCGCCGTCAGGAAGATAACTTTTGTCGCATGGCCTGCTTTAGAAACAGGTTTTACAATGTTATCAATGTGGTAAATCGGGTAAGAAACACGGGTGTTTTCTGTTTTTGAACCATCATTGAAATCAACCGTACCATCTGCTAACACCATGACGTTTTCAAGCAATGCATCTCGTTTGATAGCACCATAGATATCTGGCTCTGCTTCTTTAGACAGATTGATAGTTTTCGCGTAGCAACCGCCTTCGAAGTTGAATACGCCGTCATCATCCCAGCCGTGCTCATCATCACCGATTAACTTACGTTTTGGATCAGTCGACAGTGTGGTTTTACCTGTTCCTGATAAACCGAAGAAAATAGCAACATCGCCTTTTTCGCCGACGTTAGCAGAGCAGTGCATAGAAGCAATACCTTTCAACGGCAGAAGGTAGTTCATCATTGAGAACATCCCTTTTTTCATTTCGCCGCCGTACCAAGAGCCGCCGATCAACTGCATACGCTCAGTCAGGTTGAACGCTACAAAGTTTTCAGAGTTTAGCCCCTGCTCTTTCCAGTTAGGGTTAGTACATTTAGCACCGTTCATCACAATGAAGTCAGGCTCAAAACCTACTAACTCTTCATCTGATGGGCGAATGAACATGTTTTTAACGAAGTGTGCCTGCCAAGCAACTTCAGTGATGAAACGGACTTTTAGACGAGTGTCGGCATTAGCGCCACAGAATGCATCAATGATAAACAAACGTTTACCTGACAGCTGTTCTGTCACGATATGCTTGAGATCCGCCCAAACTTCTTGTGACATTGGCTTATTGTCGTTTTTACCTTTACCTTGGTCTGCCCACCACACAGTATCGCGAGTCACATCATCACGAACAATGTACTTATCTTTTGGTGAACGACCGGTAAAAATACCTGTATCAACCGCAACTGCACCTAAGGTGGTCACAGTACCGCGCTCATAACCTTCTAGCCCGGGCTTAGTTTCTTCCGTGAATAATAGCTCGTAACTTGGGTTATAAACCACTTCAGCCACATCATGAATACCGTACTTTTCAAGTTCCTTCAGGGTAATGCTTTTAGCGCTCATTATATTGCTCCTGGTAAACATAATTAATCTGCGGATGATCATAATTCTTTACGACTAATTAACAGCGATTGCTATCAAAGAATTGAAAATGTATAATTTTTTTTAATTCATAATGAGACTTAGAGCACGTAATAATGCTTTAAAATTATAAAAAAAAGGTGCAGAATTGCACCCTTGTCACATAATTAGGTTGCTAAATCGTATCAGTGAAGTTGCTGATTTAGCTCATTATTTAACCCTTGAATATCGGATTCAATAAATACATAGTGTGAGCCACAAAATTCACACTCCATATCAATTTTCCCATCTTTTTGCAAAATATCCTTAACATCTTCCTTTGGTAAAGTTGCTAATGTACTTTCGCAACGCTCCCTTGAACATGTACAACGAAACTCCACAGTTTGAGGGTCATACAAGGTGACATCTTCTTCATGATAAAGACGATGTAAAACCTCTTTCACATCTAATGTGCTGAGCTCTTGACCTTTAATTGTCGCAGTGAGTTGCACAAGATGGTCAAAAATATCATGGCTGGTTTCGTCAGCCGCGGGTAAAACTTGCAACAACATCCCACCAGCAGTCGCTTTACCGTCTACCTCACCTACACGAATAAATAAACGAGTCGGTAGCTGTTCAGATTGGCGGAAATAAGCATCAATACTTTCCTCAATAGAGTCGCCTTCAATCGCAACAATACCTTGATAACGCTCACCTTGGGTCGGTGTAATGGTGATCACAATAAACCCGTTGCCAACCATTTGCTTCAGTGTACTACCAGCAACAACAGGGCCATCAATACGGGCAACGCCACGCATTTGCTGTAAGTTATTACCGTTGATAACCGCTAGCTTAACTGGCCCATCACCTTGGATTTGAACAGTAATATCACCATCAAACTTTAATGTTGCTGTTAATAAGCTAGTTGCAACGAGTAATTCACCTAATAAGCCTTTTACTGCGGCAGGATAGTCATGATTTTCTAAAATACGTTCAAAAGTGTCATCGACACTGATCATTTCCCCACGAACAGAATGTTGTTCAAATAGAAAACGATGGAGTAAATCTTGCTTTGCCATAATATCTCTCTATTACTCTGGCCATCATTAAGACGGCTCATGAGAATTTGTATGTTTAAACTTTAACAGAGTGCGCCGTTCTTTTTTATCCGGGCGCCGATCTGGGTGTGGCATCGTCAGCGCATTCATTTTCCGCGCTTGCGTTAATTTTTCCCGTTGAGCAATACTTTCTGTTGTTTCACAGTAAAGTCGCTGTGCGTCCGGAGCTCCTCGGCGCTGACTGCTAATTTCAATAATTTCAACTATTCGCTCATCATTACCTTGCCTAAGCTTAATTAACGCTCGCAGTTCAACAATTTTGCCAGGTTTTGTTCTCTGCCCATTGTAATGTACTTTGCCGCCTTCAATCATCTCTCGAGCAATTGCACGGGTTTTATAAAATCGCGCAGCCCACAGCCATTTATCGAGGCGTACAGGTTCTACAGAAGGTTGATTCATAGTGCCTCCTCAAAATCAGTCTGAATCAAACTAAGTTGAGGCTCCCACTATTTTCGGGATAACACTATCGACGATAGGAAGGATTATTAGCCTCAAAGCACTTATCATAATATTGTGTAATATTACGCAAACGCTTCTTATTATTCAAAATACGCAGCACAATCAGTGAGCCATTGAGCAATGCACAAGCCATCAAAAACAGTACAAAAAGCGAGCTACATACATACTGGGATACCACAGCTGCATTTGGCTCCTCATGTAAAGTAATGTGCAATGTGCCATTAGCATCCGTAGACAGATTGGTAATTATACCTTCAATATTAAAAGGTGTATTACTCAGAAGGCTCGATAACCTTTGTAGTTCATACCAACGCTGCAACGGTGACAGTTCATTAAAGGAAGCCCCTGATATCAAATCAACTAAAGGCTTATTCTCATCGCTAATCAATAACACGCCTCCAGGTGGCGGACTATTAATTTTCCGTACTTCTCTGTCTATTTCTGCCTTAATAAATTCATATGTGGTGTCTTCTACGATGTTTTCCAAGGCCTCTGCACTTCCTGCGCGTAATAAAACATGCGCTCCGTTCAATTTTCCAGCAGAAGCTTTACTCACCAGAGTTGGCCAATCCTCAGTGCTTCCAAGATTCATTAAGGCACTTTTTAGCTTTAGGCAGCGATTAGAAGTATGACACAGCTGTTCGGTATTCAGAATAATGGCAGAGAAATCAAAGATAATATTCATACCTGATTTCATGATATCACGCTGTAATCTAGGGTTAACACCAACGGCGTTTTTATCCGGGTGTAATTGGCTTTTAACCGTATTGAGTAATAAAATTGACTGTTCAACCACCTCAGACTGGGGCTCTGTTAGTAAACGGACATCGCTCCAATAAAGACCTGAACAATCAAACGGCACAAACTGTGCTTGGTTTTCTTTATTCAAATTAGGAGGTCGGTAACACATCCCTTTCCCTTGAGCCACTAACGTATCCCCAATTTTAAGTTGGCGGGAAGCGAGGTCACTTGGGTTTTCAACGGTAATTTCTTCTGTGCCGCCAAACCAAGCAAAACCTAGTTTTATAGGTAAACTCATTGATTGATATGAGAAAACTAATACTATGGCAAACAAGGCACCTATTAGCATCAACACATTTTTTTTGAATCGTTTGTAAGGGTAATAACGTTCTTCTTCATGCAAAGAAAGGTATTTTCCATGTCTGACAACCTCACCCGATGCATAAAAATCAATATTAACAGGTTGATTTGATTCATATTTTAAATAGTTTTCCCAATGAGCTGGATAATGTAAATCAATACCGCCAATTGAGGTGTTCGTAGAATATTTTTTATCTAACTCACCATAGAGTTCCCAACGCTTTGGTTCCCCGTGAATACACTGAATATCTTGGTATTTACGAGGAAACATTCTTGAGCGAAATAAGACCAGCAGCCCGCTAACAAAACAAATAATCGTAATCACCAAGCCCCACTCCTGTAACAAAGGAATAGAAATCAGCGTTAAATAGCCAAACAAAAAGCTTAAACAAACAATCGCGGCACCAAGCCAGCCTGTAGAATTATGAAGTCGATGCTCTTCAACTGTTTCCTTACGAACCCGTAGCCGCTCGATATTTTGTTGACCACGTTCTTGAATAGCTGCCTCAGGCCAGTCTGAACCCAAACTTTGTTCTTCCTGCCACTCGTGACTAAAATCCCTTAAGGAATGACTATTGATGGAGATAATTAACGGTAAGTGATCGGTCTCCACAATTTCCATAACATTTTGACGTTGTAAGAAAGGTTCGAGCTGTGAAGGTAACTGAACCTCAATCGTATCAATAAAATAGCGCCAACTATTCCCTTGCTCTTGGCGTAAATTAAAACGCGTCAGTGAATGGCAAACGGTCGCAATAATCGAGTTTTTTTTGATTTGCCACGGAAGTTGAGAGGGAGTCATTGATACAGATAAACAATAATTTAAGTACTGGGATATTATCTGGTAGTCTGAATCAATCATTTTTCTGAAGGAAGGAGCTGCTACTGAGGGTATTTGATAGACAGCAGAACGCCGCCCCCGCCTGAAATAAAGGAAGGAAGCCATTATAGTTAGGCTAATAACAATTATAGCCGTTATAATGACATGGTTTAGCATTGTTTCCCCAATGAAAAATGAATAAGAAAAGCATAGCAACCCTGCTGCTTTCTCAAAATAAGCCAATTCCTATTCTATTTATGGTTTTTGTTTTAAATTACAATATGTTGTAAAAAAATATTTTATTTATTTATCTGTGCTATGTTTATGCGATGGTTATACTAGCAGCATTTTATCTACTCGATAATATCTATCATTTTTTTTTGATATAGGTCATAGTTAGAGTACTAGGTAAATGTGCCACATAAATAAATGAAATACGCTTTTAGCAATAGATTTCACTCATCCTGTTCGGAAATCGTTATGACAGAGTTAAAAAAACCTAAAATCTTGAATATTCAAGATGTTGCTCAATCAAAATTATTCAGCATCCAGTCAGTTGATCTCGAATTTAGCAACGGTGAAAAACGAGTCTATGAAAGAATGCGCCCAGCAAAACGCGAAGCTGTTCTTATTATTCCTATTATGGGTGATAACCTAATCCTAATCCGCGAATACGCAGTCGGGATTGAAAACTATGAATTAGGGTTCCCTAAAGGCGCTATAGACCCCGGCGAAGTCGCTCTAGAAGCTGCACAGCGTGAGCTTAAAGAAGAAATTGGTTATGGTGCTAATAATATTATTCAGCTAGCCAAGCTCACCATGTCCCCCTCTTACTTTTCAAGTAAAATGAATATCCTCGTAGCTGAAAACTTATACCACGAAAAACTCGAAGGTGACGAGCCGGAACCACTACAACAAATAATCTGGCCTATATCACGCATGATGGAGTTGCTAGAGCACCCTGACTTCAACGAGGCAAGGAATATTAGCGCACTTTTCTACCTTGAGCGTTACTTAAAAAGTAGTAAGTAATAATACATATATTCTGTATTTTTTTCATGCCTACCTTAACTTTCATGATAAAAAACACCCCATGTTCTTAGTCAACAATGGGGTGCGTTAAACAAGGCAATAACCCTAAAATAACTCTTGAGTAGAGCCACTTTCTGTTGAAATTGTTGTTCCAACTTCTTGTATTGCATGTTCTTTCGGTTCGGTTCCTTCAATAAAGTATTCTCTACGGGAAGAGCCTAATTTACCTGTACGACTATCAATCGATACCGAAATCACACCTTTAGGTGGCTTCATTGTTTTCACTGGCACCCCCTCTAAGATGGATTTCATAAAATCATCCCACATCGGCTGGGCACTTTTCGCCCCTGCCTCACCGCGACCGAGTGTTCGTTTATTATCATCAAAACCAATCCACGTCGATGCGACTACATCCGGGCCATAACCAGAGAACCAAGCATCTTTTGAGCTATTGGTTGTTCCTGTTTTCCCACCAATATCACGGCGACCACCTAAATCTCTTGCCGCACGCCAGCCAGTTCCAGACCAACCAGGTTCCCCATAGATATTCGTCATCATCGCATCCCTAATTAAGAAAGCGAGAGGCGTATTTATCACATGCGGTGCATACCGGTCATCAGAATTTGCGTCAGTATTCCCAGCAGTCGCCAGCTCCATTGTAGGCTCTTGTACCACTGCGTTATTACCGGATTGTGTCACTTCCTCTGTTGATTCATCATCAATGCCTTTAATCGCAATCGTACGTTCTGTATCACCATAAATAACTGGAATATGAGTGCAATCTGGGCAAGCTAATTTTGGTTTCGCTTCAAAGATGACTTCATCATTATGATTTTCGATCTTCAAAATATAATATGGGTCAATAAGGTAACCCCCATTCACCATAACAGCATAACCACGTACCATTTGCATTGGCGTAAATGAAGGTGCACCTAATGCCAACGCTTCTGTACGGTTAATATTCTCAGGTGGGAAACCAAAGCGAGTCAAATAATCGGCTGCATAATCAACGCCCATAGCCCTCATTGCTCGCACCATAACTACGTTTTTAGATTGCCCTAACCCTTGACGCAAACGGATAGGACCATCATAACGAGCTGGGGAATTTTTTGGACGCCAATCTGAGCCCGCACCCGCATCCCAACGGCTAATCGGCACATCATTTAATAATGAAGATAACGTCAAGCCTTTATCCATTGCTGCGGTATAAAGAAACGGCTTAATATTTGAACCAACTTGGCGTAAAGATTGAGTAACGCGGTTAAATTCACTCATATTAAAATCAAACCCACCAACAAGGGCAATAATAGCCCCATCGTTAGGATTCAATGCAACAAATGCGGCATTAACATCTGGTACTTGCCCTAGCCACCAGTTGTCTTTAACTTTACGCACCCAAATTTGTTCGCCAGCTTGTACCACTGCATTAACGGCTCTTGGTGAGGCGCCTTGTTGCGTATCCGATATAAACTTACGAGCCCAACGTACACCAGCCATCGTAATTGAAATTTGCGAACCATCAGCCAACATGACCTGAGCTTCAGACCCTGTTGCCGATACAACAACCCCTGGCATCAAAGGGCCATAGACTGGCATCTTTTTCAATTTTTCAATAATTTTATCTGATGCCCAAGCTGTTTCTGTTGGTTTCCATAACACATCAGCAGGGCCACGATAACCATGGCGAGTATCATAATCGATCAAGTTATTACGTACCGCGGTTGTTGCCGCTTCCTGATCTTTACGGATCACCGTGGTATATACTTTATACCCGTCAGTGTAGGCGTCTTCACCGTATTTATCATACAGTGTTTGGCGAGCCATCTCGGCTAAATAAGGTGCGGAAAAATCTATTTTTGGTGCATGATAAGAAGCAACTATTTTCTCATTTTTCGCTTGTTCATACTGATCTCGCGTAATATATTTTTCTTCAAACATACGAGAAAGTACGACATTACGGCGGTTTACCGCGCGATCATACGAATAAAGAGGGTTAAACGTTGATGGTGCTTTAGGCAAACCTGCAATCATTGCAATCTCACTGAGCGTCAACTCATCAACAGTTTTACCAAAATACACATAAGCAGCAGCCCCAACACCATAAGCGCGGTTACCCAAATAAATTTTATTTAGGTATAGCTCCATAATTTCATCTTTAGTAAAAAGCTGCTCAATACGAATCGCCAAGAAAGCCTCTTTAGCTTTACGCATAAGGGTTTTTTCAGGGCTTAAATAAAAATTCCTCGCCAGTTGCTGAGTAATCGTACTCGCCCCTTGAGATGCATGACCCGATGAAGCCATCACCGAAACAGCCCGAAAAATACCAATTGGGTCGATGCCGTGGTGGTCATAAAAACGGCTATCTTCGGTTGCGATGAATGCTTTTACCATCAATGGTGGAATTTCTGTCAGCGGTAATGGAATACGACGTTTTTCACCGTATTGAGCAATCAGTTCATTATCAGCGCTGTATACCTGCATTGGAATTTGCAGACGGATGTCTTTCATTGTTGCTACATCAGGCAACTCACCTTCAACATATTTATACATGCCATATATCGAAGCGGTTCCCAAAAAAATGCAACAGAAAACAAGAATAAAAAAATATTTTACGAACTTCACCTGAAAATTCCCATGCCTGGCAAACAAGAGGGTTTAGATATCACTAACGCATAGTATAAAGCTTATACAGCACAATAGAAAATGTAATTTATTGGTTAATGATAAGGAAATTAACTATGTACACATCAAAATGGAACATTGGAATCGACCTATATCAAAGCAAAATTCAGCTAGTTGCCGCTAAACGTCGCAAGAAACACTGGTCTTTGTGTGAATGCTGGCAACAACAACTTCCCTTCGAAATTGCTGACAAATCAGACCATGAACAATACAAGATTCTACTGAATATTTTAATACAATGGCGTCAGAAATTACCTAAAAACTGTTCTGTATCTATCGCATTACCTGCAGTTAGGACACTAAAACAACAATTTGCATTACCTAGCCAAATTAATCTACAGCAACCAGAATTAGGTTGGTACCTACAACTGCAAGCTGAAAAACGTTTTCCTATGCATGCTCAAGAACTGGCAATGGATTATAGAGTAATCAATCAACACGTTTATTTTAATGGGGCTCGAAAATCAGAAATTAACTTTTGGCAAAAATTATTAGCAGAAAGCGGATTCAATCTACTGGCAATTGATGTCGCCCCCGTTGCGCTGCGTTATGTTGCTCGCCATGCGGGCTTACCCGATGAAAGCTGGCTAGTTCACTATAGGCAAGGTGAGTGGCTGTGGTCTGGCCCTATTAGTCAACCCGCCAACTATAACCATCTACCCGACACCGAAACCCCGACGCTATCTGCATTATTGTCTTTACTCAACCAAGAAGAGTCATCACCGATATTACCCATTTACCTCATTACCGACCATCAAAACATTCATGATAAACATAGCATTGAAGCAATACATAGCTGGGAGTTACGCCAAGCTTTTCAGCATAACAATCTTAAAATCCCCCATCAGTTAGGGGATTTTGTGATAGCAGCAGGGCTAGCATTACGGCATGGAGATATTTAACTCATGGGGTTATCAAAACTATATCAAGTTAACTTTCTGCCTTGGCGGCAGCAGCAAATTGTGAAGAAACAACGGTTATTTATTATTTTTTCTCTGGTTGCTGGTTGCTCAGTGCTTATCACTTGTTGCTTTTTAGTCTTTTTTCACCAATTGGAAATTGAAAAGCAACAAAAAATAAAATATCACCATCAACAACAATATGAGCAAACGCAACAGTTAGCACAACGAGTATCTCTCCAGAAAAAACAACTCCTCGAATTGATTAACCAAAAAAACAGATTGGATGAGGTTATGAACAATAACCAGTTTTTACTCAAATTATTACAAGACTTGCCATTAATCACACCATTAAAAAGTTGGCTTACTACCGTCCAATTAGTTGATAATAAAATAGAAATAAAAGCCCACAGTTATGACTTCCAAAATGTTAGCTTACTAAGCCCTAAGCTTAAAGAGCGAGGGCTAAACCACATCCAATTAAAAAAGCTCAGCCGTACAAACCAAGTACACCGGTTACATTTAACCGCTATACGCCAAGGAGAAGCTAATGAGTGAATCACTTCATGCTTTTTGGTATCGCCCTTTTTGGCAGCAAACCATACCCATTTGGCTATTTATCAGTTTATTTTTATTTGCAGGCTATTTTTTATACTGGAAAGAAAATGAAATACTACGTCTTGAATTAGAATCGGAAAACAATAGTTTAATTGAAAAAATAACAAAAGAAACCAGACAATTACAGCACTTTCCGCCCTTACATCTATTAGAACAGCAAGCAGATGTTCTAAAGCAAATTGTCGATGCTAAAGGTGAACCACTAGAACTACTTTCACAACTTAATACATTACTGAACCATTCAACTGTCATATTAAACCAACTACAACCAACGAGTAGCCATGGCTATTTCCTCGAAGTTCAAGGGGATTTCATCAGTGTCTATCGCTTTATAGAGCAACTTCTCACTTTGCCTAATACTCAACGATACCGTTACTCAGATATAAAATTAACTTCAAAGCAAGGTGCCATACTCGCATCAGTCACTTTTTCATCAATTAACCACACTTTCGCTATCAAGGATGATAATAGTAATGAATAGAAAGTTAATTAACACACCGATACTCGTAGCTATCATAGGGTGTTTCTTTTTGCCTGCTTTTTGGCTATCAGCTCAAGAAATACGAGACCCATTTGCGCCTTTACATCCCGTAGAGGAACAAACACAGTCTAGTCCAGTGATGGCTACGAGCCTATCTTCTCAACATACAGACCCTTTAATTGAAAAAATTTTTCAATTAATTTCAATCGATGCTCTAGAAATACGCACTCAACTAGAGCACCCCAAAACTTTATTGTTATCAAAAAATGCATCTATTCATCATGACCACACCACAAATAGTGTGATAGTCAAAGATAATCAACAGCGAATAGCCTTACTAGAAGAGTGGATAAAACAAAAAGATAAACCCAATAAACAAGTTCAAATAACAGCGCATATTATTAGTAGTAGCCGAACCGCATTACAAGAATTAGGGCTTGAGTGGGGAATATTAGCGGGGAATACAGCCAACAGTCATCTTAACCGTTATAACCGTTATCATTCCGCACCGGGGCAATTTTCGTTTAATGTGTTAAAACTAAGCGATGGGTTACTTGAATTAAAATTAAACGCTTTAGAAAAAGAAAATTTACTCTCCATTATTGCTAGCCCTCGGTTAATCGCCTCACACCAACAACCTGCGAGTATTCAACAAGGTACAGAAATACCCTATGTCACAAGCAATGAAAAGAAAACTCACGTACAATTTAAAGATGCTGTACTAGGTATGGATGTCACCCCGACCATTATCCGCAATGAAAAAGTAGAGTTGAACCTAAAAATTAGCCATAACTCGCCAGATACCGCACTAACCAGTAGCCAAAGTCACCATTTAGCAATAAATAAGCAAGAAATATCAACATCCGTCACAATTAAAAATAATGAAACCCTAATATTAGGTGGCATTTTTCAGCAAAAACAAGAAAAAACAGAGACAGGTTTACCATTTATCTCTCAAATTCCTCTCTTAGGGTCATTATTTACAAATACTGCGGAACATATAGATAGAAGGGTTCTTATTGTTTTTATAACGCCAAAACTTATCAATATTTAACGCGAATAAAATAACGCATATACTTCAATGAGTTGAATAAACAATAAGCCAAAGATTAGTCAAAAAAAATATTTTTATGCTATAAACCTACCGGATAAATTTGACGCTGGCGTCGTTTTAGCATACAAGGTTATCCATTGAGTGTTCTAACTATCCGTAGATTAAAGAACAAGCTGTCAGTCGCTTATAAAACAGCCACAACAATTTTGCTCTAAAAATAACAGAAATCATGCGCTACTACCTATAGGCAAAACCTGTTAAAACTATGCTAAACAATGCATTAGGCAATATAGACGGCTCAAACATTGAGACCTGTAATTTTAAATGTGGCACTTTGTTCGCTTAGTGCCGCATTTATATAGTTGCAATTCGGGTTGATGTATTGAGATAATTTTCTTATCTGATCTCACATCATCACTAATGAGGTTTCAGTTTATAGGTCCCGCCGCTAATTCGATTGGCGGGGCGGGTGATCATTAACGAATAATCGTAGTAATACCAAAAAACATGGCAGAGAAACGCAATATCTTTCTGGTTGGACCGATGGGTGCTGGCAAAAGCACTATTGGCCGTCAGTTGGCTCAACAGCTTAATATGGAGTTTTTCGACTCTGATCACGAGATAGAAAAACGTACTGGCGCAGATGTAGGCTGGGTATTCGACCTTGAGGGTGAAGAAGGCTTTCGCGATCGCGAAGAAAAAATCATCAATGAGCTCACTGAGAAACAAGGCATCGTATTAGCAACGGGTGGCGGTTCTGTTAAGTCCAAAGAAACCCGTAATCGCTTGTCCGCTCGTGGAGTCGTTGTCTATCTTGAAACGACCATTGAGAAACAATTATCCCGTACACAACGTGACAAAAAGCGTCCTCTATTACAAGTTGACGAACCGGCACGTGAAGTACTGGAAAAACTGGCTGACGAGCGCAATCCTATGTATGAAGAAATTGCTGATATTACCATTCATACTGATGAACAAAGCGCTAAAGTTGTCGCAAGCCAAATCATTGAGCTATTAGAGAAAAACTAATTAATCATGGTGTTATTTTCATAAAATAATGAACTCAAGGTAAAGCAAGATGGAAAAAGTCACTGTTACTCTGGGCGAACGTAGTTATCCAATCAATATCGCGCCAAGTTTATATAACGAACCTGGGGCATTTTGGCCATTAGCTACTGGGCAACGCGCAATGATAGTGACAAATGAAACGCTTGCACCAATTTATCTTGAAAAGGTAAAACACGCTCTTGAATCTTCTGGCGTAAAGGTTGACAGCATCATTCTTCCTGATGGCGAACAATACAAATCGCTATTCATCATGAACGATGTTTTTACCGCACTACTTGAAAAGCACCATAACCGAGATACTACCCTCATCGCTCTTGGTGGGGGGGTTATCGGTGACCTTACGGGTTTCGCTGCTGCTAGCTATCAGCGCGGAGTACGTTTTATCCAAATTCCTACCACCTTATTATCTCAAGTGGACTCTTCTGTTGGCGGTAAAACCGCAGTAAACCATCCTCTAGGGAAAAATATGATTGGGGCATTTTACCAACCTGCCTCGGTGGTTATTGACCTTGATTGTTTAAAAACCTTACCCAAAAGGGAATTAGCCTCCGGCTTAGCAGAAGTGATTAAGTATGGAATAATTCTTGATGGTGACTTTTTTACATGGTTAGAAAACAATATTGATGCTCTGGTCGCGCTAGATAACCAAGCGATGGCCTACTGCATACGTCGTTGTTGCGAATTGAAAGCACAAGTCGTTGCTGCTGATGAAAAAGAAACCAGTGGGTTACGTGCGCTTCTCAATTTAGGTCACACCTTTGGGCATGCCATTGAAGCTCATATGGGCTATGGTGTCTGGTTACATGGTGAAGCCGTTGCAGCAGGTATCGTTATGGCAGCAAGAACTGCTGAATTGATAGGCCAATTTACACCGGAGCAAACCCAACGGGTGATAGCACTTTTAGAACGTGCATCACTTCCTGTCAAAGGCCCTTCACAAATGAAGCCAGATGATTATCTACCGCATATGATGCGCGATAAAAAAGTAATGGGTGGAAAACTGCATTTAATTTTACCTACCACTATCGGGCATTCAGAAATGCGCGCGGACATCGATGCGCAAACTGTCATTGCAGCGATATCTTCCTGCATGCCATAAAAATATGACAAAATGGTCAGATACGTTACCAAAAACAGAGAAAACCCTGAATTTTTACAAGCGTTTTAAAATGTTACTGGTAGATGTACGCTAAAGTCGTTAAATTATAAGGTATGCCTACGCCTAGATACAATAATCTGGAAATGCACAATACCAATATGGCTAGCACGGTATTACGAAAGCATATATGCTTTAAAAATAAGCATCGATATTCTGCTTGGTCGCTAACAGGTTGTACTGATAAGAGACATTTTATCTCTACTATAGGCAAATTTTATTCGGGAGAGGAAGATGGACGAATTTAAACCAGATAATCAAGGCCAAAATGATCTTAGGCCAGATACATCAGATAGACCGACAGGGCGTTCACGCCAATCCGCTGCTACAAAGCCTAAATTAGCACTCTCACGCCAACATATTATGATTGGTGTCGGTGTTTTAGTTTTATTACTACTCATTATTGCGATCAGTTCTGCGTTAAAAGCGCCTACTGAGCATGAAAAGTTGCAAACAACCGGCACTAACAACCAACAAAATATTGATTTGTCTAACTCATCCTCTTTGACAAACTCACAAGAGCAAGCTCAGACGGGTCAGGCACAAGAAATCTCAGGATCTCAAATCACACCGACACCAACTCAAGGTGAGCCAAAAACTCAACCTAATGGCTTGGGTGAGCGGATCGAAATCCCAGGTGATGTGGTAGATGCTTTAAATCAAGGCCAAACACCAACCGCTGGAACAACACAACCACAAAATGTAACACCGCCAGCAATCAAACCTGCAGAACAGCAACCTGTGGCACCGCCAACAGCACCTGAAAAAACCCCTGCGAAAGTGGTTGAGCCAAAACATCCGGTACAACCTAAGCAACCGACTAAGGCTGCGGCCAATAACCATGGCAGCAATGTCATGTCAGCTCCTGCGGGTACCTACACTCTGCAACTTAGTAGTGCAAGCCGTTCAGATACGCTGGAAGCATTTGCTAAAGAAAACAAACTTGCCAATTACAAGGTCTACAAAACTATTCGTAATGGGCAAACTTGGTATGTTCTCATTCACGGTAATTATAATTCAGTCACTGACGCAAAAAATGCAATAGCAACTCTACCTTCTGCTGTTCAAGCGAAAAAGCCGTGGGTTAGAAATATGAAACAAGTCAAACAGGATCAAAAATAACAACGTTTTTCCCCGGGCGCATTGTGTTGTCCTGACAGAGTATGAATGTTTTTACTCTAAACGATTGTAATAATAAGACGGCATGAAAAAAAAACGCGCTTTTTTAAAATGGGCTGGGGGTAAATACCCCCTTGTGGAAGAAATAAAAAAACATCTTCCACAAGGTGATTGCTTAATTGAGCCTTTTGTTGGTGCAGGGTCAGTGTTTTTAAATACTAGCTATGATTCTTACATGCTGGCAGATATCAACAGTGACCTCATCAACCTCTATAATACTGTTAAAGACCATGCTGATTCTTTTATCGAAGAGGCCCAGCAAATCTTCACACCTGAATATAATACTTCAGAACAATACTATTTAATGCGTGAAGCCTTTAACCAATCCAATGACACTGAAAGACGTAGTATCCTTTTTTTATACTTAAATCGTCACTGTTATAATGGGTTATGCCGTTATAATTCACGCGGTGAGTTCAACGTGCCTTTTGGTCGCTACAAAAAGCCCTATTTCCCTAAAGAAGAATTACTGTGGTTCGCTGAAAAATCGCAAAAAGCAACATTTATTACCCAGCACTATGGCGAGACCTTGCTCAATGCTAAAGAAGGGGCCGTCATTTACTGTGACCCGCCTTATGCTCCTTTATCTGATACTGCCAATTTTACGGCTTATCATACCAATTCCTTTAATGCGAGCGAGCAACAAAATTTAGCGATTTTGGCACAGAAGTTATCAACGGAAAACAGGATCCCAGTGCTGATATCGAATCATGATACCCCGTTAACCAGAGAGTGGTATCATCAAGCTCAATTACATATTGTAAAAGTACGTCGTACCATTAGTAGAAATATATTAAACCGTAGCAAAGTCAATGAATTACTGGCTTTATATACGGGGGAACCTAATAGCCCTTCTCCTAGAAAAACTGACAAAAAAATGCAAAGCCTTGTGACTAGTGCTGAATGGCTCTCAGATAACGATTAATAATCGGAGACGATAATGAAAAACTTTCTCATTGCCCCATCTATTTTATCTGCTGACTTTGCTCGTTTAGGCGAAGATACCGCCAATGTTCTTGCAGCTGGCGCTGATATCGTGCATTTTGACGTAATGGATAATCATTATGTTCCTAACCTAACTTTTGGTGCTCCAATTTGTAAAGCCCTGCGTGACTACGGTATTACTGCGCCGATTGATGTCCACCTCATGGTAAAACCTGTTGATAGGATTATCCCTGACTTCGCCAAAGCAGGTGCAACTCATATAAGCTTCCATCCTGAAGCCAGTGAACATGTTGATCGTTCATTACAACTCATCAGAGAACATGGCTGTACCGCGGGGTTGGTATTTAACCCAGCAACACCACTGAGTTACCTTGATTATGTAATGGATAAAGTGGATATGATTTTACTGATGTCAGTTAATCCAGGCTTTGGTGGTCAATCCTTTATCCCACAAACCCTCAATAAATTGCGCCAAGTCCGCAAACTTATTGATGAAAGTGGCTATGATATTCGTTTGGAAGTCGATGGCGGTGTGAAAGTGAACAATATTGCAGAAATCGCGGCGGCTGGAGCGGATACCTTTGTTGCAGGCTCAGCCATCTTCGATCAACCAGACTATAAAACAGTCATCGATGCGATGCGTAACGAACTACAAAAGGTATCTCAATGACTCAAGTTGTATTAGAAGATATTAAAGCGATTGCCTTTGATTTAGATGGTACTCTCGTTGACAGTGCCGGTGGCTTAGCTGAAGCCATCGATAATATGCTCAAAGAGTTTGGTTTTCCTCCAGCAGGTAAAGAGCGCGTCTCTATTTGGGTAGGTAACGGGGTTGATGTTCTCGTTGAACGCGCGCTTTCTTGGGCAGGAGCCGACATCACAGCTGAATTACAAAAAAAAGCTCGAGCCAGTTTTGATAAATTCTATGCAGTTTCTGTCACAACAGGTAGTCAGCTATTCCCTGAAGTAAAAGAAACCTTAGAACAATTAGCAAAACACAACATACCGATGGGGATCGTCACAAATAAAGCTACGCCGTTTATTGCTCCACTACTAAAAAAATTAGGCATTGATAGCTATTTTTCTCTTGTATTGGGTAGTGACGATGTAAAAGCCCTAAAACCGCACCCTGCTCCCCTTTACTTAACAATGGGCACATTCGGTTTACGTAAAGAAGAATTGCTTTTTGTCGGCGATTCCCGTAATGATATTATTGCAGCACAAAGCGCAGGATGCCCGAGTGTCGGGCTGACATACGGCTATAACTACGGTGAATCTATTGCTTTGAGCGAACCTGACTGTGTCTTGACACACTTTGCAGGCTTGTTACCCACAATTGGTTTATCTGAAATAAAATAAGCAAGGACATAACAAACATGAGCACTCCCACTGAAAATTTACAGCAACCCCAAAAACCTATCGTATTCAGCGGCGCACAGCCTTCCGGTGAATTAACCATCGGTAACTATATGGGTGCATTACGTCAGTGGGTACAAATGCAAGACGACTATGACTGCATTTACTGTATCGTTGACCAACATGCTATCACTGTTCGCCAAGACCCTGTCGAACTGCGTAAAAGAACCCTCGATACACTTGCGCTCTATTTAGCCTGTGGGATTG
Organism: Providencia sp. AGC89; assembly: GCF_053543535.1. Lineage (NCBI taxonomy): Bacteria > Pseudomonadati > Pseudomonadota > Gammaproteobacteria > Enterobacterales > Morganellaceae > Providencia > Providencia sp. AGC89. Next base: position 78,963 of record NZ_JBIXLP010000093.1, read on the forward strand.
ACCCGAAAAAAAGCACCATTTTTGTACAGTCTCATGTCCCACAGCATGCACAATTAAGTTGGGCATTAAACTGCTATACCTATTTCGGCGAATTAAGCCGTATGACCCAATTTAAAGATAAATCAGCGCGTCACGCAGAAAATATCAACGCAGGCCTGTTTGACTACCCCGTTTTGATGGTTGCTGATATCTTGCTTTATCAAACTAATCAGGTTCCTGTTGGGATTGACCAAAAACAGCATCTTGAACTAAGCCGTGACATAGCCCAACGCTTCAATGCAATTTATGGTGATATATTTACTGTTCCTGATCCTTTCATCCCTACAGGTGGCGGTGCACGAATTATGGCACTGCAAGACCCAACCAAGAAAATGTCTAAGTCTGATGACAACCGCAATAACGTCATTGCTCTACTCGAAGACCCAAAATCGGTTGTGAAGAAAATCAAACGGGCCATGACGGACTCAGAAGAGCCACCACGCATTCGTTATGATTTAGAAAACAAACCTGGCGTTTCTAACCTGTTAGATATTATGTCAGGTGTCACTGGTAAAAAAATTGCAGAGCTAGAAGCTGAGTTTGAAGGCCAAATGTACGGTCACCTTAAAGGTGCTGTTGCAGAATCCGTCTCTGGCATGTTAACTGACTTACAGACTCGTTATCATGAATTCCGCGATAATGAAGCGCTTCTGAATCAAATCATGGATGAAGGAGCGACTAAAGCGTCTGCTCGTGCACAACAAACTTTAGATAAAGTGTATGAAGCTATTGGTTTTGTAAAACGCCCATAACGCTAATCAAATAAAAAGCGCTTACTCATCAATGGGTGAGCGCTTTCTTTCATTAACACATAGCCAACTATTTTCACAAACTCCTTCTACTTTTCTATCTGGAGTCTATCCTCTTTTATCTATTAAATACCTTATTTAGTGATTTTTAAATTATTTAACTAATAAGGTCATTCTATGTTATTCAAAAATAAACATGCTATTGTCCAAGGCGGATCACGTGGTATTGGCGCTGCTATAGTAAAAAAACTAGCCAAAGAAGGTGCAAATGTTGCTTTCACCTACGCCTCATCAGATAAAAATGCAAAATTGTTGATCACTGAAACAGCCCAGTATTCCGGTACAGTCATGGCAATAAAAGCCAATAGTGCAAATGAATATGAAATTACAGCTGCAATCAAACAATCATTTGATAAATTTGGTTCTATTGATATCTTAATTAACAGTCTTGGTATTCTTGAATTTGGCTCAGTAGAAACTCTCCCTCTAGAATCATTTGATCGCTCCTATTCCCTAAATGTACGCAGCTTATTTATTGCTAGCCAATCAGCCCTAACTGTTATGAATAATAATGGACGAATAATTCACATTGGTAGTGTTAACTCGGAACGGGTTCCATTCGAAGGTGGAGCTGCCTACGCAATGAGTAAATCAGCTATTATTGGCTTAACAAAAGGTATGGCTCGAGATGTAGCTGCTAGAGGGATCACTGTCAACAATGTTCAGCCAGGTCCTGTAAACACTGATATGAATCCAGAACAAAGCGAGTTCGCAGATAGTCTAAAACAAATAATGGCTTTAAAACGCTATGCTAGCGCTGATGAGATTGCTGATTTTGTATTGTACCTAGCTAGCCCAGCTGCTGCTTATATAACGGGAGCAAATTTAAATATCGATGGTGGGTTTACAGCTTAGATATTGGTTTATTAATGAATAAAAAAACGGGAAAATTTTCCCGTTTTTTATTAACCAATGAGTTTGACTTTAATTATTGAAAATCTTTGTCGGTATACAACTTCGTCGCTTTAACTCCTTCAATATTTTTGGCCCCGCCTAGCATCATATTGATAGAAAGTTCTTTATTCAGTTGCTGGATCACCGAGTTTACGCCTTCAGCACCACCTAAATTTAAGCCATATAAAATAGGACGGCCTACAGCCACAACATCTGCCCCACTTGCTAAGGCTTTAAATACGTGTGAACCGCGACGCACACCACTGTCAAATACAATTGGAACACGTTTATTAACGACCTTAGCAATTGACGGCAATACATCAAAAGACGCGGGACCACTGTCTAACTGGCGACCACCATGATTAGAGACCCAAATCGCATCAGCACCTGCTTTGATCACAACATCAGCATCTTCGGGCGATTGAATACCTTTAACTATTACTGGCAATCCTGATAACTTTTTCACGTATTGAATATCTGCTGGTGTAAAGGCTTGTTTTGCTTGCGCATAAATTTCACTGATCCCTGCACCTTTACCTGTTTTTGAACCATCACTATTTTGCTTAGCAAATAGCTCTAAGTTGGCAAAGCCTAGCGGGAACTGGAAGTTATTACGAATATCATCTTCACGATACCCACCAACTGGAGAGTCAACGGTTAAAATAATCGCTTTAGCACCACTTTCTTTGGCTCTCTTCAACGTAAATTCGTTAAAAGCATTATTTTTACTCATATAAAGCTGGAAAAAGAACGGGTTTTCCCCTGAAACTTCAGCAACTTCTTCAATTGTTTTATTACCATAGGTACTTAACGAGAAAATAGAACCCGCTTTAGCCATACCTTTTGCTGTCGCAATTTCCCCGTCTTTATGTGCTAATCCTTGGGCCGCCATCGGCGCTTGAATAATAGGGGTTTTTAGTTTAATTCCTAAAAAATCAGTTGAAAGGTCGATATCTGAAATTTCAATTCCCTGCATCACTCTTGGTATAATATATTTATTATCAAAATGTTGCGTATTTTTCTTCAGATTCAATTCATCTTCAGCACCACCACGAATATAACCAAAAGCACCTTTATCCATACTTTTGGCAACTTGGCTTTCTAATTCATCCAAGTTCACAATTTTAATTGGGCCTTCTTTATCGCTAGCTTTATATTCTGCCGCCTGTGCGGTACCAAGAGTCAGTGCAACAGCAAATAATGTCGATGTCACAAACGTATTTTTTCGTGTAAAACTCAACATAATAAATCTTTAACTCCCCATCAATTACTGTTTAATAGCCTCGGCTTGAATTTGGATAGTGACATTTTTGGCCATGCCATCCTTCACTAGGAAATCAACCCCCCATTGCGTACGGTCAATAGTGGTTTCGAAATCACCACCACACACATCAGCATTAAAAATTGGACTGAAATAGCAACCGAATTTGGTAGTTTTTAACTGAACTGGATGTGATTGGCCTTTCATAGTCAACACACCATCAATAGAAACAGGTTTGTTGTCTGCAAAATTCCATTTAGTCGATTTGAACTCAATGGTCGGATATTTTGCAACATCTAACATATCTTCACTTTTAATATGATTATCAAATGCTGATAACCCAGTATTTAAGGTCTCCGCTGGAATTTTTACACTGACGCTACCAGTTTGTTTTTCCGGAGAATAACTCATATCTCCAGTGATATTGTGAAAACCGCCACTATTGGTAGAAGTATTAAAGTGGTCAATATAAAACACGGCTTTAGTATGAGTTGCATCTAATTTATAGTCTGCGGCCTGTGCTGTACCAAGCGCAAACAAAGAAACCAGCAAAGGTAATGTAAGCTTTTTCATCATATTTCCTTAAAATTCAATTACAAATAGGCAGCTTTATCAGTCATTAAGCTGCCTGAATTAATTTCGTAAGTTAAATGTGGGGGTTATCGCGAATTAACGTTCAGAATCTAATTGCTCATTATTTTTCAGAACATCTTGCGCTTTGCTGTAGCTTTCAATTAATAATTGATAAGCAGGGAAAATTTGCGTGTAGGCCATTGCCCATTCAGCAGCGTCTTCACGGTTCCAAGTGCCTTGTAACTCAGAAGCAACCGCGGCTGTATCCATAGGGACAACCCCTGCTTGAACCACACGAGCCAAGGTAATTTCTTGTGCCATCTTGCTATAAGTACCTGATGCATCGATAACAACAAATACTTGGTAACCATCCATCACCGCACTAATCGCAGGGAAAGCCATACAAACACTAGTAATGGTACCTGCAATAATCAGTTGTTTTTTGCCTGTCGCTTTTACCGCTGCCACAAACTCAGGGTTATCCCATGCATTAATTTCGCCACGACGTGCAATATATTGTGCATGTGGTGCATTTTGGTGAATTTCTGGGATCAACGGACCATTGGGGCCTTGAGGTACAGAAGCCGTAGTGATCACTGGGATTTTTGCCAGTGAAGCCATTTTAGCCAGTACAGATGCGCGAGCACGCAATTCAGTCATTGGCATATCACCTACAGTTTGGAAAAGCCCACTTTGGTGATCAATTAATAACATCACAGCATCGTTTGGGTTAATAACAGGGCGCTGGCCATTAAAGTTTGCTGGAATACTCATGATAAAACCTCTCAATCGATGAAGTCAGAAATTTATTTAGAATCAAAAATAGAACGATAACCGCTCCGTTTTCGTGTTATTTAGATTAATTCATCAGTTTTAAGCTGAGTAGTCTGGATTTTGATAAACTCTGTTCTATAAATAGGATAATAACCTCAACCTTGATTGTTCTTTTATTGGAACAATGAAACCTATTTTTGCCCCTACTGCCGAATGATTTGCTCCTTTATTATTCAGTCATCAAAACAGTTTAGGAGCAAAACCATGAAAAAAATTATTGGTATCTATCAATCTCCTCGTAGCCATTGGGTAGGAGACGGCTTTCCTGTCCGTTCAATGTTTACTTACGATAACCATGGGAAATACCTCAACCCATTCTTATTACTCGATAGAGCAGGTCCTTTCAATTTCCCCAGCTCAGAAGCAAAGAATCGAGGAGTTGGTGAGCACCCTCATCGTGGGTTTGAAACCGTTACGATAGTGTATGATGGGGAAGTAGCTCATCATGATTCTACTGGTGAAGGCGGTGTGATAGGTCCAGGCGATGTTCAGTGGATGACTGCGGCATCGGGTATTTTGCATCAAGAATATCAGTCTGATGCCTTTATGAAAAAAGGTGGCACTCTTGATATGGTGCAACTGTGGGTCAATTTGCCTGCAAAAGACAAATCAGCGGCACCCGGCTACCAGTTATTGGAAAGCCAAACTATGCCAAAAGTCACACTGCCGAACGAAGCAGGCACACTGCGTGTGATTGCAGGGGATTATTTAGGCCACAAAGGGGCAGCCAAAACCTATACCCCGTTAGATGTTTGGGATTTACAACTCAATCAGGGAAAAACTGTTGGCATACAGACAAAATCAGGTCGTAACGTAGGGTTAGTCATGCTACGCGGTTCAATATTTGTTGATGGGCGTTCTGCCTTAAATGAAGGTGAACTGATGATCCTTGATAATACAGAAAGCAACATTGTGCTAGAAGCAACAGAAGATGCCTTAGTATTACTGCTAAGCGGTGACCCGATTGACGAACCGGTTGTTGGTTACGGCCCATTTGTTATGAATAGCATGGACGAAATTAATAAAGCTGTAAATGACTTCAACAGCGGCAAATTTGGCCGTATTCCTGAAACACAATAAATAATGTATGACCCCTCGATAACCTTAGGCTATTGGGGGGTTATTTTACTGACGGTGAAATGTTATCTGCTAAATAATTCAATAATAATTGTACTGATGGTAACAACCCTTTGCGAGATGGATAAACCGCATGAATAATATCTTCAGGGAAACGCCATTCAGGTAATACCTCCACCAAGTCCCCTGAGGCAATTTCCTTTTCCACCACGCCATAAGGCAACCTTGCAATGCCAATCCCTTTAAGTGCCGCGCGGTATAACGTTAACACATCAGTTGTGGCTAATTTAGGGGTGAAATGCTGTGTAAAACTCAGGTCATCGCTATTTTTCAGTGTTAACGTATAGTTTTGCGAGTGCTCTGTATTCGCTAACATCGGGTAATCCACCAGCTTTTCAGGCTCAATGAGTGCCCCTCGTTCTACAAATAACTGCGGACTTGCAACCAATATCCTGCGAGAATACCCCAGCACTTTCATCATTAGACCGGAGTCATCAAGAGGTAAAGAACGCACCCTAATTGCCAAATCCAGCCCTTCACTGATCACATCAACAGGGCGATTAACTGCCAATATCTGAATATCGATATCTGGGTATTGCGCCATAAAATCAACAAGTAATTCATTAAGATACACTTGCAACAATGCAACAGGACAAGACAGTTTTATCGTACCTTTCGGGTGAGACTGAACAGAACAAATCAATTCGTGAGCAATTTCGGCTTCATCCACCACATTTTTACATTGCTGATAAAAAACCTGCCCTACATCTGTGACATGAAATTGGCGAGTTGAACGATAAATTAAAGAAACATTTAGCTTTTTCTCTAAATCTGCAATACGTCGGCTTAACTTAGATTTAGGAACCCCAAGAGCTAAACCCGCTTGGGAAAAACCACCATGCTCAACGACTTTCACATAGTAATAGAGATCATTTAAATCATATTGCAGCATACGTTTTTACCAACCTTTGTGTTTGGAGGTTTGAAATCGTTATCTTACTCAAAATTCAAAAAATGTCCTCTTCGATATTTATTCTTTCACACCTATATTCAGCTTTATCGTACGAGCCAACAAAGACCCTATTATAAAAAACAGATAATTTTGGGGTATTAATGAAAGCCTTTTTTAATAATTTTATGTAAACATGAAAATTATCCTCTACCGTTAAAATGAGAATATCATGCGTACAGAATTACCACAGACTCCATCAACTTCATCACTTGAGTGTTTTTTTGAAACTGCTGTTAACCAAGCGGATAAAAAAGGAAAAATCAGCCATTCTGATATAAAAAAACTCCTAAAGAACATCTACAATTCATCTGAAAAACTTACCGTTAACAATTACTATAATATCCAAGAGTCTGTTAGTAGACTAAATAAAACCTTAACACTTCAGCACTCTAACGTTATTGAAAACAAGTCTCTCTGTATCCATAAGGCATACACAATGGCATTTAATAAATTATCTGATGCCTCTATTCATGAGCTCAGACGCAATGCGCCACAAAGAGCCAATACGCTCAATATCATTGAACTAATGACCAAAAATAAAACGATAAAGCAAAAAAGAGTTATTGAACTTAAGGAAAACACCCAGAATATAAAAGCTAAAGTTGATATATTTATTAATGACTTATATAAAGAACCGTATTGGAGACCAAATGATAAAGAATATTCAGGGCTAATGGCTAACCTATCGAAATTAAAAAGTGATATAGAAAAGTCGAGAAATAATATACTCAGTTCAAGTTATCAACATAACCCAAATAAATTTAAAGCATTAACTCAGTTAAAATCACAATTAACACAGCTTACAGAGAAATTACAAAACGATTATGACAAGCTAATCCGTGGTAGTACCTCAAATAATCAGCGTATCTTGAGCGATAATGAAATGCCTTCAATCTATAAATTAGAGCTAGCTCATTTAAAAAGGGCAATACCTATAATTGAATCAGAATTAGCGCAATTACAAAACGAACTACAAAGTAAACGTAGTGAATTGAGTAAACAATAAAGTAAAAAGTTAACGGAACGCCAAAAAAAGAAAAACGCCTAATTAAAAATTAGGCATGTCTAACTTTGAGATACGGCAACCTAGCCCCGTTTTCCAAACAAGCGGTGGCTAAATTCTTCAATCTGGTGGTGTTCTAAGCGATTTTGCATGGTTAAACTCCAGCTTGCGGATAACCCTGCTGCACTTAGCAACCGCTGATAGAGTTGTTCATCATAGGGGGCATGAAAAGCAATCATAATCGCTTCTTGTACTGAAACGTCACTATTACGGCTTAATAGCGTTAATGGTTCGTTTTCGCTGACATTTCCTGTTTTTATCACCCGATAAAGCCACCCACAGCAACCACGCTCTTGCATCAACTGTGCAAAGTTTTCGATCCCCGTAAGCCCATTAAGCTTATAACATGGAGAGCGAGGCTGCGTGACCTGTATCCGCGCATTACCCCATGCAAAAATATCCCCGATAAATACGTTTTCTTCGGTCATACCCTGTGTTGATATATTTTCCCCAAATGCAGAGGCAACAAATAAATCCTCAAGCTCAGGGTAAGCGTTCAACCAATAATGATAATGCTCACGTGGATAATGACATAGGGCTCTATCTGGCCCACCATGGAAACGTTTTTCTGCCTGTTCATCCCCTTCTAGCCCTAATTGCCCTAAAGCCAGCAAACCATCCGCAGCCTGTTTATGGATCGCACTTTGACCACAAGATTGAGTCTCTTGGACTTTACCGATAAAAACTTGGGGTAAACATGACATTGACGATATTCTCCATTTGAATAGCGATAGAGACTCATCATAAAGAATGCCAAGACAGATAACAATCCAATACACCGGAAAATAAAAAGGCGTAGCACCTATGATGCTACGCCCACTCGCTATTTAATAAAAAAATTAATTATTTAGCTTTTGCTGCAAAACGTGCGGCAGCTTCGTCCCAGTTAACAACGGACCAGAACGCTTTAATATAATCAGGACGGCGGTTTTGGAATTTCAAGTAATAAGCGTGTTCCCATACATCTAAACCAATGATAGGGTAGCCTGAAGTACCTGAGATAGCTTCACCCATCAATGGGCTATCTTGGTTAGCTGTAGAAACAACAGCTAATTTACCGTCATCTTTCAGAACCAACCATGCCCAACCTGAACCAAAACGAGTTGCAGCAGCTTTTTCAAATACTTCTTTAAATGCATCAACGCTACCGAAATCGCGTTCAATAGCCGCTTTCAGTTCGCCTTTTAATTCAGTACCTAATTTCAAACCTTTCCAGAACAGACTATGGTTTGAGTGACCACCAGCGTTGTTGCGTACAAAAGTGCGCTGATCAGCTGGAATTTGATCTAATTTTTGAATCAGAACATCGATGTCCAAACCTGCTAATTCTGGCAGTTTTTCTAACGCTGTATTTGTGTTAGTCACATAGGTTTGATGGTGCTTAGTGTGGTGGATTTCCATGGTCTGTTTGTCAAAATGTGGTTCCAACGCATCATAAGCATAAGGTAAAGCAGGTAATGTATAACTCATATTATTGTCTCCAGTGACGTAAATACCGCTATGTTTCTCATTTTTCACCACAAGGCTCATAGGGTATGCACTTGCTTAACTTCGCACCTTGTGAATTACTATCTATTATAGTTATTTTACTGTTAATGAAAATCATTATCAAATCCATAAAAAAAATGTGGGTTTTCTCATTCGCTACAAGAACTCCCTTATACAGTAACTAATACCAATATCACCGCCTTTTATTTTTCTTTAATTCTAACATTTGCTATATTTTAAGGTTAATACACTGATTTAATATTTAGCATCAAATGATAATTCTGCAAATCCCATTACAATTAATACGTGATCTTCCGCGCAAAAGAAAAACAAATTTATATTTCGTGCTTTAGTTAACCATTTTTTGACATAGTATTAACATCTGCAAGGAGATAATAATATGACTCAAATAACTAAACATCCCGTTCCTGCTGAAATTGCAAAAAATGCCCTGATAAACGAACAACAGTATAACGATGAGTACCAACGCTCGATTCAAGACCCTGAAGGATTTTGGGGCGAAAAAGGAAAAATCGTTGATTGGATTAAACCGTACACCCGTGTCAAGAACACGTCTTTTGACCCCGGACATATCGATATCCGTTGGTTTGAAGATGGCACTTTAAATTTAAGTGCAAACTGTTTGGATCGTCATCTGGCTGAAAAAGGCGACCAAGTAGCTATTATTTGGGAAGGCGATGACCCATCATCGTCAAAAAATGTCACTTACCGTGAATTGCATCAAGATGTTTGTCAGTTTGCAAATGTGTTAAAGCAACAAGGTATCCGCAAAGGCGATGTCGTTGCTATCTATATGCCAATGGTTGTAGAAGCCGCTGTAGCCATGCTAGCTTGTGCTCGTATTGGTGCCATCCATACAGTCATTTTTGCGGGTTTCTCTCCTGAGGCAGTCTCTGGTCGTGTCATTGACTGTAAAGCCAAGCTTATCATCACTGCTGATGAAGGCCTACGCGCAGGCCGTGCAATCCCCCTGAAAAAAAATGTGGATGATGCACTAGCCAACCCACATGTAACCACCGTATCCAATGTGATCGTCTATCAGCGTACCGGTAATCCACCGAGTTGGGTTGAAGGACGTGACTTATGGTGGCATGACGTGGTTAAAGGTGTCAGTACAGACTGTCCTCCTGAAGAAATCAGTGCTGAAGACCCCCTATTCATTCTGTATACCTCTGGTTCTACAGGTAAACCTAAAGGTGTCCTCCATACCACTGGGGGCTATTTAGTTTATGCAACGCTCACGTTTAAATACACTTTCGACTATCACCCAGGTGAAGTCTATTGGTGTACTGCTGATGTGGGTTGGGTTACCGGCCATAGTTACTTGTTATATGGGCCATTATCCAATGGGGCAAAAACCTTAATGTTTGAAGGTGTGCCTAACTATCCATCAGTAAACAGAATGAGTCAGGTTGTTGATAAACACCAAGTCAATATCCTCTACACTGCACCAACTGCAATCCGTGCGTTAATGGCTGAAGGTGATAAAGCCATTGAAGGCACTGATCGTAGTTCTCTGCGCATCTTAGGCTCTGTGGGGGAACCCATTAATCCTGAAGCATGGGAATGGTTCTACAAAAAAATTGGTAATAGCCGATGCCCTGTGGTTGATACATGGTGGCAGACAGAAACTGGTGGCTTCATGATCACACCACTTCCCGGTGCAACAACATTGAAACCCGGTTCCGCAACTTTACCTTTCTTTGGTGTTCGACCTGCATTAGTTGATAACCTTGGTGAGCCTATCGAAGGGGCTACAGAAGGTAATTTAGTGATTGTCGATTCATGGCCGGGGCAAGCCCGTACTTTATTTGGCGATCACGAGCGTTTCGAGCAAACTTATTTCTCAACCTTTAAAGGTATGTACTTTAGTGGAGATGGTGCTCGCCGTGATGAAGATGGCTATTATTGGATCACAGGTCGTGTTGACGATGTATTGAATATCTCAGGTCACCGTTTAGGTACCGCAGAGATAGAATCAGCCCTCGTTGCACATCCAAAAGTGGCTGAAGCCGCAGTAGTTGGTATTCCTCACAATATTAAAGGCCAAGCAATTTATGCTTATGTCACATTAATATCAGGGGTTGAGCCATCTCCAGAGCTATACACAGAAGTTCGCAATTGGGTTCGTAAAGAAATTGGTCCAATTGCAACACCGGATGTTCTTCACTGGACGGATTCATTACCAAAAACCCGTTCCGGTAAAATCATGCGTCGTATCCTACGAAAAATTGCATCAGGAGATACCAGTAACTTTGGAGATACCTCCACTCTGGCAGATCCAGGTGTTGTCGAAAAACTACTCGAAGAAAAACAGTCTATGAGTATGTCATAACGCCAAAAGGGCCGCCTTTACCGGGTGGCCTTACATACATCCCAATAAGACGATTTACTCTAAATAATTTGAGGTGCAACTAGAAGGCAAGTGAATGAGTCACTAAGAGCATATATAGATATGTGACTAGTACGAGTGAACACCGCCAACGACACTGCAACTTGAAGTATGACGAGTATAACAGAGGAGAACTCTGATGAATGCTACTGCTTACGAAAAGGTAGAGGATAACCCTCGCTTCAAGGAATTGGTCAGGAAACGTAGTCGCTTTTCATGGTTGTTATCGATAATAACGCTCGTGTTGTATGTAGGTTTTATTTTTCTTATCGCTTTTGATCCAAGCTGGTTAGGTACACCTATCTCTGAAGGCTCTTACATCACAAGGGGGATCCCTGTCGGTGTAGGGCTAATCGTCATTTCATTTGTATTAACTGGGCTATATGTTATTCGTGCCAACGGTGAATATGACCGTTTAACGGCAGAAATCTTAAAAGAGGTAGAAAAATGAAAATATTGCTCTCACTCATTCTCTTTTTTACCTCATCAATCGTGTTTGCAGACGCATTGACAGGGGATGTGGAACGTCAGCCTATCAATATTCAAGCAATTATCATGTTCTTACTTTTTGTTGGCTTCACGTTATATATCACCTACTGGGCATCAAAAAGAACACGTTCTCGCTCCGATTACTATACTGCCGGTGGGAAAATTACAGGGTTCCAAAATGGGATGGCAATTGCAGGGGACTTTATGTCTGCAGCTTCTTTCTTGGGGATCTCCGCTCTTGTTTATACTTCTGGCTATGATGGCTTAATTTACTCGATTGGCTTTTTAATTGGCTGGCCGATCATTCTATTCTTAATTGCCGAGCGCTTACGAAATTTAGGTCGCTACACTTTTGCTGACGTAGCATCTTACCGATTAAAACAAAGACCAATTCGTATTTTGTCTGCTGTTGGCTCACTTGTCGTTGTAGCACTCTATCTCATTGCCCAGATGGTTGGGGCAGGTAAACTGATCGAATTATTATTTGGCTTAAATTATCATGTAGCCGTGGTTATCGTTGGTATTCTCATGGTGTTGTACGTATTATTTGGTGGGATGCTAGCAACTACATGGGTACAAATCATCAAAGCCATTCTCTTACTTGCTGGTGCAACATTCATGGCGGTTATGGTCATGAAACATGTAGGCTTTAATTTCAATACATTATTTAAAGAGGCTGTAGAAATCCATAAGAATGGCATTTCTATTATGAGCCCTGGAGGCCTAGTATCTGACCCGATATCCGCCTTATCGCTTGGCTTGGCATTAATGTTTGGTACCGCCGGTCTTCCTCATATTATTATGCGTTTCTTTACCGTAAGTGATGCCAAAGAAGCGCGTAAGAGTGTGTTCTATGCAACAGGATTTATCGGTTATTTCTATATACTGACTTTCATTATTGGTTTCGGCGCTATTGTGCTTGTCAGTTCAAATCCTGCATTTAAAGATGCTGCTGGGGCGCTCATTGGCGGAACTAATATGGCTGCAGTTCACCTTGCTGATGCTGTTGGGGGCAATTTCTTCCTTGGCTTTATTTCTGCGGTTGCCTTCGCCACCATCCTTGCGGTTGTTGCTGGATTGACACTCGCAGGCGCTTCTGCGGTATCTCATGACCTTTATGCGATGGCAATGAAAAATGGTAAGGCTGACGAAAAAGATGAATTACGCGTTTCAAAAATTACGGTTGTCATCTTAGGTTTTGTTGCAATTGGCCTTGGTATTTTGTTTGAAAAACAAAATATTGCTTTCATGGTCGGCTTAGCATTCTCCATCGCTGCAAGCTGTAACTTCCCTATTATTTTACTATCAATGTACTGGCGCAAACTCACGACTCGCGGTGCATTAGCAGGAGGCTGGTTAGGGCTGATTACCGCCGTTGTCTTAATGATCCTAGGTCCAACTATATGGGTCAGCATTCTTCATCATGAAAAACCAATCTATCCATATGAATACCCTGCTTTCTTCTCCATGATTGTTGCATTCGTTGCCTCATGGTTATTCTCTGTTACTGACAATTCAGAACAAGGGAAAATGGAAAGAGAACGCTTTAAAGAGCAATTTATTCGTTCACAAATTGGTTTGGGTATTGAACAAGGTAAGTCTCACTAAATCTGACTTTATTACCACAACAAACGGTTCAGTGTATCGAGCCGTTTGTTATTGTCAGACTAAAACCACGCAGTGATTGCTCCAATAAGGATGCAGGCTAATAGTGTAACCCTATCAGCAATCTTTCGAGTAAAACTTATCTACCTCTTTTTCTAGACGTCAGCTTCACGATAACATTAGCTACCGTGGTGCCTAGATAAACAGCGATATTACATAATGCTCTTTCCCATTTATCACCTTCTTTTTCTTTGTAAGGTCATTTTAAACCCTTACAACGGATATCTCAGGTCTTTCGACCATCTTTATTGTTCAATTAACCTGATAACATTAAGTGTTTTAGGAGCAAACAACAAAAGGCTATGAGTAAGCAAACCTCGATGATGATTACCTTGGTTCACATACCCTAAATCTGCTTGAGTAGGACGATGATTGTAGCTTGGTAGCATCTTCTATCGCGAGAAGAAAGGAATAGCAGTGACCAGTTTTACTGTCGCACTAAAAATGGCTTCACTAATATTCTCTGCGGGTATGTTAACGTTCCTATCTCCCTCCATACTGGCCAGTGAGCTAAACGATTTTACTACCGATTTACTTGGATACCGAGCCAAGTTTGAGGCCATTTATTACAAACCTGACCGGTCTTTTTGGTTCTCCAAGTTTAGTATGTGCACGTTGTTCTTTAGCCCGCTCATTATTACTTTCCATCATCTCAGGAGCCCCAATTAAATCCGTTGAAGAGTTGATCGTAAGCTAAGCATTTAGTTCAAAAAAGTTTCTCAGATAATGTGAAGGACTTATCTATAAAAGACAGCCTCATAAGGAGGTGGGTGGTTTAGGTCAGACAAAAAAAATCCTTCTTTCTGCGTAGAGAAAAGAAGGATATTAATAATATTTAAGAATATTTTTATTATCGTTATTCGGTTCTATCTTGCATAGTATTGTTTTTCTACATTAACCCAATCTTCTACAAGAGAATAAAAATCGGCAGATTTTGTTTTTCTTTCCTCTTGTAATTGTTGGAATTCTTGTTTATTTTTCGGTGTGTAACGAGAAAGCAATCGGTCTAAAACAATATGTTTATCTGCAAATTGAGAGCTAATTTTTAATGTCTTAAACAGTGCGATAGTAATAATCCCACTAATTGCCAGCATCCCAATAACAGAAGCAAAACTATAATCAATCCCAATAGCATTTCTTACGACATTTAGCAGTAAAAATGGAACAAAGAACATCACAAGTAAGGAAAGGATCGTGGCGCCATCTTGGCCATTGTTAAATTCATTCTCTTTCTGCTTATTCACAGAAAGGATCTGATCAAAAATTTTTTGATTCGCACTTTTTGTTTTATTCATCTGATCCACCTTTGGTACACAGACATTGTTAACCAGAAATACAGCACGCTTAGTCGATTATCTTTCGTATCCGAACGCTAACTATTTCCTTTGATAATTTCATTTATAAGCAAACTTCATCTATAACGTGATAACTTGAAATGATATTAACTGCTTTAAAATAGTATAAATGTAAGTAAATGAAACATCAATTTAACAATTTTTATATAAAAAAATAAACAATTGAGTTTTTTTTCATCATAAACTGGCTAAAGAAATATTAATTTTCTATATGAGTAAAATTGATTAGTTTATTTTTATCTATTGATATTTATGAGTTTATTGATGAAAAAACAGACGTTATTAATGAACTAATTAACACCATAAAAACCATTAAACCGATAGATATTTTATGGCAAAAGAAGGAAAAACAAGTAAAGTAGTTTCATTTAGTCATTATTATTTTTAATCAATTATAAATAATCTATCTCTCAATAAAGCAAGCTAGCGGCATATCAGCAGTAAAGACAAATAATTTTCCTCATTCCTGTTACTACATTAGAAATGTGAATTGTTACTCACTACTTTAGATCCGACACACCTATTCACCACACCAATATCATTATACTTTCCGCATAAACTAGTACCAAACTTCTCTACCCCAGCCTAGACCTACGCTAACTAATTGATTTAATTTTGTTTTTCAACATATTAAACTAACCCCGACAAATGAGTTGTTACTCACTACTTTAAATACCACACACCTATTCACCATACCAATATCATTACACTTTCCGCATAAACTAGTACCAAACTTCTCTACTCCCAGCTTAGCTCCTCCCGTAGGTAATTGATTTAATTTTATTTTTCAGCATATTAAACTCACCCCGATAAGTGAGTTGTTACTTACTACTTTAAATCCGACATGCCCATTCAACACATCCATATCACTGTGCATTCAGAGTGAACAGATGCCCAACTTCCTCATGCCTTGCTCAGTCCTTACTCTACAGCCAAACTCACGCTAGCTTCACACTACATTTGATCCCCCCCAACTCAGTGAGTTGTTACTCACTACTTTAAATACGACGCACCTATTCACCACACCAATATCATTAAACTTTCCGCATGAACTAGTGCCAAACATCTCTACTCCCAGCTTAGCCTCTACCTTAGGCAATTGATTTAATTTGTTTTTTAACATATTAAACTCCCCCCAATAAGTGAGTTGTTACTTACTACTTTAAATCCGACATGCCCATTCAACACATCAATATCACTGTGCATTCAGAGTGAACTGATGCCCAACTTCCTCATGCCTTGCTCAGTCCTTACTCTACAGCCAAACTCACGCTAGCTTCACACTGCATTTGATCCCCCCAACTCAGTGAGTTGTTACTCACTACTTTAGATCCGACACACCTATTCACCACACCAATATCATTACACTTTTCGGATGAGCTGATGCTAAACCTCTCTACTCCTAGCTTTAGTCTCTCCCCTAGCTGATTGATTTATTTTTATTTCTCAATGTATTAAACCAACCTCGATAGGTGAGCTGTTACTTACTACTTTAAATTCCACACACTTATTCAACATAACAATGTTATTGCACCGTTGAGGGAGGATTAACACCGCCTCAAATCACGGCCAGACGAAAACTTGAGGAATAAAAAATCAGGATGATGGGTTACAAAAACAGAGTCCGCTCAGTTCATAAGGAATAAAGGAATAAACAAGTTAAAACGAGATGGGCAGGAAAAAAATATCTCTGTACTAATGAGGAGTGAGCCTACTCCCCTGCTAATCAGACTGTTAATTTAGAAGCTAGACATTAGCAGTTAGCAGTTAGCAGTTAGCAGTTAGCAGTTAGCAGTTAGCAGTTAGCAGTTAGCAGTTAGCAGTTAGAAGTTAGAAGTTAGAAGTTAGAAGTTAGAAGTTAGAAGTTAGAAGTTAGAAGTTAGAAGTTAGAAGTTAGAAGTTAGAAGTTAGAAGTTAGCCTACAGGATAATAAAATATGCAGTGGTCTCAATGCCTCATTACCCTAGGCAGAGCCCTCACAATCAGAGTCGCCCTGAGACTGAACACCTCACTCTTTGCTCCACACTGCCACGCCTCATCACCTACCCCCCAAACGCAAAAAAGCCACCCAATGGGTGGCTTTCTCACTAATTTAATGTCTGGCAGTTCCCTACTCTCACATGGGGAGACCCCACACTACCATCGGCGCTACGGCGTTTCACTGCTGAGTTCGGCATGGGGTCAGGTGGGACCACCGCGCTATTGCCGCCAGACAAATTCGGTTTGTTCCCGTTTAGCACATTTCGTCACTAAACCAGAACTACAATCTTGAACAAGCTGCCATGTCCCTCGCCTCTCGGCTTCTCACGCTCATTGAATCTACGTCATCTCTCAATCTCTAAAACACCTTCGGTGTTGTCAGGTTAAGCCTCACGGTTCATTAGTATTGGTTAGCTCAACATATCGCTATGCTTACACACCCAACCTATCAACGTCTTAGTCTTAAACGTTCCTTTAGGACCCTTAAAGGGTCAGGGAAGACTCATCTCAAGGCAAGTTTCC